>DDSA01000263.1:0-328 GCA_002343715.1 Phycisphaerales bacterium UBA2402 | reverse complement strand
TCTTTGACTCGACAACGGCGGGGGCCTCGTTGCGGGAAGGGGCGGCGACCTGAGCCGGCGCCGCGCTGTTGAAGAAGCAGATTCCGGCGAGCGCGAACGAGGAGAGAGCGTACAGCGTGGCCTTCGGGTTCGTGTTCATGTATCCTTTCGGGCTGGCGTGGTGGTTTTCGGCGCGGGCAGCGCCAAGGGGGTCAGGACAAAGGTCACGGCGTGCGGGCGCGCGCCGGGCCTGGGGCGGGCGCTGCGGACCAGGTCGATGATCGCCGCGATGTGCCTGTTGATGCGGGCGGCCTGCATCGGCGTGAGCCAGCCGCGGGCGCGGCCGCCC
>DDSA01000228.1:16773-17157 GCA_002343715.1 Phycisphaerales bacterium UBA2402 | reverse complement strand
AAGTTACCTCGCCCGACACCTGGGCCTGCCGGTGGACCACCTGCACGACCCTTCCGAGCGCATGGAGCATTACATCACGCCCGACATGCGGGCCGGGCTGGACGCTGAAATCAGAGACAACGTGGACCCGATGGGCAAACGGATTCCGAAGGATTGAGCAGCCCGCGGCGGGCACCCTCGCGATGATCCCGCGGACGGCGCGCGAATCATCCCGTGCTACCCTCGCCACTCGCATGAAGCCGCACGTCCAGTTGTACACCGATGGCGCCTGTTCGGGCAATCCAGGCCCCGGGGGCTGGGCCTACATCCTCCGCCATCCGACCAGCGGCAAGGAGAGAGAGGCGAGCGGTGGTGAACGCGAGACGACCAACAACCGCATGGAGT
>DDSA01000228.1:0-16571 GCA_002343715.1 Phycisphaerales bacterium UBA2402 | reverse complement strand
ACGACCAACAACCGCATGGAGTTGAGCGCGGTGATCCACGGTCTGTCCGCGTTGTCTCGCCCGAGCGTGGTGGACCTGTACTCCGACTCGAAGTATGTCCTCGACGGGCTGAACTCATGGATCCACTCGTGGAAAAAAAACGGGTGGCGCACTTCTCAGAAGCAGCCCGTCAAGAACCAGGACCTCTGGCAGGCGCTCGATGCGCTCCGCGCCACGCACGAGATTCGTTTTCACTGGATCAAGGGTCACAACGAACACCCCGAGAATGAACGGTGCGATCAACTCGCCGTGGCGGCCCGTGATGCGGCGGCCCGCGGGTGAGGATCAGCGGCCCATGAAGGTCGCGGCCTCGACCAGAACGCCGTCGGAGAGACAGGCGCGGGCCGCGGCGGCGTATTTCGCTTCATCGTGGCCGAGCTCGCCCACGATCTCGGCGGTCTCCGGGTCGGCGTGACTCAGGTCCATGCAGGCGATCAGCGCCTCGGCCTCGGATACCGTGTGCGGCAGCGCCTCCACCGGGCCGGAAACAGACACGACCAGCAGGCGGTCGGGAGAAACAAAGCCCGCGGCCTCGATGCCGAGGCGCAAGAGGTCGGCTCGGCTGATGGAGCCGGTGGGGCCCAGGGCCAGAGACTGGACCACCGCCTGACGGTCGCCGCAATCGGTGTCCATGTCGCGCGAGATGGCGAACACGACCGAGGCGATCTCACTCATGTGAGTTAAACAGGCGTACTCCGAATGCTCATCAACCGACGCGGTTCGGTGAGCGATTTCAACCGTTCGCGGGGTCGTGATCCCTGCCCCGTCCGCCGGCGGTGCCGGCTGAGGGTCGGGCTTGATGGCGATGATGCGAGGTTTGGATGGAACAGGTGCGGGGGTGGTGGCGTGCCACGCGATGCCGACGGCCAGACCGAAGCACGCCGCGGCGGCGAGGTAGCCGAACAGGCGCGAAGAACCAAGACCCGCCGCGCGCGGGGCGACGATCGGCGCACGACCCGAGGTCCCCGGGAAAGGAATCGGTGTGGGTGCGGCGGCTTCTTCCTCGGCGCTGCGCTCGAGGGCTTCGACTTCCTGGGCCATCCGCACGAGGTGTTGGAGTTGTTCGTTGGTCACGACATCCTGCCTTGGACCCGCCATCACGCGGGGTGTGGAGTTATTCACGCGGGGTTCACGGGCGCTCGGGAGAACTCGGTCGGTGCCCGCGCTGCGCCAGGAAACGGCGGATTTTCTCGAACGCGGCCTGTTTTCGGGCGTTGAGCGTGCTCGCGGCGATGCGCAGTTGCTTGGCGAGATCGCGGTCGCTGGCCCCGGAGGCCGATGCACGAACAAGACCCCGCTCCTCCTCGGTCAGGACGGGGTTGTCGTCGTGGTCCTTCAAGCAGGTACGCACAGCGTCAATCAGTTCCGCCGCGGCGCCCACGGAAGCCGGATCATCCGACGATGCGCCCGCCCGCTCGAAGGCATCGGGCGCCAACACCTCGGACCGTCCGGCGCTGCGGAGGTGTTGAAGGTAGAGTTTGTACCCGACCGCATATACGAACGTGGTGATGGCGGATTTGGCCGGGTCGTATCGCCCTTTCTGCAGGGCTTCCCACGTCGCCAACCAGGTCCGCTGGCTCAAATCGTCGGCGAGTTCCGAGCGCCGATTCACGCGCTCCATGAAGAGCCGCTGCAGACCGGGCGAGAGGCGTCGGTGGATGGCTTCAAAGGCCCGCCGATCACCCCTGGCCGCCGCGGCGGCGAGCGCAACGAGCGTGTCAGGCTCCCGTGGGGGCGCTTGGATGGGTGGCCGCGGTTCCGGCATGATGATGGGCGACTGTACCATCGGCGGGTCCGGCAAATCCTGCATGGGGCGCGGCGCTACTGCGGGTTGGCCGCCGCGCCCCGGGAGTGATTGCCCCCGATACTTCGAGCGTTCGGCGAAAATCTATCACAATTCCTTGTGGCCCATCGTCAGGCGCCATCGTCGGGGATGCCGATATCCTCGTTCCACAGTTCAGGCCGGGCTGCGATGAAATCGCGCATGAGTTCGATGCAGCGTGCATCGTTCATCAGCACCACCTCGATGCCCGCGGCGTCCATCCAGTCTTCCCGACCCATGAACGTCGTGTGCTCGCCGATCACCACCCGCCGAAGGCGGTGAAGCACCGCCGTGCCGCTGCACATGGCGCAGGGGCTGAGGGTGCTGGCCAGGGTCAGCGTGTGCCAGTCGCGCCGTCGGCCGGCGTTGCGAAGGCAGACGGTCTCGGCGTGGGCGGTGGTGTCGCCGGTCTGCACGCGGAGGTTGTGCCCCAGGGAGAGGATGACGCCGCGGGGATCGCACAATGCGCTGCCGATGGGGATGCCCCCTTCGCTCAGCGATTTACGGGCCTGCTGGTAGGCGGCGTCGAGGGCGAGGCGGTCGATCTCGGCCTGGGTCATGGGGGATGATAGGGAAAACCCGAGTCTCGAACTCGGCCGCGGCGGGCCGGAAGGCGTTGCCGGGATCAAAGCCGCACGGAAGTCCGGATCGGGGCGCATCGCGACGGCCCACCTACACTTCGCCCCCCATGCCTTTCACGATCAAACCCGATGATGCCCTGACCGTCGATGCCGACACCGTCGGTTATCTGAAGGACCACGTCGACACCGGCGACCGCTGGGTCCTGAACTTCGGGCCGCAGCACCCCGCGACGCACACGACGCTGCGCCTCGTGCTCGAACTCGACGGTGAGCGCATCGCCCGCGTGACGCCGCACATCGGCTATCTGCACAGCGGCTTCGAGAAACTGGCCGAGGCGCTGGATTACAACCAGTACGTCACCATCGTCAGCCGGATGGACTACCTCAGCCCGATCGCCAACGACATCGCCTGGCACGGCGCGGTGGAACGGCTCTTCGACATCGACATCACGCCCCGGTGCAAGGTCCTGCGGACCATCATGGCCGAGGTGGCCCGGATCCAGAACCACCTGCTCTGCGTCGGGGCCGCCGGGCTTGATCTCAACGCCTTTACCGGGTTCATTTATGCCTTCAACGTGCGTGAGAAGATCTACGATCTCATGGACTATGTCAGCGGGCAGCGATTCCACCCCGACTGGACCCGCGTCGGCGGGCTGATGCAGGACCTGCCCGATGAAGAGACCTTCAAGCGGATGGTCAAGGCCCTGATCCATCAGGAAGTCCCTCAGGCGGTCAAGGACCTCGAATCACTCCTCAACCGCAACCGCATCTTCATGGACCGCACGCAGGGGATCGGCGTCCTCAGCCATGACGACGCCGTCGCCTGGTCCACCACCGGGCCGATGGCCCGCGCCAGCGGCGTGAAGCGCGACATCCGCAAGGACTTCCCGTACCTCTGCTACGCCGACAACTGGGACGGCATGGGCGCCCCGGCCGTGAAGTTCCAGGTGCCCATCACGACGCAGGGCGATGCCTATTGCCGGTACCTGGTGCGCGTCGAGGAGATCAAGCAAAGCCTGTTCATCATCGAGCAGTTGATCGACAGGATCCCCGCCGGGCCGATCGACACCTTCGCCGACAGCAAGGTCGTCAAGCCTCCGAAGAAGGACGTGTACGGCTCGATCGAGGGGCTGATCCAGCATTTCGAGATCATCATGTCCAACCGCGGGTGGAAGCCCCCGGTGGCCGAGTGTTACGACTGCCAGGAGTCGGCCAACGGAGAACTCGGGTACTTCATCGTCAGCGACGGCGGCCCGCGCCCCTGGCGCGTCAAGGTGCGCCCGCCCTGTTTCATCAACTACCAACTCATGGCCAAACTCACCGAGGGGCACATGCTCGCCGATGTCCCGGCGGTCATCGGCTCCATCAATGTCGTCGCCGCCGAGCTGGATCGGTAGCGAGACGCCGTGCCGTGACATCAGCACCCGGCTCTCGTGACGAGTGACCGCCCGACGTTTGCGCTGCCCCTCCCGAATCGCCCCCAGCAGAGAGAAACGCCCGGGTCGGAGTACCCGGCAGGTCCGGTGCTGCTGGGGTGGAGGGAGAGGAGGGATAAGGTGGTCAGTAGCGGCTGCCATTCTGGTCGAAGGACGCGGAGGTCAGTCCCGCGATCAACACCAGCAGTGGGTCGCTTGCCGCTCGTTCGCCCGTCAGTGTGATGTGACCGATGTCCACGGTCGGGCTCATTGTTGTGAGGCGGTACATACGCACCGTCTGAACACCCGACGCATCAAACGGCACGGCGATGATGAAGTCCTGTCCCGAATCAAGTTCGTCCACCAGTGTCTCCGACTTGGGAACCCCGCTGAACTCGATGGTGCGATAGACCTTGACTTCATCCTGGGCCGGCACCACGCCGCACAGACAAGCAAGAACTCCGGCCACCGCGAGGTGACCACGCCAACCGCCAGTTTGCACCGACATGTCTTATCTCCTGATGGACCGCCGCGCACTCAGGAAGCCCAAACCAACGAACACGCCGAGATACACGCTCGGCGTGGGTACCGATGCGGCAATGCGAAACCCTGTCATAGTGTCTGGAAGACTGGGGAAGTCCGATCCGAGCCGATAAATGAAATCACCACTTCCATTCGATGTAGTCCAGTGCGAACCCAATTGATATCTGTTGAGAATCCCATCAACATTCAAGATTGATTCGAGGTGCTCCCTCGTCGCTCCCGCGACATCAAGAAGCCCCCACGGCGAAACCGTCTCCGGGTATGAACCCAGCGGAATCCGGAACTGACCATCGCCCGGCAGGTTGAAGTCGGCGTTGGCCTGGCCCTGCCCCGGCGGGCCGTAGATCAGAGGTGTGTTGCTCCCGTTCACACTGCGCCACCACCAGCCGCCGATGCCCAGCCCGCCGTAGTTGGGGTCGTAGTACGAGCCCTTGATCCATTCATCCAGCGTCGGGATCCAGTAGCGGGCATCGGGATGGTGGGCCGCCTGATCCGTGAAGATCTGACCGTTGTACCCGAACGTGCGCGCGTCGTACGCGCCGTTCATCGCGGCCTCCACATCCGTGCGCTTGTCGTTGTGCAGCCAGTTGCAGAACATCGCCGCCGTGCGCCACGAGGGGCCCGCCACCGGGAAGTCCGCCGCGCCCGGCGCATGGCTGAGCACAAACCGCGGCGATTGGCCGGGCCCGCGGTCCACCCCGCCCCAGATGACCGGCGCGGTGAGAAAAGGCACTCGCCCGTAAAAGGCGTTGTAGAACTCCATCCATTGGGATGTGGTCACTTCCGTTCGTCCGATGCGAAACTCGTACGGAACACTGCCGCGCCCGGTCACGAGGTTGTTGTTGTCCGGCCCGGCGTACGCCGGATTGCCCGGCGAGCCGATGGTGACGAAGTCGATGCCGCTGGGGTCGGGCTGGGCGAGGGCGTTGGTTGAGAGGATCGCGGCAATGAGGCCGGTAAGCAAAACGCGAATCGCGCCAAATGAAAACCTATTGCCGCGGGGGGGGGTGTTCGGTATGCGGAGCACTTGCTCTGCCCATCCGGGCGGAGGGCCGAAGAGCGGCACGAGCGTGAAGAGAGAACTGCCGACATGGCGAAGACTCCTCGGGACGGCCCGAGTACCCCGGTTGTGGACCGGGGCAAGCGGCCTGATGTGAAAGAAACGGACAATTTCCCAGAACGTGGCATGGCATGGTGGCCTCCGGGCCGCGCGGCCACGCCCGGGGCGCGGAACTTCACCGGTTGGGCCGCCTGGGCCGTCTGTGTCAAATATGCCATACGAAACCGTCGATGCCAACAAATTCCGCGCGGATTTGCGAGAAAAGGAGATCATGGACCGGCTGCCTGCACCCGGCAGCCGGAGCGGGTACCAGACTGGAGGGTTTTTCGGAATACGAACGAAAGGGAGCGACTCGTTGGAGAGCATCGACAACGAGAGTGATGCGAGAGTGTGCCGCGGGTCGGCCGTGATTCGTCTTTTGCCCAGTTCCAGACCCGTACGCTTTCCGCATGTTCCGCGGCGTGAGCCTCGCCAACAAGTGTCTGCTCCTCTTCGGCGGGGCCGTGGTCCTGATCGTCGTGGCGGCTCTGTGGGGACCCTGGCTCCGCATGACCGACCTGATCGATGCCGGTCAACTGGCGGTCTCACGCGAGTTGATGGCCACATGGGAGCGGCTCGACGGCGAGGAACGGACAAATGAACGGCACGGCACCGGTTTGTTCCCCAAGATGGACTCTCCATCGTTCGCGCCCCTCAGCCGCGGCGGGATCATCGCGCAGCGATTTACCCCCGGCGAAGTGAAGCGGATGGAGCCCCCGGATGAGTTTCTGGTGCGAGCGGTCGATCGGCTGAGTCGGAATCACGGCCTTCAGGATGTGCAGGAGGCGGCGTGGTCCGGCACGACGCGCATCTACCGCTACGCCAGGGCCGAGCGGACGGACCGCGTCAACCCGGAGCGCCTGACAGGGATCGTGGTATTGCGGCGGCCCACGGTTGAGTCGTTCCGCCAGCTCTGGGTCAACGGCGTCTTCCTGCTCGGGGCGGCGACGGCGGTGCTGGGGTTGGCCATGCTCGTCTTCTACGTGATTACCCGGTGGGTGATCCTCAGCCCGGTGCGGGCGCTCAAGGAAACCGCCGAGCGCGTCCGCGAGGGGAACGTCGCGGTTCGCAGCGAGATCAAGACCGGCGACGAGTTCGAGCGTCTCGCCGACACGTTCAACATGATGCTCACCGACCTCCAGGCCAACCAGGACCGCCTGCGGGCGCTGAACCAGGCCATGGACGTGAAGTTGCACGAGATGGCCGAGAGCAACACGCTCCTCCATGAATCGGCACGGATGAAGGGCGAGTTTCTGGCCAACGTGAGCCACGAACTGCGCACCCCGCTCAACTCGATCATCGGATTCGCTGAACTCCTCCTCGAGCAGGCCCGCGCCGAGGCCCAGAACCCCGATGCCCCGCCCTCGGTGGCCCGCCGCATCCGCTACCTCGCCAATATCGATACCGCGGGGCGGAATCTCCTCTCGCACATCAACTCCCTGCTCGAGATGGCGCGCATCGAGGCCGGCAAGGTCGAACTCCGTATCGAGCCGATGAATGTCCGCGACGCCTGCGAGGGGCTGCTGGGGCTGATCCAGCCGCTGGCCGACCGGCGGGGCGTGCAACTGTCGCTCGACGTCCCCGCCGATCTCCCCGCCGTCACCACCGACACCAAGAAGTGGCAGCAGATCATCTTCAACTTCCTCAGCAACGCCGTGAAGTTCAGCCTCCCCGCGGACAAGACGGGCCGTGAGCCGCGCATCTCTCTCCGCGCGGACAAACTCGTTTCCGCCATCCCCGGCGAGGAGGAACGCATCCGTGTCAGCGTGATCGACAACGGCCCCGGCATCCCCGAGGAGGAGCAGGCCCGCATCTTCGAGAAGTTCTATCAACTCGACCAGGGCCACACCAAGGAGCACACAGGCACCGGGCTGGGGCTGGCCATCTGCCGCGAACTGGCCGAGATCCTGCAGTGCAGCATCCAGGTCGAGAGCGCGGTGGGGCGTGGGAGCATGTTCAGCCTCATCATGCCGCGAACGCTGGGCGCGGAGGGCGCGCAGGAGGGCGCGCTCGAAGCCAGGTTCCGCGGCTCGCTCGCCGCGGGGAAAGAGATGCAGTAGACAAGCCCGGGAGTGTGTTACTCCGCCAGGCGGGCCGCCTTGTCGTTCAGCGCCGCGGCGGCCAGTCCATCCTCGAAGGTGGCGAGGTTGGTTTTGGCCTTGCGCTGCACGGCGTCCGCGAAGGCGACGATCTGGCGCGTGAACCGCACGCCGTGGTTCTCCACGGGCATGCTCTCGGCCTTGCCGAGCAGATCCTTGAAGATGATCTCCTCCGGCTTTTCGTAGTCGTAGAAGAGCGTTCCCCCGTCGCCCACCAGGGAGAGCGTGAAACGCGACGACTCGGCCCACCCCGAGAGAATCGTCCCAGCGACCCCGGCGGGGATGCGGGTGCCGTTCTTTTTACCCCCGCGCACCAGGACCGTGGCCGCGGTTTCGGTGCGCTTCTTCCACGCGTGCGAGAAGACCGCTCCGAGTGTTTTTGCCGGGCCGATGAGGAACCGGAAAAGATCGAGCGAGTGGCTCCCCATGTCGAGAAACGCGCCGCCCCCCGCCGCGCGGGGGTCGCTGAACCACTTGTCCTTGTGGCCCGGCAGGTCGCAGGCGAAGGCGTTCTCGAATCGAACCAGTCGCCCCACCCTGCCGGACTCGACCAGTTTCCGCATGACCAGCACGGCGGGCGCAAAGCGATGGCAGTAGGCGACAAAGGCGGGCGTCCTGGGGTGCTTGGCGGCCAGTGCCGCCAGTTTCTTGGCATCCGACAGCGTGTGGGCCAGCGGTTTCTCGCTCAGGACCGGGAGTTTGGCCTTCAGGGCAGCCTTGACGAGTTTCACCCGGATGCTCGGCGGCGTGCAGATGACCACACCGCCGAGGGGCGTCGCGCCCGACGAGTGCGCGGCGATCATCGCCTCGGCCGACTCGTACGCCGCGGCCCCGGTCTCCGCGGCGGCTTTCTCCCGGTTCGCAGCGGATGGATCGGCCACGGCGGCGACCCGAACCCGGCCATCACTCGCCTTTGCCGCGCCGATGTGCGCTGCGGAAATGCCGCCCGCGCCGATGATCCCGATGCTGAATACGCCGTCCGCCATGATCGCTCCTGACTATGCTCGACTCCGGTTGGCGCCCAAGGTGTGTCCGGCCACGCGGCCGACGGGCGATAACGAAGGGCGGAAAGGGTAGACCGATGTGGCGAAAGACGCGTTCGGCTTCGATCTCGCGGCCCGCGGCGAAGCGCTGGTGGGTGTGGCTCCCGTGGTGTTCGATGTGCCTTCTCTGGGCGGCCGCGCCCGCCGCGGCCGGGCACGATGAAGTCCGCGGCACGTGGCTCACGACCACGGCCAACGACGCTATCGCCACGCCCGAAAAGACCGCCGAGACCATGCGACGCCTGCGGGAGATCGGTCTCAACACCGTGTACGTCGAGTGCTGGAAGAACGGCTACACCCAGTTCCCCAGCAAGGTGCTGGAGCGGACCATCGGCCTCGACCGCCGCCCCGGACTGATGAAACAGGACCCCAGCGACGATCCGACCCGCGTCGAGCAGCCGGGGCGCGACCTGGTGGCCGAAACACTCCGCGAGGCCCGGGCCAACGGCCTGCGCTACATCGCCTGGTTCGAGTACGGTTTCATGGCCGCCCATAAAAGCACCGACAACCACCTCCGTCGGATGAAACGCGAGTGGCTCAGCCTCGACCGCCACGGCAACGAGATAGCCCCCAACGGCTTTGTCTGGATGAACCCGCTGCACCCCGAGGCACGCCGATTTCTCCTTGATCTCGTCCTGGAGGCGGTCGCCAACTACGACCTCGATGGTGTGCAACTCGACGACCGGATCGTCTGGCCGTACATCACCATGGGCTACGACGAGCACACCCGCCGGGTCTATGCACAGGAACATGATGGCCGCGAACCGCCCGAAGACCACACCGACCCCGCGTGGATGCGCTGGCGTGCCGACAAAGTGAACGAATACGCCCGCCAGTTCGTGGAGGAGGTCCGCAAGGCCAGGCCCGATCTCATCATCTCCCTCTCCCCCGCGGTCTATCCCTGGTGCTACGAGCACTACCTGCTCGAGTGGCCGAAGTGGGCGGCCTGGAACGCCACCGACAAGACGGCCCCGCGCTGGGACGAGTTCATCCCCCAGTGCTACCGCATGAACTACACCGCGTTCGAGAAGACGTGGCTCGAGCAGGTCAGGTACATGAACGAGCTCGGCGCGGGGCGCGTCGGCGACATGCTCGCGGGCATACGCATCGTGGGCGATGGGCCGGATTCCACGTGGGATGATCTGCGCAAGTCCATCGAACTCGTGCGCAGTACCGGCGGGGGCGGGCACGTTCTCTGGTTCAGCCGCGGTGTGCTCGACCTGTACCCGGATCAGTTGAAGGCGTTTTATCAGTCCACTCTCGAACGACGACCATAGAGGTGCAATGCAGGCGTCGATGGTAACGGAGCGGGGCTTCTGATCGTATTATAGAATATTGATCGAGTCTGTTTTTTCTCGCTTTTGTGCACGTATACAGGCAAACTGCATGTACCGCTCCGCTGTGCTCCTTGGTTTGATGGTGGCTTCTGCCGTGTATGCCCAGCCTCTGCGCGTGCAGGAGTTGGTTCGTTCCACCCCCGGGGGAACGGCCCGCGGCTGGATTGCCACGGTGGACCTCAACGATCCATCGGTGGAGATCGTCGTCACGGATCCGCTGCCGCCGGGGTCGGGGGCCGAGGCCAACCTGATCCGCACTGATACATGGCAGACTCAGTCGGGCGTGACGCTGGCGATCAACGCCAACTATTTTTCCACTCTTCCCGCGAACCAGGCCGACATCATCGGGCTGTCCATGAGCGACGGGGTCATCGTGTCGCCGCCCCGACAGTACCTGACCAACCCTTTCGATCCCGCGATTCTCTTCCGCGCGGACCGCACCGCAGCGATCGGGAACTTTGGGCCCGGTGACCTCGCTGGCATCTTGGACGCGGTCGCGGGAGTCGGCCCGAGCAACACGGACGCCATCCCCGGGACGCTGCTCGTGACCGACGGTGTGAACACGGGGGCGACGGCCCGGGTGGACCCGGCCACGCGGAACCCCCGAACCGCGGTAGGTATCAACCAGGCCGGATCGCAGTTCTACATCATCGTGGTGGATGGTCGGCAGACGGGTTGGAGCGTGGGCATGACGCTACCCGAACTCGCCGATCTCTTCATCGAGCGAGGTGCGCATCGCGCGATCAACCTTGACGGCGGCGGGAGTACCTCCTTTGTATACCAGCCGGTGCCCGGCGGGTCGCGAACCCTGAACCGCCCCAGCGACGGCTCGTTCCGCGCTGTGGCGAACCATCTCGGCGTTCGAGTTCCGGCCCCGGCCCCGTCTCTGCCGCGCCGGCCCATCCGGGGGGCGTGGCTGCGACCGCCGTCCACCATCGCCGCGCTCGAAACCAGTCTGAATCACATGGCGAACGCGGGGCTGACCGACCTCTATCTCGAAACGTTCTACCACGGCATCGCCACCAACGACAGCAACGTCTTCAACCGGCGTTTCTCCAACGATTACCTCGGCCAGGCGATTCTGTCCGCGGCGAAGTACAACATCCGCGTGCACGCCTGGGTCGAGTCGGGGTATTGGCAGTTCGGCTCCACCGGGGCGTACAACTTCACCAACAACCCCGAGTGGCGGTCATGGAACATCGCCACCGGCGATGTCGGGGGCGACGGTACCGCGGGGCAGGTCTTCGCGAACCTCTGCAACCCCGGCGTGCAGGACAAACTGCGCAGGTATTGTGCCGAACTCGCGGGCAAGACCGGGCTGTGGGGCATCCAGACCGATTACCACCGCTTCGCGCTCGACAACTCGACGAGCGATTCGTACACCGTGCCCTGGAGTTACGACACCTGGAGCCGCGCCGCGTTTCAAGCCCAGTACGGCGTCGATCCGCTGACCGCGGCCGCGACCAGTACAGGGAGCCACTGGTTCAGGTTCCTTTCCTGGCGACGCGCGGGAATCTCCGCCGCCGCACGCGAGATGCACGCCGGGATCAACAGCGTGAACGGCGGCCCCGAGTTTTCCGCCGCGATCTTCGCCAGCGCCATGAGCAGCAGCGCCCAGATCGCCAAGTGCCAGGACTGGCCGACCTGGGCGGCCAATGGCTGGGTCGAAACGCTGGTGCCCATGGCCTACGGATCCACCGTTTCATCGATCCAGTCGGACCTGAACCTGACCAAGACGAGCGCGGCGGGGCGACCTGTCATCGCGGGCCTGGCGATCATCGCGGGAACCCGCCCGAGCATCTCCCAGCAACTCTCCGGGTGCAAGGCCGTGGGCATCGACGAGTTTATTTTCTTCGACGCGACGATCCTCGCCGATGCCGTCAAACGGAGCGAAGTCGCCTTCTGGCTCCTGAACCAGGCCACGCCGCAGAAGGGGGATTTCAACAACGACCTGTACGTCGATGCCCGAGACCGCGGCGCGCTCGCCGGTGTCTACACCGGCACCCCGGTGCCCGTGAACGCCGGCAACGCGAAGTATGACCTGAACGGCGATGCCGTCATCGACGATGCCGATGTGACCCTCTTTGATCGGTATTTCGCGAAGCATCGATTCGGCGAGGACGGCGTGGTGGATCAGCGCGACATCGATGCGCTGCGTGCCTGCTTCTTTGCTCCGCGTCCCATCGCCGCGATTCATCACCTCTACGACCTCGATGGAGACGGCGATGTGGATTACACCGATCAGGTCGAACTGCACAGGCTCCTGACCGTTGAAGTCCCCGACGATTCGGATGTGAACCGTGATGGGAAAGTGACGATCGACGACCTGTACTCCCAACGACGCACTCCAATCGATGTCAATCGCGATGGGTACATCAATGACGACGATGCAAAGTCACTCGAAGCCACCCTGCGGCGGATCGAGGCAGGCGATCTCGTTGGAGAGAGAGAGTGATGTATGTTAGTATATAGTTAGCATTATTTGCCTCATCCCAAGAGCATATTTGAATCAATCCGGCGCATTTTGCGCGTAATTGGGATTGGCAGATCGGCCGAGATTATATAAGATACACCTCCGGGTTGATGTTTCGTGTGTCGAGCGAAGTGATTTTTCGTCGGCCCAGTGTTTCTGTATCCACAAGTCAGAGGGAGTCCGTCTCATGCGTCGAATGAACTTAGTTTTGTGCGCGTTCGCCGGTGCAGTTCCGTTGGCGGGGGCGCAGGTGACCCTGTATCTCGAGAACACGCAGGACGTTTCGGTGTTGAGTGATTCGGTGAACGCGCCCAACTTCTTCGTGGGCAACAACCCCAGCGTGATCGCGCTCGTGGGCGACAGTCTCTTCGTCGCGGGGTACAACAACACCACGGCCCCGACGTGCAAGATGGTGAAGATCGAGGATATCTTCGGCACACGGGCCTTCCGCGATGTGCCCTCGTCCGCGGTCCCCATGCCCACGTTCCGCGGCTTTTACGGACTCCAGTACGACCACGGCCCCGCCCGCGCCGGGCTGGTGCTCAACTATGACTCGGGCGGCGTCGGCACGGCGGGTGCTTTCAGGCTGTACGATGTGGATTCGCAGTTGAACCCGATCCTCCTGGAAGAGTCACCCGCGGGCACCAGTGCCCGCGGCGGAGCCGGACCGGCCTTCGACTATGGCTTCGACGGTCTGGGCTTCGACCTCGATGCCGACGGACAGCAGGATGGGCCGGTGTTGTCGATCCTTGATTTCGCGGGGTACCCCGGCAACCTGCAATCGCGCGGACCCTTCGGCATCCGATTGAGGGATCAGGAAGGGTTGGACAACGGCCTCTCCGTGATCCTGGGCCGCATTTACGACGCGGATTCCGTCGACGGCATGAGCCAGCCCATCGCCCCAATCATCAACACCGCCGGCAGCAACGGCGAGGCCGTGAGCGGCACGCTTTGGCGTGACATCAGCATCGACTATCGCAACGGGAACCTCGCGGCACGGGCCGACAACGACCTCGTGATCGGCCGGCGCAACCCGCTCAACGGGCTGCTGAGCCATGTTGTTGTTTCCTGCACCACGACAGATGCGTGCGGGAGTGTGCCGTTCCAGATCATGCAGCGCTGCGAGATTCTGGTCGGCAATCCAAGCGGCGATGTCGTGGTCTACAACGAGTACGGCACGGGGCAATCCGACCTCACGGCCTGGATCAAGGCGGTGGATTTGGACGGTCAGCCCGTCGCCATCAACTTCCTCAACGCCGATGGCTCCCCCTTCAGTGTTCCCAACACCAGCGGGATCATGGATCTGTCATGGGACCCTGAAAACGGGCGTCTCGCCGTCTGCGATTTCAACGGTCGGAATGTGTACATCTTCTCGACCACGCCTCCCCCCCCGCCCTGCGGGCCTTGCTTCGCCGATTACAACCAGGACGGCGGCGTCGACGGCGGAGATGTCGAGGCCTTCTTCATGGATTGGGAGAGCGCATCCGGCTGTTCCGATACCAACGAGGACGGGGGAGTCGATGGTGGCGATGTTGAAACCTTCTTCTCCCAATGGGAGAACGGTGGTTGCTGATCCACATTGACTGAATCCGAACAGAACACCGACACACCCCTGAACGCCCGCCTCCGCGGGCGTTTTTTTTATCATGATGTGAAATCCTCATCGCGCAGCCCGGAAGTAACCCGTACGAACCAGAATTCTTGCTGACTCGACACTTTTCGATTGTCCAAGAGGATGCAACCACACCCCACATCCCGGTTCTACGCCCACCCCCCGTACTCTTCCTCCATGCTGACGCCGATGACGACCGGGTTCATCAAACGCCTGCGTTGCAACGACCAGGCGGCCTGGTATGAACTCTGGGAGACCTTCGGCCCCGTGGTTCGTGCTCAGCTGACCAAGTGGGGCAAGGGCCGGATCGGGGCCGAGACGGTCCGCGACCTTTCTCAGGAGACGCTGGCCGCGCTCTCGGAGTCGATCGACCGGTTCGATCCCTCCCGTGGGGCGAGGTTTTCAACGTGGCTGCTGGCCATCGCCAAGCACGTCCTGGGGGATGAACTCGACCGCCGCGGTGCGCAGAAACGGGGCGGATCGAAAAAAGCCGCCGAACTCGATGACAGTTGGATGGGGCAGTCGGGCGGACCACCGGTGGATGCGCAGTACGAGGCCAACGTCTTCGCCGCGAAGGTCGAGGCCGCCTTGCGGGCCGTCGGCAAAGAGAGCGATTTTACCGATTTTTCCATTTATTCGATGCGGGTCCTGGAGGGCAAGCCGGGGCGTGATGTCGCCTCGGCTTTGGGCATCAGCGAGCCGACCGTCAGCCGCCGCCTGGCCCGGGTGCGGGACCTGCTGAGGGTCAAACTCTCCGAGATCATCCTCGTCTACAGTTTTACAGAAGACGAACGGGAAGAAGCCGCGCGAAACGGGATCCACCTGACTCCCAAACAGGAGTCAGCCGCGGCCGATGATGCGCTGTTCGACGAGGCGATTGCCGAGATTCATCATCGGCAGTCTGAACTGCGTCGGGCGGATCAGGCGGCCCGGCTCCGGTAGCCCCCGCGCGGGGGCGGATCGCACGTCTCCTACTCCGGGGCGGTCATGGGCTTTCTCAACGTACTCGCCGTCATCTTCGCGGTTCTCGCCGGCATCCTGCTCGGAACGTTCGCGGTCATCTACCTGATCGTGCCGTTCTTCCACGCGATCGCCTGGTTTGTCAAGCACCTTGCCCGGTTCGTGTGGGGAATGCTCTCGGATTCTCTCCGGTGTGTCGGGGCGTTGCTTCTCAGCGTCTTGTACGTGCCGATGGTGCTGGGCAACTTCATCATCGCGCGTTTTTCCGCGGCGGCTCATTACGGCCGAGCGCTGACCGGCGAACTGGGCAACGCGGCTGTCTGTCTCTACCGCGTGGTAGTTGGACACCCGGCGCAGCTGCTCGGGCTGGGCGGGCTGACCGAGGGACTCGAGCGCCGCCTGCCCGCCGTCATGGCCGCGGCGCCCACCGCCGATCTGCCCAAGTCCGCGGGGAAGCGGGGCACGTTCGAGGGGTACACCATCGTCGGCAGTCTGCCCGGCGGGGGGAGCGGCGCGAAGTTGTACGTGGCCGAGCCTGACGCCGTGAAGTTGGCCTCGTTCAACCGGGCGGGCATCTCGGTCGGTCAGGTTGTCATCAAGTCCTTCTCCCTCGCCGACGGCAGCAGTCTGCCGCAGATCGTCCGCGAGAGCCGTTCCCTCGATGCCGCCAAGCGGCTGGGCCTCATCCTCGACCACGACCTTACACCGGAGCGTTTTTTTTACGTGATGCGCTACGTGCCGGGTGAGAGCCTGAGCCTCATCACCAAGCAGTTGCACGCCTCCAGCCCCGCGGGCGGGCTGGGCGATGCGCAACTCGCCGCGGCCCTCCGGTATGCGATCGATCTAGTCTCGACGCTCAGCGCCTACCACCGCGGCGGGCTGTGGCACAAGGACGTGAAGCCCGACAACATCATCGTGGCGACCCAATCAGACAAGCGGGCTCACCTGGTCGATTTCGGCCTCGTCTCCAGCCTGCGCAGCGCCATGACGCTCACCACGCACGGGACCGAGTACTTCCGTGATCCCGAGATGGTGAGGATGGCCCTCAAAGGCGTGAAGGTCCACGAGGTGGACGGCACCCGGTTCGACATCTACGCCGCCGGCGCGGTGCTGTACTCGATGATTGAGGATTCCTTCCCGGCCCACGGCGTGCTCAGCCAGGTGGAGCGCCGGTGTCCCGAAGCGGTGAAGTGGGTGATCCGGCGGGCGATGACGGATTACGACAAGCGTTACGCCTCCGCCGAGTTGATGCTTACGGATCTTTCATATATCTCGGAGGCGGGCGACCCCTACGCCGTGAAACCGGTGGAACTGCCGAGCATGAGCGGGTCGGGAATGACGGCATTCGACCGCATCGGCGGGGCTTCGCCCATTCCGCCTCTGCCGCGCGATGCGGGACCGGCCACCGTCGATACACATCGAGTTGCTCCGGCGGCATCTCCCGGCACGCGGGGAGGGATTCCTTCCATCCGAGTGACGAACTGGTGGAGCGGCGCGGCACGAATCGACGGCGCTCCGGATGCCCGCGCGGCCGACCCCGCCACGGAC
>DDSA01000219.1:4212-5246 GCA_002343715.1 Phycisphaerales bacterium UBA2402 | reverse complement strand
TCCTCAACCAGCTCGGCGAACGACCCGGACACCGACAACGAAGACGCGAGAATCCACCCGGGCGACAACCCCAGCGGCGAGGCCAGATCGGAGAGTGACGCCTGCATCTGGGCCGCGGCGGAGGGTGCCCCGGCGTGGTCCGCGAGCGTTGCAAGAATGCGAGAGGCCCGCGTGGCGACCGCGGGATCGCACGCGCTCAGGGCGGCCGCGGAATCGACGCCCGGCCTCATCGGTGGCTGCGCCCCCGTGGGCACCTCGCCGTCGGGTGCCGGCGCGATGCGGAGACTCAACCGTTCTGGGGCTGCACTCGGCACGAACATCACACCTGGATCGCCCGCATCCTGATCCACCGTGATCCACGCGGCCGTTCCCGCGACTCGTGCCGCGGCGGAACTCGCGGCACCCAGCTTGGCGAGAATGCCCGGGTGCCAGACCACCGCCTGATGCCCGCTCATGACAACAGGCCGATCGGTCGGCAGGCCGAGTTTATCTCGCACCCGCAATGCCTCGGGGTTGCGTTTCGAGACTTCCCATCGTGCGGTGATCATCCCCGTCCACGCGGCGGGTTCCGGCTTGATGGTCAGGAACTCTCCGGCGTCGTTATTCTTCACGATCCGCAGCACTCGGTATCACCGCTCGGACAGCAGCCCGAGTCGGCATCGCACAATCCTCGTCCGGCCGATATCGGCAGTTGATCCGCGCGACGGCGAATCTCGCGTTGAAGCACCCGGCGGTAGTGGTTCAGCCTCCGCTGGGCGTTGTCGAGGTGGCCGCCGAAGGTGCGCATCGGATCGTTGTAGATCAGTCGCACGGGCAACTCCCGCACTTTCAGGCCCGCCGCGGCGGCCTGAACCCAGAACTGCATCGGGAAGGCATACCCGTTGACCGTGGGACGCAACCGACGCAATGCCCGAACGCGGTACGCTTTGAAACCGCAGAAGGAGTCCGTCAGCAACGTGCCCAGCCCGGACGCGAGGCGGGCGTTGATCTCCGATGTGATCGCGGCGTTGATGGCGCGGCGTTCGGGGGGGGGG
>DDSA01000219.1:0-4020 GCA_002343715.1 Phycisphaerales bacterium UBA2402 | reverse complement strand
GGGGGGGGGGGGGGGGCGGTCGTCCCCCGCGAACGGGAGCAGGTACCGCGAACCGCTGATGATATCGGCCCCGCCCCGATCCGCATCATCGATGAAGCGAGGGATCGCGGCCGGCTCGTGCTGCTCATCGCAATCCATAGTGATGAGCCAGTCGTACTTCTCGCGGATCGAGAAGGCAAAGGCGTCGGAGAGACTCCGCCCGTAGCCCCGGTTGGTCCGGTGGCGGATGAGGTCGATGGGATACTCGTTCAGGGCCGAGGCCGTGCCGTCATTGGAACCATCGTCGATGACCAGCACATCGCTGTGTATCGCCAGAACCCGGCGAAGCACGGCGCGTACATACTTTGCTTCGTTGTAGACCGGTATGGCGACGAGCGTGCGCATGCGTTCTTCTCCACAAGGAACAGGGTTGCGGCCGCGTCCGTGCGGATCATGTCTCTCAGGATCAGGTACGTTCGCGGCGAGCGACGGTTCGGATGCGGTCAGGATCGGCCGCGGCGGGTCTGACAACCCCGAGCGGCGACCCGGCATGGAACCCGCTCGATCATCTGATCCGGACCAGATCGACCACGGTGGGCATGTGATCGCTGGCGGCGCCGTCGCCCCGTTGAAGGCCCATCGATGCGCGTACTTCGTCCGTCAGCCGAGATTCGTCGAAGACGAATGCATTGACGGCTTTCGCCGAAGCGTCGCTGTAGACAATCCAATCCAGTCGCCCGGGCGCGAAGGCCGTGCCCGCATCGCGCCAGGTGTAATAGGCGTGATCCCCGTGAACAAGCGCCGGGGCGGGCGTGAGGTCCGAGTTGTCGGTATCAAGGCCGGCGCGGAGTACATCGATGGGCGGGCGCGACCCGACCAGGTTCATGTCACCCCCGATCACGCGGAACGGCGCCCCGGTGGCTGTCGCCACCGCGGCGAACGTGGTGTTGATGGCACGCGCCTCGGCGATGCGACGGCGGTCCTCGATACCGTCTTTCCCGCCCCCGCTCTTGAGATGGGTCGAGAGCGCGAGCATCTGACCGTGCGGCGTCTCGATGCTCCCCGCCACACTTCGGATGGCGCTGCGGCGATCGGCGCCCCGGTCATCCTTGTACTGCGAGAAAAGCGATTCGCCGAGAACAGCCGTCATCGGGAAGCGGCTGACCACCGCGACACCCCCGCCGTTGGTCAGATCACCGGGGGCTTTGCGCACGCTCCAGGAATGACCGATGGGTATGTTGCGGTCGAACCAGTCCTGCACCGCGGCGGCATCGCCCTTCTCCCACTCCTGAAGCAGGATCACATCCGGCGCGAGCGCGGTCAGGATTCGCGCGAACGCGCCGGGGTTGTCCATCGGAGCGCTCCGCAACACATTCCACGACAGAACCCGAACCGCGTTGGCCGGCTTCTCGGGTGGAGCGAACGCGGCGGTGCGCCGCCCGCCGGGGCAGACGATATCGGTCGTCACAGTCATGGGGTCGGAAAACGCCACGATCGCGCCCGTGTCATCCGTGTATGTCGCCAGCGTGGTGATCCGTCCTGGACCAAGCAGACCGGTCTCGGGCAGGCCGCCCGCGTTCTCGGGGGTGCGGTTGATGCGGACTTCATACCACGATGAGGCGTAGGTCGGAGCAAAGACAATGTCGAAGTCTTCTTTCGACAGCGGCCGTGTGTTCCCGGCACCATCGACCGCCGACAGCCGCACCCCCCGCGCACGCCCCCCGCGCGGGGACAGGGGTGAGAACTCCAACTGCAGGTCCACGCCGAGTTCGTTCATCGGGGCGAAGGGGCTGACGTACCCCGTCGACGTGCTGCCATCGGCGTCCACCAGAAGCGTGATGCCTCGCGATGATGCCTGGATGGTGTCCCGCTCGCCCTGCACCGAAAAACGCAGATACAGGTAATGCTCATCGGCGTACGCGGACGAGTCTCCTGGCCACTCGCCGATGTCCCCATCGACGACCACCGTAACGAACTCGGCGTGCATCGGCTCGGTGGACGTGCGGGAAGGGGGGTGACAGCCCGCGAGAAACGCGGTGATCAGGGCGATGGGAGTCAGTCGTAACGTTGTCATGATTCTCAGCATGTTCGTGGGTTGTGTTCGATCCACACGATGCAACGCCGCCGTCGCCAGAGCCGAAGGTGGGGTGCACCGCGGGGGATCGCGGAGCGTCGGACGGGATCGGTCGGCCCGCACGCGCGGGATACGTCGAGGCCGATCATACCGGGCGACCGGGCGGTACATCAGCGCACCACCGCCGATGACACCCCGTCGAACATCCGGGTCGGCGACCGATGGCCCGATCGCAAACCGGAACGGACCAAATGAGAAAACGCCGCGGCTGAGGTCAGCCGACGGCGTTTGGACTTGTTCGCGCGAGACAAGCCCTGAAGATCGGGATGCGCCGCTAGCGGCGGCGGCGGCGCGACATGGTGAACAAACCGCCGGACAAGAGCGCCAGTGTCCCCGGCGTCGGGGTGACTTCGATGGTGTACTGGAGCAGGATGTAGTTGGTCCCGTCACCGACCGAAGCGAGGAGTTCGCCATCATCCGAGGACGGGTTCCAGTTGTTGCGGTTGGGGATGGTGCTGGTGTGATTGAAGGTGCTGAAAAACGATTGTCCGCGGTCCTGGCTGAACGAAATCTGGGCACGCGTCAGACGCACCTGCGTGACCCACGACTGGAAGTTCACCGGGTCGACGGTGCCGAAGCGCCAGGACCAGAAGGCGGCGGGTTGGGTGCCCCCCTGCGGCGTGGTCATCGTTGTACCGGCCGGGATAAACGCCTCGCCGTTGGTGGTCGTCACGGCGCAGCGGATGTAGTGGTTCGTTCCGACGACGACCTCGTCCCATGTGGCGGTGATGTTCCCCGATCCGTTGCGGTTTGTGCCAAGATCGCCGCCGGAAGGCCCACGCAGGATGGATACCTCGCCGCCCGTGTTGATCGATTGCACATTGAGCGCGGAGTCGTACATGAACAGGCCAGTCGAGGCCGTTTCATTGGGCATCACGGCACGGAAGGGCGTCACGCGGGGTGAATACCCGCCCTCGCCCGTCGGCTCCGCCTCCGTCGGCCGCGGCGCGTAGGGAGACAGCCTCCCGACCGGATCGGCGTGTGTGAGCGGTGCCGCGAACAGCAACCCGCCCACCGCCGCCATGAGCGGCCAACTGAGAAATGTGTGAACGTACCGACAGCCTGAAGCGTGCATAAACAGCCCCTCCGTACCTGAGCGGAGATGAAACAAACACCATGAAGCCCCGAGCGAATCGCTCAGCGCATGCTCAGACCGCGCGGGCACCGTGCGGTCGGCGTCCGGTCGCGGTCTGTCTCTGCCTGTGTCCCTCGGGGTTCTCCAGACAACATACAACACAAATCCGGAAATGCCAACCCAAAGAGATAATTTTCGCCAAAATACTCAGATCGTCTTATCCGCACCATCCTCACAAACACTCCGCCCTGTTTGGAATCTGGGGGGGTGGGTGTGGGGCTGAACTGTGCCGTTCACTCGGACATCAGCATCAGGTGTGGTGAGCCGCACGATAGACATTCCTACTCTCGTCCCTGTGCCCGACTCATCAGCGCCCGAACAGGACTCCTTTTCAACTCTCTTTCGTCGCCTGGGAGCGGCGGGTCCGCTGGCGATCGTGGCGGCGTTCATGCCCGCGTTGGCGGGTATCGCCCTCTTGTGGAAGATGGACATCGTCAGTGTCTGGCTCAAGACTCACGGCACCGGTGCGGTCTTTGTCTACGCCGCGGGCTTCGCTCTCCTCGCCGGTCTTGCGCTTCTCCCGACATACGCGCAGGCGATTTTGGGAGGGTGGGCGTTCGGGATGCTCGTCGGAACACCGGCGGCGTTGGCGGGTTTCCTCGGCGGCTCGCTGATCGGTTATGAAATCGCACGGCGGGCGAGCCGCGACCGTTTCGAGCGGATCATCGACGAGAAACCGAAGTGGCGTGCGGTGCGCGATGCGCTGGTCGGCGGGCGCGGCGAATGCGGCGGCGCGGGCGGGTCATGCGCGGGTGCTGACGCTGGACATGGG
>DDSA01000200.1:7410-7542 GCA_002343715.1 Phycisphaerales bacterium UBA2402 | reverse complement strand
GCCGTGCTCAAAGAGGCGCGTGATGCCCGCCGACGCGGCGTAGGAAATCGGGAACTCCGCATCCAGTTCCGCCCGCACGCGGACCCTGGCCGCGGGCTGGATCCCCGCGGTCGAGAGCGAGTAGAGCGTGAG
>DDSA01000200.1:2103-7206 GCA_002343715.1 Phycisphaerales bacterium UBA2402 | reverse complement strand
GGTCGAGAGCGAGTAGAGCGTGAGGTTCTCGCCCCGGTAGCCCAGCCCGCTGCCGGGCGTGGCCGTCTCGACGGCGAGAAAGGGCCGGCGACCGAAATGAATCAGATGTGCGGGCCGCCCGGAATCATCGGAACGCGACGCGTGCTCCACGCCGCACAAACCCCACGAGACGCCGCGGCGAGACAGGAGCAGAAAAGCCTGCCGCAGCGGCCAGGACTTGAGCACGATCAGGCAATCGCGCCCCTCGTGGTCGTCGAAGTCGAGGTCGATCTGCTCCGCCGCGACCGCGCGGGGCGTGTCGCCCGTGACATCGCCCAGCACGTTGGGGGCGACCTCCGCCAGCAACTCGCGCACCGTGCTGTCGCTCACCCTCGCCGCGGCGAGAATTTCATCGGGCGCCGGGCAGGGCGCGGGATCGAGGTCGTTGCTGAAGAGCACCGGCTCGGCAAGGGCGAGGCGCTCGCGCTCCGCGAAATCCGTGGATAGCACGCCCCCGATCCACGCGGCGGTGCGCCGCCGGTGCGGCACGTGCAACGGGTCGTTGGCGATGCTGATGCAGCGTGAGACCAGCGCGCCCCGCTGCCACGCCCAGAGCGCGCCGGGGACCGGCTCGCCGACGACGACATCATCACGGCGCACACGCTCGATCAGCAGGCGCTCGGGCCAGTCGTCGGCGGCACGTCCCACCATCGCGATGAGCACCGTGTCGGGAAGATACGCCCGCCACCACGTCGCGCGGACCAGCCTGTACACGGGCCACGAAGTCGCGACCGACAGAAGCACCAGCCCCGTAAGCGCCGACGACCACCGCCTTCGGGAACGGAAGAGGTCCCGCTCGTGCCGCGTCTCCAGGCCGCACTCGGGGCACCGCCACGCGCCTTGGGAGGCGTTGATGCCGCTCATGGAGTACCAGCACCCGGGGCAGCGTGCGCGGCCCTTGGCACGATCCCCGAAGAGACCCCGCCAGACCAGCCACGCGCCGATCGTCACCACGGGGAGGATGGCCGCAACCCAGAGCATCGGCTTGTCCGCACTGTCGTTCCGCAGCGCTGACCGAACACGGTCGGCGTGCCGCCTTTACGCCGATCATTGCGGGCGCTGCGCCGTGTCCTTCTCCTCGTCGTTGGTGGCGGGCTTCCATTCCGGTTCGGCGAAGAGGAAATAGGTTCGGCTCCGGCGGAGGACGACGAACGTGACCTTCGCGGGCTGTTCCTTGGCGACGGCCTCCATCGCCCTGCGGTACGAGGGAATGTCGCGCACCTCGAACGAACCGATCCGCTGGATCAGGTCTCCCGGGTTGACGCCCGCCAGCCCGGCCCACCCCGCCCGCTCGCAGTTCTCCACGATCACGCCCGTCACATCCTCGCCCCAGCGGGCATCATCGCGGTCGAAGAAGGTGAGTTCGCGGACGGTGAGCTCGAAGTCCTTGTTCTCGTCCTTGAGAGCCTCCTCGCGCGTGGTTCGAGTCCGTTCCAGCGGCACTTCGATGTCCATCGCGCTCCCGTCGCGGATGATGGAGAGTTTGGCCGGCTGGCTGATGGGCAGGGACCGGACCTTGCGGCTCAGCGCCCCCGCCTCCTGGGCACTTCGGGGAGCTAGCCGTTCGCCGTTGACCGTGGTGATGATGTCGCCCACCTTCAGCCCGCTGCTCTCGGCGAAGGTGCCGGGGTAGACCCTCGTCACGCGGAAGCCGAGCCACGCCGGATCGCCGAGCTTGGCCGCCAGGTCACGCAGCACGACCTGCGTGGCCACGCCGATCCAACTCTTGGGCACCTCGCGGGGCGGGTCTTCCTTCTTGACTGGCCGGGGCTTGATGAGCGTGACGAAGTTCTTCCCCTGACGGTCAAGGGCGATGACCACGAACTCGGGAATCGGGTCGCGCTGCATGATCGATTTGTACTGCTCCGCGGCGTCCTTCAGCGTCTTCACGCTCCGGCCGTCGATCTCGGTGATGATGTCGCCGGGGAAGAGCTGCGGCTCGGCGGTCTCCGCCGGGCTGCCCCGCCGGATGCTGGTGACGAAGGCGCCCTCGGTCGCCGACAGGCGCAGATCGCGGGCGAGCCGCTCGGTGATTTCGCGCAGCGCAACGCCCCAGGAGCGCAGCGCTGTTTCGTCGCCCGCCTCCTTGAGCATCTTCTCGGTGGTGACCACCGCCGTGCCGGTCTGATCGCCGCGCCGGTAGCCGATCGTCACCGTGCTGCCGATGGGGAACTCGGCGAGACGGCGGGAGAAGAGGGGGACTTCCTCGGCGAAGCGGACGTTGACCGGCTCCCCGTTCATCGAGATGATGAGGTCCCCGGCCAGCAGGCCGGCGCGGTCGGCGGGGCCGCCCTTCTCGACGCTGTTGAGCAGCACACCTTCCTTGAAGTCTGATCGCTTGGTGCTCTTGAGGGCGATGCCGAAGTAACTGCGCATGACCTCGCCGCTCTTGACGAGTTGGTTGTAGACGGGCTCGGCCAGCGACTGGGGGATGGCCAGACCGATGCCGGAATATCCGACCATCATGGCGTTGATGCCGACGACATTGCCGTCGAGGTCCACCAGCGGCCCGCCGGAGTTGCCGGGGTTGATGGCGGCATCGTGCTGGATCCAGCTGGTGAAGAGGCCCGTGCGGCCCCGCTCGAAGGCGAGTTCCTCCACATCGTCGCCGCTGTCGGCGGTGAAGACACGCTCGAGATTGCTGACGATGCCCAGCGTGACCGAGCGAGAGAGCGCCAGTGGCGAACCCATGGCCATGACGGAGTCACCGATGACGAGTTTCGAGGAATCGCCGAAGCGGGCGTGGGCCAGCGTCTCGCCCGGGTCGAGCTTGGAGAGGTCGATCTTGAGGACCGCCAGGTCGGTCAGGGGGTCCTCGCCCACCAGTGTCGCGGGCACCTCGCGCTTGTCGGCGAGCGTCACCCGGAAGGTGCGGCCGTCGTTGACCACGTGCTGGTTGGTCAGGACAAACCCCTCGGGCGACATGATCGTGCCGCTGCCGGTGCTGCCCCCCTTGGCCTCCTTGCCCCCGTAATAGGAAAGCGTCACGACGCTGATGTTGACCAGTGCGGGATAGACCTTGTCGCGGGCGCGGGCGACCATGGCGCGCATGTCCTCGCGCAGGCGCTGAGGGTCGGGGGCCTGGGCTAGGGCCGCCGCGGGCAGGGTGGAGATCAGGGCCAACGTGAGCAGGGCTGGGGAGCGCATGGGCGAGGGTAGCGGGGGCAGAGTGACGAACTCCGGACGTTGACGAGTGTTGCGGTGTTCGGCGCGGCGAAAGGAGCAGAGATTCGCCCAACAACCGCTCTCCAGGGCGAGAATGAACGCCTCTGCATCCGGGCCGTCCACACCGCCGCCGCGGTTCATGTCTAAAACGGAACCAAGTTATTCGTCACGGGGTGTCGTGAGGTACCATCATGGGTCATGGCCAAGAAAGCGAGTAAACTCGCCACCACCCTGTCCCGGCGTACGAAAGTGGCCGGATCCAAACCCCCCGCCCCCGCCGCATTCAGCGCCAAGCCGCTGAACCGGAGTCTTCACGCGGCCAAGGCGACCAAGCAGGGTGAGTTCTTCGTCAAGCACTGCATCAAGCCCGGTGACACGGTGGCGATCGGGCGGGTGAGTTCGCATCGCTTCCGCATCACACTGTTCGACGCGAAAGAGGCCCGCGACTGCCCGACAAGCTTCCAATTTGACGCGGAACCAGAAGGCGACGGCCCGCGCGTCATCGAGCCCCCCAACGCGGCTGCGGCGGCCCGTCATATGGCGGCATGAGGAGATGAATGGATGCGCGGCCCGCCAACGACGGTCAACCTTGGACTCGCGAACAACTGATTCTCGCGTTCGAGTTGTATTGCCGAATCCCATTCCAGCGCACAAAGGCGACCGACTCGCGTGTGAAGGAACTCGCGGCGCTTCTGCATCGCACACCGGCGTCCGTCGCCCGCAAGCTCGGTAACTTCGGGGCCTTCGACCCGCAACTCGCGGCCCTCAACATCTCTGGCCTGACGCACGGCAGCAAGCTCGACAAGGCTATCTGGGACGAGTTCCATGCCGACTGGAACGGCCTGATAGTCCGGGCCCACGACCTTCGCCGCGAACATGAACCGCTGAGTCATCCCGACGCACCGCTCGTGCCGCCCGGCGGCCCGTCGGACAAGATTGTCACCGTCAAGCAGCGATTGCACCAAGCATTCTTCCGCGATGCCGTCGTCAGCAGCTACAACAACAGTTGCTGCGTGACAGGCCTGCCACTCGTTGAATGCCTTGTCGCCGGCCACATCGTTCCGTGGAGTGTCGATGAGCGTCGCCGCGCCGATCCGACCAACGGCGTGTGCATGTCGGCGACATTCGATCGTCTATTCGATTGCGGCCTCGTCACGATCGAGGACGACCTGACGCTGCGCGTCAGCGGGCGAGTGCGCGAACTGAAAGACCAAGCCGCCGCCGATCTCGTCGCATCGCGGCACGGCCAGCAGATCATCCCGCCCGCCCGTTTCTATCCCGACCCCGCGTGCTTGCGCTGGCACCGGGAGAATGTCTTTGACGCCGCCTGACCCGCACCACCGTTGTGGAGACACGCCCATGCCGGAACTCATCACCGATATTCTCCTTGCCGAGTATGACAATCTCATCGCCAAAGTCGGTGAAGGAGCGACCGACGAACAGATCGTCGCCGCTCTTGTGCGAGATGCCGAATGGACCGAGCAAGGCGCTCAAGAAGTACTCCATCTCGCTCGGAAGTTCGGCACCAGCATCCTCCGCAATGCGTTGGCGCTCGCTACCGCGATGCAGATCGAGGACGGCGAAGCCGGACTCTGATCGACCCTGAACGCCCCAAAGGGGCGTCGGGTTGTAGCCACGGGTGGAGCGGCGGCGCGGCGCAGCCCGCCGACGCGGAACCCGTGGAAGCGAGGTTCCCTTATGCTTTTCCCGCCCCGAAGGGGCGAAGGATTCCCGATGCCCGGCACCTACTCCCAACTCCTATTTCACGTCGTCTTCTCCACGAAGGGCCGCGCCCCGTGGATCACCACCGAAATCGCCGAACGCCTCTATCCCTATATCGGCGGTATCGTCCGGGCGGAGAAGGGCGTCCTCTACGACATCGGCGGCGTCGAGGACCAC
>DDSA01000200.1:1506-1826 GCA_002343715.1 Phycisphaerales bacterium UBA2402 | reverse complement strand
TGCGCACGGTCAAGGCCCGGTCGTCAAAGTGGGTTCACGAGGCGTACCCGAAACTCAGTGCGTTCACGTGGCAGGAGGGCTATAGCGTCTTCTCCGTCAGCAAATCGCAGGAAGAGGCCGTGAAGAAGTACATCGCGGTGCAGGCCGAGCATCACAAGAAGGAGGACTTCAAGTCAGAGTTGCTCCGCATACTCCGCGCGCATGGCGTGGAGTTCGACGAGAGGTTTCTTTTCGATTGAGCGACCTTGCAGTTGCGAGCTTCCTCTGCCCCTATGGGGCAGGGCAGGGCCGCGAAGACACGACCACGAGATCGGAAGAGC
>DDSA01000200.1:0-1288 GCA_002343715.1 Phycisphaerales bacterium UBA2402 | reverse complement strand
CCCCCCCCCCCCCCGCCTGTCGGCGGACTCCGCTCCACCCGTGGCTACAACCCGTGGCCCCTTCGGGGCCGGACACCAGGCCAACGACCGCGAAGACCTAAGAGCATGTCGAGATATCAATCCCGGCCTGTCTCTAACCGCGATGGGACGCACTGGCCGTGTCTTCCGTCCACCAATCGAGATTGAAATCTAACTCTTGGCGGCCCGGCACGCGGCTTATGGCACCGGCCCCCGGCCCATCCCACCCGCTACACCACCGACCGACAGCACCGAGATGCCCCCCGCCCGCCACCGGCCCGCCGCATCCTGCTCCCAATCGAGGCGCACCCACGCCGGGGTCGGCGGGCCGTTCTCCGGGTCGGCCCGCACTTTCACCTGCACCTGACCTGCCGCATCATCCGCGATATGGGCCTGGAAAGCCAGCAGCGCGCAGCCGCGGAGGCGGTACGCCCCGCCGGGCGCGAACTCGGAGCCGACCCGGGACAGAATCTCCGACCGTGAGAAGGGGCGCGATGCGAACGGTGTCAGGAGCACCGCGTCCACCGCCAGCAGGCCATCGACCCCGCCGACATCCCCGGCCGCGACCGCCCGGATGAGCGCGCGTGTGTCGGCTTCGAGTTGCTCGCGCTGCGTTTCGATGCCCCACGCGAGCGCCGCCACGAGCGCCATCAAGAGGATCCCCGCGCCCGCGATCCATCGTGCTTTACGAGGCTTCCCGAGACGCGACAGCACGAACACGCCGACCACCACCGCCGCGCCAAGCAGCAGCACAAGCGGCCACGGATTCTCCAGGAGATACCGCTCCCACAACGGCGGACCCGGCAGGGGCGTCGGCGCGACGGCGTCGAGCGCGGCGAACCCCTGAGACAACGTCAGCATGGCTCATCTCCATCGAAAGGGGTGGTTCCACCAAGAAGGGGAGATCCGTTGTCACGTCCGATCATCGGCCCGGTGCGGATTCGAGCGCTCCGCCACGCGCAACCGATGCCACATCCTTCCAAGTCTCTCGCACCAACCCGCCGTATGTCAAGCCTCACGATTCCTCCCGCCGCTCTCCCCCGACACGACTCACTCGGCCCGCCCGCCCGTTCGGGCGGGAACCCGTTTGAACCAACGCCGGGTTCGATCCCGGCCTGCTCCGCGCTGCTGGAGCGCAACCTTCGCTTCATCGAAGGCCGCAGCGCCGCGGCGTGCCGGCTGATCCGAGCGGCCCGCCCCCACTCGACCCTCGAACTCTTCGCCGCGGCGGACGGCGCGCTGACGGGCACGCTCGCGCACGCCGGCAAGT
>DDSA01000027.1:430-26622 GCA_002343715.1 Phycisphaerales bacterium UBA2402 | reverse complement strand
CAGACGTGTGCTCTCCCGATCTATCGCGGCGGGCGTCCCGCCGCCGGTCCGGCGGGTCTTCGACCTGGGCCCATCGCTGCTCTACCGCGACCGGGACGTGAACGAGATCATCGGTGCCTCGCTGCCGGTGTCGATGATGCTGGGCGCGACGGCGATCGGGATCGCGCTGATCCTGGGTGTCGGGGCCGGGGTGATCGGCGCGGCGCGCCCGGGGACCTGGCTGGACGCGGCGACGCTGGGGGTGGCGCTGGTGGGGATCAGCCTGCCCGCCTTCGTGACCGCGACGGTGCTGCAACTGGTCTTCGCGGTCTGGCTGCCGATCGCGCCCGTGGGCGGGTGGGACCTGCCCCGCGCGCTCTTTCTGCCGGCGGTGGCGCTCTCGCTCCCCTTCGCGGCCTACATCGCGCGCCTCACGCGGATGGGGATGCTGGAAGCGATGGAGAGCGACTACGTGCGGACCGCGCGGGCCAAGGGCGCGGGAGAGTGGCGCGTGCTGCTCAACCACGCCCTGCGGAACGCGCTGCTGCCGGTGGTGACGTACCTCGGCCCGGCGTGCGCGATGGCGATGACGGGGTCGTTCGTGGTCGAGCGGGTCTTCGCGGTGCCGGGGCTTGGGCAGCACTTCGTGAACGCGGTGCAGAACAAGGACCTCTTCCTGATCGTGGGGGTGGTGCTGGTCTTCTCGACGATGCTGGTGCTCTTCAACCTGCTCGTAGATGTCATGTACCGCTGGGTGGACCCGCGGACACGCGGCGAGTCATGAAGACCGCGCTGTTCATGGATCCCGCGTCGAACGTCATTTGAAGACAACGTCGGCGACCGCCCGGGCCGCGGGGATGACGACCAGCCCCGCCGGGAAGGCCGCGATGAACGCGATGGTCCACTGGCGCAGGAAGATCGTGAAGAAGCCGGGCGCGTACCCGCTGCGGACAAAGGTGAGGGTAAAGGCGATGACCCCCGACAGCAGCAGCGCGGTGAGCAACACAAAGACCACGTGAGCGGCGCGGCGGGAGCGTCTCATCGCGCAGAGCGTATCCGCGGATCAGGCGAGTTCGGCGAGCATCTGCACGCACGACTCACGGAACCCGCACGCGGAGAAGAGGCGGCGGGCGTCGCCGTTGGCGCGGGCGGTGTCGAGGCGGACCTGCGCCACGCCCATGGCGCGGAACGCTTCAAGGGCCGTACGCGTCAGGAGCCCGCCGATGCCCCGGCCCCGGTGGGACGGCTCGACCCAGGTGTCGTGGATGAACCCGAACTCGCGGACCTCGTAGATGGGGATCTCGCGCTCGACGGTTCCGACGATGAACCCGATGGGGGCCGAGTCGGAGGCGATCAGCAGCACACTCCGCGGATCCGCGGCCCGCTCGGGGAGCCAGCGTTCGTAGCGCTCGACGATGTCGGGCAGGAAGGCGTAGCGGGCCGGGTCCCACGCCCGGTGCAGGTCGCACAGGGCGCGCACCATGGGCAGCAGCGCGGAGCAATCGGCCGCGACGGCGGGACGGACGATCACGGCGGTCAGTGCGCGGCCTCTTGCGCGACGGGCAGGCCGTTCTTGGCCTTGTAGTCGTTGATGGCGGCGCGGATGGCGTCCTCGGCGAGGACGGAGCAGTGGATCTTGACCGGCGGGAGGGAGAGCTCCTCGACGATCTGCGTGTTCTTGATCGCCATGCCGTCGTCGAGGGTCCGGCCCTTGAGCCATTCGGTGGCGAGCGAACTGCTGGCGATGGCCGAGCCGCAGCCGAAGCACTTGAACTTGGCGTCCTCGATGACGCCGGTGCCGGGGTTGACCTTGATCTGCAGCTGCATCACGTCGCCGCACTCGGGCGCGCCGACCAGGCCGACGCCGACATCCTTGCGGGTCTTGATCTCGGCCTGGGTGCCGAAGGTGCCGACGTTGCGGGGGTTCTCGTAGTGGTCGATGATTTTGGGTCCGTAGGCCATGGTGTGCTCTCGCTGGGGTTCGTTCGCTGATGGGTGTGTGTGTCGTGACAGTGCGCCGCGCGTTTCAGTGGTGGCCCCACTCGACCTTGCTGAGGTCGATGCCCTCGTTGTGCATGTCGTACAGGGGGGAGAGTTCGCGGAGTTTCCGGACCGCGCCGACGATCTTCTCGACGGCGAAGGCCACATCCGATTCACGGGTGAACCGGCCCAGACTCATCCGCAGGGAGGAGTGGGCCAGCTCGTCGCCCACGCCCAGCCCCTTGAGGACGTAACTGGGTTCGAGGCTGGCCGAGGTGCAGGCCGAGCCGCTCGACACGGCGAGTTCCTTGCAGGCCATCATCAGGCTCTCGCCCTCGACGAACCCGAAGGAGACGTTGGCGATGTGCGGCAGGCGTTTCTCGCGGTGGCCGTTGATCGCGCAGTGATCGAGTTGAGTGACCAGCGAATCCTCGAGCGTGCGTCGGAGTTTCACCAGCCGGGCCCCGTCGGCGTCCATCTCGGCGCGGCAGAGCTCAGCGGCCTTGCCCAGGCCCACGATGCCCGTCACGTTGAGCGTGCCGGGACGGAAGCCCCGCTCCTGCCCGCCGCCGTCCACCAGCGCCTGCAGGCGGATGCGGGGCTTGCGACGGCGCACGTAGAGCGCCCCGACGCCCTTGGGGCCGTAGATCTTGTGGCCCGACATGCTCAGCAGGTCGATGCAGTCCTTCTCGACGTTCACGGGCATCTTGCCGGCCCACTGCGTAGCGTCGGTGTGGAAGACGATCTCCCGCTCGTGGCACAAGGCACCGATCCGCGGCACCTCGTTGATCGTGCCGATCTCGTTGTTCGCCCACATCATCGACACGAGAATCGTGTCCTCGCGGATCGCGCTCCTCACCATCTCGGCGGTGAAGATGCCGTCGGGGGGTGCGTCGAGGAACGTCACCTCGAACCCCTCCTTCTGGAGCCGCTTGCACGGATCGAGCACGGCCTTGTGCTCGATGGCCCCGGTAATGATGTGGCCCCGGCAGCGCCCCGCCCCGGCGGGGGCTTTCTCATACATATACGCCGCGCCCTTGATCGCCAGGTTGTTGCTCTCGGTGGCGCCGCTGGTGAAGATGACCTCCTTCTCGTTGGCGCCCAGCAGCGCCGCGACCTGCTCGCGGGCCTGATCCACCGCTTCCTCGGACTCCCACCCGTAGCGGTGATTGCGGCTCCCTGGATTGCCGAACTTCTCTGTGAAATAAGGAAGCATTGCCTCGACCACGCGGGGATCGCACGGGGTCGTCGCGGCGTTGTCAAGATAGATGGATTGGTTGGCGGGTGCCACAGCCATTGCGATAACTCCACGATAGAGGTGCGCGACTTCCAAGCCGTAGCACCTTAGAATCAATCTAGATTATGCTCGCTCCATGTCCGTGGCAAGTGCCCAAACGGATGCCCTTTGGCTTCATGATGCCTGGGGTCGTACATAGACCATTTCGAGCCGGTTGCCTTTGTCATTGTACTGCGCGTGGGCCATGTACGAACGGATCAGCAGCAGGCCGCGGCCTGACCCTCGCTCGAGATTCTCGTCGAGCGTCGGGTCCGGGACATTCTCCGGCTTGAACCCCGGCCCCTGATCCTCGATGGCCAGATGCACTTCCTGGTCCTTGACGTGATAGGTCAAGCGAACGGGGGTATGGGGCGGGAGTTTCGAGTGTCCGTGGCGGAAGGCGTTGCTCATGGCCTCATGGAGCGAAAGCCTGATAGCGAAGAGGGAAGCCTTTGGGTAGTGATAACGCTCGATGGCCTGCACGACCTGGGCCTCCGCGGTGCGGATCGATTCCGGCTCGTTCGTGACCGAGAGCGTCGCGGAGTCGGGGGCTGGTGGGGTCAGTTCGCTCATTGGAGCGTGGCGGGGCCGTGCACGCCGCGGCGCGGATCACGTGAAACTCTTCATCGCCTCTTCGGTGCTTTCATGAATCTGGAAGAGTTTGTTGAGGCGGGTGATGACGAAGACTTCGTAGATCTGAGGATCGATGTTGGCCAGGCGGAGTTGTCCGGAGCGGGCGCGGATGCGGTTATTGATCGTGATGAGCGTGCCCAGAGCGGCGGAGGAGAGGTGCTCGACGTTGGCGAAACTGATCAGCAGACGCGGGCTTTGTTCCGCGTCGATCAGGCGCGAGATCTCCTCGCCGATCATCTGGATGTTCCCTTCGTCCAGAATGTTGCGGTCAACGAACTCGACCTGCGAGACGTTGTCAATGCGCTTGACACGGACTCGGGATTCGGCGGATGGCATGCGGCGGGTCTCCTGCTGGATGTGCCGGCATGATAGGGGGCGCGGGCCGGGTTATCCGGCCACCGTCACGGCCCCGAACTCCCAGGAGTTGTTGCCCGGGCCGGCGTCGGCGACCCCTTCGGGCAGCACGAGGCGGGCGGCGAGCGCGTACTCGCCGGGCGCTGGCGGAGACTTGATGCGCAGCGAGTTCATTCGGGAAGCCCCCCCGGCCTTGATGCTCACGCCCTTGCCAAAGGTGCCGGCGATGACTTCATTCCCCTGCACATCGCGGTAGTAGACCTGCACCGTCACCCGGCCCTTGAACAGACTGTTGCCCAGGTTCGAGAGCGTGAGCGAGACCGAACCATTCTTCGCCGGCGCCGTTGGGAGTTTGAAGGACATCGAACCCGCCGAGAACCCGGGGTCCACGGTGGGGGGAACGACGCGGATCATCATCCCGGGGTCGATGGTGTTGTTCGCCTCGCTGAACTCCGCGAGGACGTTGGTGTCGTCGATCTTGACAATGAGCCAGAAGTCGCCCGCGGGGAGCGTGGCGGGCGTCTTGATTTTCAAGTCCACCGTGCGCTGCGAGTGCGAGGCCATGCCGCCGACGCTGAACCTCCTCGCATCGCTCGCGGCGAGGTCGCCATCACCCGTGATGTCGAGCACCGGGCGGAGGTAGGCCCTCATCACGACCGACACGCCCTTGGAGATGGGGTAATCGCCCGCGTTGCGCACCGAGAACTTGATGCTCGAGTTCGACGGGGCCTTCTGGCCCTCCACGATGGTGATGGGAACCCGGCCGCTGATAAAGGCGCCGGCAAGATCGCTCACGCCGCCGATCCCCACGCCCGTCACCATCTCCGAGAAGTTGTTGGTCTCGTCGCTCTCGGGCGTCTGATTACTCAGGTCGGCAACGGCGTAAAGGCGGATCGCGCCCACGGCCTGTTCGGGCGTGAACATGAACTCGAACTCGCCCGTATCGGTGGCGCCCGCCGCCAGGCCCGGCACGGTGCGAAGGCCCAGCAGGCGGTCGTTGGCGGGATCGGGCACGGACCCCCTGGCCCAGAAGAGTTGCACGAACGTCCCCGCGGTTGAGACCGCGCCCGTGCCCAGGTTCGTGATCGACACCGAGGCCCGCACGGGTGTATTGGGCAGGATCTGCATCGTGGAAAGCGTGACGCTCGTAACAAGATCGACAGGGCCCGTCTCGCCGCCGCCGGATGCGCCGGTGATGGTCACGGCGACCCCCGATGAGAAGTTGTTGGTCTCATCGGCCTCGCTGATGACGCGGTCGGGGTCCACCATCGCGAACAACGAGTACGAACCATTGCTGATATTGGTCGGGATGGTGAACGGGATGTTGACCTGCTCAACATCCCCCCAGCGCGGCGAGGTCGAGAGCGTGGCGGCCGACAGAAATCGCGCGGTCGAGGGGCTGTATGTCGTGCCGGGGTTGGCGAAGAGGTGCACACGCACGGGGATGTTCGGCATCGGCTCGCCGCTGTTCGAGACGTCCACCTGCGCCTGGTATTGATTGCCCGGAGAGAGCGCGGCCCCGGCTGTAAAGAACAGCGACGCCGTCAGGTCGACGGCGAGCAGTTGACGGGATTCGAGAGCCTCCAACATCGGAGGCAGGGTGGTACGCTGCATGAACACTCCCGAAGGGCCTTTCTCGCTCGCCGAGGGGGCGAACGCGGGATAACGCTATCTGGTTCGTGTAGAAGTTGGCGCGGTTTCATCGTTCGCACCAAACACAGGGCGAACTACGCCGCACGGGTTCAGTAGGTTCGCTTTCATTCGATTGTATCCGAGCGAATTGGATCAAAACCGAACTGAGCGAGCCGCACTTTTCACAGGCGGAGCACCTGAGCAGATGCTGAACCGCACCGCGGTCTAACGACGCGTGGTATTGTGGACCTTCGCGGAAGGCGTAGTATTCCGCGCGGGGGCCGCGACTCGTGCACCGACTTGTTCTTGTTTCGAGCAGGGTGCGCGGCGAACGGCCAACGGAGGAGAGATCATGCACCCAGAGACCACCGCCGCATGCTTCGCGGCCGCGCTGCCCTTCGCTTCGATCGCGCAGACTCCCGTTCCGCCATCCTATCGCGTGACCGAACTCCCGACGCTGGGGGGGACGACTTCGCTGGCGACGGGTATTTCCAACTCGGGCTGGGTGGTTGGACAGTCCTCGACACCATCCGGATATAACTTCGCGTTCCGCTGGCGTGATGGGGTGATGCAGGCGCTGCCGCCGCGCGCGGGGTCGACGCAGTCGGGTGCCTTTGCGGTCAACGATGCCGGTGATGTCGCCGGGTTTTACGCCTCGGTGAACGCGACGACGGACTCCTCCAGCCAACCGTGTCTCTGGCGGCAGGGCGGCGTCGCCGCTGATCTCGATCCCTTCGATCGCGGGCTGGGCGGGGCGGCGATGGGGGTCAACGCCGGGGTGGTGACCGTCGGATGGTTGAGCGTCGCCGGGGGCGGCACGATCAGCGGCTTTCGCGCCGCGGGGGGAACAACGACACCGATCACGCTCCCCACCGGCGACACGTGCCACATCTCCTACGCGACGGATCTCACTGATGCCGGGATCATCGTGGGCTACGCCGCGCCGCCGGATCAGTGCGGCGATACGGCCGCATGGTCTCACACCCAAGGGGTCACCACGCTGTTGCCCGGGCTGAGTTGGCGCAGCGCGGTGGCGTCGGCCGTGAACGCGGCGGGAGACATCGCGGGGCGCGCGGCGACAGACGACAACCGCACACTCCCGGTGGTGTGGCGGGGCGGTTTGCCCTTCGCGTTGGAGAGCCGCGGCGGGAACGGCTCCGCGCTGGACATCAACGCTTCGGGCGACGTTGTGGGACAGGTCTTTGTCTCGGTCCAGGGAGCGCCGAGCAAGCCATCGGCCTGTGTCTGGATCGGAGAACACCTCTATTCATTGCGTGATCTGATCATCGGCGACCTCGATCCGGACGCGGCGACCGCGATCAACGACCACGGGGAAATCGCGGCCTACGGCCTGAACGCCTCCGGCCGCCTCCGCGGCTTCCTGCTCACACCCTTCTGCATCGGCGACTTCAACGGCGACGGCGGCATCGACAACAGCGACACGCAGACGTTCTTCGAAGCCTGGGAAGAGGGCGACTTCGACGCCGATGTGAACGGCGACGGCGGCATCGACGGCGCGGATGTCGAACGCTTCTTCGAGCGCTGGGAGGCGGGCCGCTGCTGAAAAAACCTCACACCTCAGACACGGTCAGGCGGCGCGGGCCGAGTGTCTGCACCGTCATGCGGCCGAGGCGGCGCGTGGCGAGGTAGGAGTTTACCTGGTCGAGAGTAACCCCGTCGAGTTTCTGCGTGATCTCCTCGAGTGTCCTCGGTCGTCCGAGTTTGCGCTGATCGGACGCGAGCGAGACCGCGCGAGCGCCCGAAGACTCGCCGCTGAACACCACCCCGCTCTTCATGCCCACGATGGCGCGGTGGAACTCCTCGGGGGTGACCCGGCCTTCGGGCGTGCTGATGCGGCGCAACTCGCCCATGAGCACGTCGAGCGCCGATTGGGCCTTATCGGGGGTGGTGCCGACATACGCCGAGACAACGCCGAAATCGCGGTCGCCGCGATAGCCCGCGTTCACCGAGTAGCACAGCCCCCGTTTCTCGCGGACCTCGCTGAAGAGGCGGCCCGCCATCCCGCCCGAGAGCACGCCGAGCACGACCTTCTCCAGAATGCTGTCCTGGTGCGGCTCGGGAGGTGCATCGTGCATGACGATGATCTGAACCTGGTTGGTCTCCTCCTGCTCGTGATACACGCCGCGGGGCGCCTCGGATGTTGGCTTCGGCTCGGGAGTCGCGCCCGTCCAACCTTCGAGAAGTCGGTTGAGCTCATCGCGTACGGGCGCGGCATCGACCGCGCCCGCGATGGTGATGAGCGACCCGCCCGGGCGAACACGCTCCTTGTAGACGCTGACGAGACGCTCGCGCGTGAGCGCGCGCAGCCCCTCTTCGGTGCCCATATCGGTGCGGTTGAGCGGCGGCGGAAGATGCCGCTCACGCGCCAGGCACGCGGCGCGATCCTGCGGATCATCCTTCAGCGACGCGATGGCCTGCAGGCACAGATCGCGGCACGGCTCGATGGCGTCCTCGTCCATCCGGGGACGCAGGACCATATCGGCCAGCAGCGGGAGCGTGTGCAGGATGTTGGATCCCAGCAGCGTCGCCGCGATGCGGAGCGTGTACGTGCCGAGTTCGGTGGAACGAGACACGCCCAATCGATCGAACGCATCGGCCTGCTCGCGCGATGAAAGCCCGGCGGAGCCCCGGAGCACCAGTTCGCTCCACATGGGGCTTTCGCCCATGATCTGATCGTGCGCGGTGCCCGCCGGCAGAAGCCAGCAGACGGCGGCGGAGTTCACCCCCGACATCTTTTCCACAATCAGGGGTGTGCCGCACTCGAGGATGATGGAGTGAATGTCGCTCATGAGAGGTTTTGTGGCGCACACAGTCTACCACGGCGCAGCGCGCGGGGCCACTCGCGCGCGTCAGCGTGCCGCGGCGCAGCGCGAGTGACGCATCGTCGCGCACGAATTCTGAAATTTTTTTTTCACCGATCACGATGCCCTCAGCATCGATCAAGCGACGATGCTCGCGCTCAACTCACGGAAGCAGCACGAGATCATCACCGCGCCGTGAGTCGCGCATATTCATCGAGAAAACCAGCCTCAACGCGACGTCTCCGCGCGCGCCCACGCGCCGAGCGCCGCGCACTCTCTTGCATCAACGATCGCGCTCACTCGCGGAGTTCATCGCGCGATCACGGCGCGAATTTCTTGAGAAATTTTTTCAAGATTCAAGCAACAGTCACAAATTTTCCGATAATCTATATCAGACGTGAGATCGGTTCGTGGCGCCGGGTGGTGCTTCAATACGATCTCCATTTTCAGGAGACTGTTCGATGGCGAAGAAGAAAGCAAAGAAGAAGGGCTCCAAGAAGGCCGCCAAGAAGAAGGGCAAGTAAGGGCGTGGCACGGCCGACCGTGCCCCCCGCCGAAGCCTTCGTCACCGCACTCTCGCGGCATGGCGAATCGTGATCCGGCGGGTGGGACGGGCCGCGTGCGACGGGGCGGGCCAAGCGCTTCCAGCCCCTGCATCGTCGGCCCTCGGCTCAAGGAACGGCGCCTCGCCGTTCAAAGATCACGACAATGCCAGATCAACATGGGCTCGGGGCCGCGAACGCGGCCCCGAGTTCTTTTTTGCGACCACCGCCCGCTCCGGCGGGGGATCCGCGCGGCGGCCATCGGTGCATCGCCGCACGACTCGCCACACCCGACGGCTATCCTCCTCACCGTCATGCCGCCCGATGACATCCTCTCCTGCCTGCGCGAGCATTACGCGGGCCTGCTCGCCGTAGGCGAACGTATGGACCCGGTGCGCTTCGTGCTCGATGAATCGGGCCGCGTGATCCTCGCCGCGGCCAAGGACGCCCTCGAAGAGGAATATCTGACGCTGCACGTCCCCGACGACAGCGACGAAGCCGTTCACCTCCTCGGGCGGGTCAGCCCGCTCGACCCGGCGAGAGATGCCGCCTGCGACCGTTACCGCGTGTATTTCGGCGAGCCTCGCCAGCACGGATGGCTCGCGCTGACCCCCGATTCCATCAAGTGCGGGGGCGATCTCTTCGACGGCCCGGAAGTGGCGCTGAGCAACCCGTTCGCCGCTCGCGAGCCTGGGGCATGCCGCGAACTCAATGCGCACCCGGGAAGGCTTATCGCGTTGGTGCTGAGACTCAACCTCGGCGAACCGATCCGGGATCCCCGCATCGTGGGCGTCGATCCGCGCGGCATCGACATCCGCGGCGCGTGGGGCGTTCTCCGCGTCGAGTTTCTTCGACCGATCGATGATCCATCGCTCGCCGCCGACGCGGTCACCGCGCTCATCCGCGAGCGGAGGGCCGACGAATGACCCGCTTCGCACTCCGAGAGGCCCACGCCCACATCCCCGCGCACGGGAGGGCGATGTCGATGCTCCGGGCCGGTGACTGCCTGAACAAGGAGGAACTCCTCGACCTGCTCGGCCGCGCCGGTGGGACGGGCTGGGTGCTCGCGGCGGGGGCGCGGGTGAACGCCTGGGCCGATCCGCGCTGGCCCGATCGATCCGAACTCGACCGCGTCCAGCCGGATCGCCCCTGCTGCGTCATGTCCTTCGACCATCACAGCATCGCGGCCAACACCGCCGCGATGCGTGCAGCGGGGATGTCCGAGGATGAACCCGATCCGCCGGGCGGGGTCATCTGCCGCGATGCGCGGACCGGCACCACAACCGGCCTGCTGCTCGAGTCCGCCGCGATGCGTGTCTGGCACAGCGCGCCCGAACCGGGAGAGTCCGAGCGGCGAGCGCACGTGCTGGCCGCGCTCAAAGACCTGGCGACCCACGGTTTTACAGAAGTTCACGATCTGCTCAGCCCCGCGTGGCTCGGGCCGCTGCTGGCATCGCTCGACGCCGACGGGCTTCTCCCGTGCGGGGTGCGTCTCTACGCGCCGCAAGCGGAGTTGGAGTCACAGCACGCGGCGGCGACCGGGCCGCGCGGATGGGAGCGGCCCCGTGTCCGCCTCGCCGGCGCCAAGTGCTTCGCCGATGGCACGCTCAACAGCAGGACCGCGTGGATGATCGAGCCGTACCGCGATCCGCTGCCGGGGCTACCCCTGGGCAAGCCGATGATGACCGCGGCGGAGTTGGATTCAGCGCTCGCGCTCACACGGGCGAAGGGCCTTGAGTTGGCCGTGCACGCCATCGGCGACGGCGCGGTGCGCGCAGTGCTGGACGCCCGCGAGCGGGCGGGGCGGGAGTCTCCGCCGCTTCGGATCGAGCATTGCGAACTGATCGACCGCTCCGATGTGGTCCGCTTCGCCGAGTTTGGCGTGGCGGTGAGCGTGCAGCCCTGCCACCTTTTCGCGGACATCGAGGTTCTGACCCGTGAACTCCCCCACCGCCTGCACCGGGTGCTTCCGTTGCGCGAACTCATCGATGCGGGGTGCGCACCCGGGCGCGGCTTGTGGTTCGGCTCCGATGTTCCCATCGTGCGGCCCGACCCGGAAGACTCCATACGGGCCGCGGTGCACAGAGGACGCGCGGAGGTCGGGCCTGTGATCGCGCCGGAGCAGGCGATCACGGAAGATGAGGCGTGGCGCTGCTTCTCGCCCGAGGAATGCGCTCGGTAGCCGCAACCCGATGCGGTTATGAGGAGTATCAGCGAGACCCGGGGCTACTCATGAATGGCAGACCGCACCAACTCCTTGCGAAACCCTGGGTCTGCCGACTCCTGATCGCCGCGGTGCTGCTCGATATTGCGTATTGGTTCGTCTGGACGCCGCGGAATCATGTTCCAGCGCTCGAAGCGTGCTGCTTCTACTTCAACATCTGGCCGAATCAGATGCCGGGGTTCAATCCCAGGAAGGGCGTGGCCCTCGTCGTCGAAACGCCCGAAGGCGAGCGGTTGATCCGTGAATACTCCCCGGAGGGGAACGCGATCCGTGACGGTTCGCATCCCGAGGTGAACATCATCGGGCGTGTCCGTGTGAACCACATGGCCGTGTGGACCGGTCTGCTCGCTCCGGTCATCATCACGCACGATCACACCTTGTTCAATGCTCACGACTCGAACCTCAGCCCAGAGCGGATGAACGCCCTTCGGGCCGACTTCGCGGCCCTCATGCCCGCCTGGGGCATGGATGGGGATGGGGTCGTGGACTGGCCCGCGCTCGTCCGCGCGGGCGACGGCTCGACCCGATCGTGGAACCCGACGGGCATCCTGCACGATGCGCTCTGGCTGACGGCGGTCATCCTCGCGATCGCCTCGTTCCGCGCCCAGCCGGACAAAGCCGCCACCATCTTCGGGACGTGGGTGTCGCGCCGCGAACACCGCCGGCGGGCCGGGCTGTGCGCCGCCTGCGGTTACGACCTTCGGGGTACCGAGGGACGCTGCCCCGAGTGCGGAACGGTCGCCGACGAAACTCCCTGAGGCCCGCTCCGGTTCACTCCTCATCGCCGTGGTAATACTCCCCCACCACGGCGCGCCACTCATCCGCCGTATTCACGGCGATCATGCGTCGCTTGATCTCGTCGCCCCGGGGGTGGTGCGCCGCGAACTTGATGCCGAACTTGCGCATCATCTTGCTCGTCGTCTCCTCGCCGTGGCGGAAACGCCGCGTCACGGCGAGGGAGAGATCGAAGTGCGTCAGCAGCGCCTCGCGCTGCTGGGCGACGGTGGGCGGGGCGGGCGCGCGGCCGGCCATCATGTCGCGCGCCTGCCGGAACACCCAGGGGTTGCCGATGCACCCGCGGGCCACGCTCACGGCGCTGACCCCGGCGTACGCGATCATGCGGAAGATGTCCTCCACGGACCAGACATCGCCGCTGCCGAAGATCACCTTCTCCGGGTGGCGACGCACCAGGTCGCGCAGAATGTCCCACCGCGAGGGGCCGATGTACTTCTGCACCACCGTGCGGGCGTGGACGGTGGCCCACACATACCCCATGTCGTACGCCGCGGCGAAGATGCGCTCGAAGTTCGAAGCCATCTCGGGGGTGTCGTCGAAGGCACGCCGCAGTTTCACCGAGCAGGCAACATGCGCCGGCACGGCCTCGCGGACGGCCTCCAGGATTCGGATGGCCCCATCCGGCTCGGCGAGCCAGTGCCCGCCGCGGGCCTTGCGCTCGATCTTCTTGACCGGGCAGGCGAGGTTCACGTCGATCACCTGGAATGATGGACGGGCATCGGGCTGCACCGGCGGCGGCGGCGCGCCACGCGGTTCATCGGCGGCGATCGCGGTGGCCAGGGAGAGATCCCGTAGGTCGCCATCGGGCGGCCAGAAGCCCACCTGTTGACCACCGGGCAGGCGCACGTGTTCGCGCAGGTCTTCCATCCGATCACGGACGGCATCGACCGAAGCGCCACGCGGCAGGGGGGCGAGCGCCCCGCGGTACGCGAGCAGTCGATATTCCTTGTCGGTGCGGGTCCGCTGCTCGACGAGTTTGAGGGCCGCGGCGGCCATCTCCGCCGGCTCGCTGCCCATGATCTGCCCGGCGAGGGGATGGTCTTCCGGGCCGCCGGGGATGTTGTCGTGCAGGTCGCCGAGGTCGGCCTTGTCGAAGCCTCTCCCGCCCGCGAGGAGCGTTCGGTCGAGCAGGGCCTCGGTCACACAGAAGGGACAGCCGTGCCGACGGGCGACGATGCGCATGGCGGCGTCGGAGTAACCGGCCAGACCCGCCTGAAAGAAGGGCGCCTCGAAGCCGGGAACGGCGGCGGGGATGCGCGGGTCGATGCCCCGTTCGCCCAGCGCCGCGGCGATTCGGCGCGGATCGATGCCGTCGCCCCCGGGGGCGATGGCCGGCGACGGGGGCGTGGCGTTATTCCCGGCGGACTGACAGGACACGCGGCATTGTACGGGCGGGTACCATCGGACCGCGGGCGAAGCAATCCCGCGCTGACCGCATGACCCCACACTCCCGCTGTATTCTCCCGGTCGTCTTCTTCGGAGCATTTCTTGCCGGATGCCGCTCCGCGCCGGATCCATCGCCCAACGCCCGGGACTACCCGGCGCAGGTCAACCGGAACCCGACCACGCTGGACATTCAGGTCGCCCGAAGCGGGCGTCACGCCTCGATGACCAACACCACGGCCCGCGAGTTCGGGCCGTCAACAGTGTGGATCAACAGGTGGTACAGCCTGCCGATCGATTCCTTCCGCATCGGCGAGACCGTCACACTGCCGCTCTTTGAGTTCGTTGATATGTACTCATATACGTTCCGCGCGGGTGGGTTCTTCGCCACCGAGAATCCGGACACCATCGTGTCGTGCGAACTGGAGAGCGCCGCCCCGGGTGAACCCGCCACCATGTACCCGCTCGTGGTCGTCAAGGGCAGTTACGACTGAGTGACGCCGACGCGGCGGCGGCGGCGGCGCTTTCACCTTTCCCAGCGCATGAAAACGGCGGGAAGGTCGTGTCGGCCCTGCCCGCCGCGTGTGTGTCCCGGTGGTCGTGGACGGTGATCCGGTCTGCTCTCCTCGACCGGGCAGGGTGTGCCCGGCGGACCCGGCCTCCCTCCGGCCGGGTCCAACCCGAGTGACTCACCCCGCCCGACCCGCGCTTCACCGTGTCGGAATCGGAACACGGAAGAAAGACACCCGGATCGCCCGTGCGCGCGTGGCCCTCACACTTTTTTGAGATGACGGACAGCCCCGCGTGGATCCGCGCTCAACCCTTCGGGAGCCGTGGCGGTCCCGGTCTCAATGCACGTGCCGTCGATGAAGCGTCGCTGCGGGTTCACGCGGCAGTACCCCCGGCCATACACTGACCCGCCATGAACATACTCGCTGATTCTCTTTCGACCGCGTTCTTCGCGGCGGTACCAGGCTCCCCCACTCTCGCACAGGCGGTCGGAGGGGGCGCGGGCGGGTTCGACGCCATGGTGTGGATCATCATCGGTGTCGTCGCCCTTGTCGGTTTTTTCCTGCTTGTGTACATGCTCCAGTTCGTCGGTCTGTACATCCAGGCGCTGACGAGCAACGCGAGCGTCGGGCTGCTCGACATGGTGGGGATGAAACTCCGCAAGGTGGACCTTCGCACGGTGGTCATCAACCGCATCCGCGCCGTGAAGGCGGGCATGGATATCCCCACCAACGCGCTCGAAACGCACTATCTCGCGGGCGGACGGGTGAGCAATGTCGTGAGCGCCCTGATCGCCGCCCGGGCGGCGAAGATCGAACTCCCGTGGAGCACCGCCACCGCCATCGACCTCGCCGGACGCGACATTCTGGAAGCCGTCCACACGAGCGTGAACCCGAAGGTCATCGATTGCCCGGCACCCTCCAGCCCGCGCCCCACCATCGACGCCGTTGCCAAGAACGGCATTCAACTCAAGGCCAAGGCCCGCGTCACTGTTCGCACCAACATCGCCCGATTGGTCGGCGGTGCCACCGAGGAGACCATCATCGCCCGCGTTGGTCAGGGCATCGTCTCGACCATCGGCAGCGCCGAGGATCACAAGCACGTTCTCGAAAACCCCGACCAGATCAGCCTGACGGTCATGAAGTCGGGCCTCGACGCGGGCACCGCGTACGAGATCCTTTCCATCGATATCGCCGACATCGATGTCGGCGACAACATCGGCGCCAAACTCCAGGCCGATCAGGCCCAGTCGAACAAGCAGATGGCCCAGGCCGAGGCCGAGAAGCGGCGCGCCCTGGCCGTCGCGGAGGAGCAGGAGTTCAAGGCCCTCGAGCAGAAGAACCGCGCCCTGGTCGTCCTCGCCGAGGCCGAGGTGCCCAAGGCGATGGCCGAGGCCTTCCGCTCCGGCAACATGGGCATCATGGACTACTACCGCATGAAGAACATGCAGGCCGACACCGCCATGCGCGGCTCCATCGCGGGGGGCGAGGGCGGGGCGCGCGGTGTGTAACCCGGATCATCCCAGCACGAGATCCTTCGGGGTGGCGATACCGGGATTCGATCGCACACGCAGCAGTCACCCGCTCGCCGTCCGATAGGGTGGCAACCTCGGGAGATCGCGCACGGTCGATCCGCACACCGCTGAAACGCCCGACCCGCGCCATCCGAACAACCTGAACGGAGGCCCTCATGCGTCATTCACTGCTGGTCCGATCCGCCACGTGCCTGATCCTGTGCGCAACTCCGATCGGCGCGGCTCGCGAGGCAGCGCCTCCCGGGGATGACGCCCCGCTGGCGGGCCCGCGCCTCGCGACTCCAGCGCCGACGATCATCGAGCGCGGCTTCGACGGCCTCGTCAAACCTGCCCAGCCCACACCCGAGGAGGCGGTCCTCGGGCTGCTGACTCTGAGCGAAACCGAGCAGGCCGCCGTGCGCCGTGTCCTCTCCGCCCGCGCCCGCATCATCGACGAATTCATCGCGGGGAACATCCCCATGCTCACGCAGTTCGGCGTCGCCGAGGGAACGGGCGACAAGAAGGAGCAGCTGGCCCTTGCCTACGCCGCGATGCTCAAACTCAAGCCGCTCACCGATGGAGGCCCGTTGCAGGACCAGGTCCGCGGCGCGCTCGGCCCCGAGAACGCCGAAAAGTTCGACCGCATGCTCAAGGACTACTGGAACGCCTTCGTGAAGGACCGGCGCGCGATCCGCAAGCCCGACGGCACCTTCCCCGGTCGATTCGAGATCATCGCCGCGGCCAAACTCGAAAGCCTCGGCAAGGAAGGTGAGCGCGCATTTCAGCAGATGATGAACGGCGGCGACCTCGTGTACCAGTATCTTTTCAAGGGCATCGAGTTGCGTCCCGAGCAGGCCGCCACGCTCCGCGAGTTCATCACCGACTTCGCGCGGCGAACAAAGGGCGAAGCGACCAACGAACAGAACGCGCAACTCTTCTTCCGAATCCTTCCCGTGCTCGATGAAGCGCAGAAAAGACAGTTCGGCGCCAACATCCGTGAACTCTCCGGACAGAAGCCCGCCACGGCCGCGAAGGCACCTCCGGCTGAAGAGAAGGCGATGGACAAGTAACGCAGCCCCGCGCGTCATGCGGCTGCGGTAGTGCGAATTACTCATTGCTCCTGACTGTCGTTTTCATTGCATTTGAGCACCGAACCGGTGCAACCCGCGTGCGCCGCACGCGAAACTTTGTATGGCAGAGCGAAATCCAACGGCCGCCGGATTCGATAGATACAGCAGAGCAAGGTCACGCGGCGAGGCTGTGGGTTGCGAGGTCGGAGTCAGTTCAGTTCTGAGAGACGGATCGATACACGCCCGGAACTCTCCCGGGCGGGCGCAGGAAGCGGAACACATCAGGCTGAGGAGGAGGGAGAGAGAGTCGCGCCGGGCGTGATGAGTGGCCGCACGCCCGGCCGGGGATCGGTGCGCGGGTGTCTGGAGGGGCGCCCGCGCACCGTCTCCCCAGCCTCGAACAGGAATCTTCTGGCGGCGTGCATGGAATGGGTCGTGTGCGGACATGAATCTTCGCCGTTCGGAGTACGGGAGTAGTGTGCCGCGGAGCGGGGGAGATTGGGGATGGGGCCTTCGCGGCGCGGCGGTGAGTGTGTGCAACGTTCCGCCGCGAAGGCCGATCATTCGGGCGTCAACGCGGGAGGGCCGTGTGTGTGCCGTGCCCTCCCGCACGCCCGCCATCGCGCACACATCCCCGCTGGGGAATCGACGCCGACGGGGTCAAAGCCGTCCGCGCAAGAGAGATCACGGAGGTTGGGAGAGATGAAGCCCCGCGCACCAACGTGCGCGGGGTTTCTTGCACGAGTGGATCGTGTCGTGGCGGCGCTCCGTGTGCCGCCGCACGTTGCGTCCACCTCTCGCCCCGTCATCAATACCTAGATTGGCGGGCACATGACCTTGGTTGATTCCTGGCACGACGGGGCGCCGCCGTCACGACCGAGATCGGGCACACTTCTCGAAGCAACAATCGGCGGTGCCCACCACCCGTATCGCCCCCAGCCCCACCGGCGCGCTCCACCTCGGGAATGCGCGAACGTTTCTCATCAACTGGGCTTTGGCGCGTCGGTCGGCGTGGCGGATCGTTCTTCGGATCGAGGACCTCGACACCCCCCGGATCAAGCCCGGCGTGATCGACCTCACGATCGATCTGCTGGCCTGGCTGGGCCTGGATTGGGATGACGGCCCGCTGATCCAGTCTCTCGAACCAGCGCCGCATCTCGACGCGATCCGGACGCTGGCGCAGCGCGGACGTATCTATCCCTGCGAACTCACCCGTGCCCAGATCGAGGCCGCGGCATCGGCCCCGCAGGAGGGAGCCCACGAAACGCCTTTCCCTGCTTCGCTCCGCCCCGTGCTTCTTCCCTGCGCGTTCAGGGACGACGCCCCGAGTTGGCGGTTCGCGGTGGATGAGCAGGCCGTGGTGATCGCGGATCGCTTCGCGGGCACACGAGAGTTGCACCCGGCACGCAGCGCCGGCGACTTCATCGTGTGGACCAGGCGCGATGCCGACAAGCCGGGACAGCCCGCGTACCAGTTGGCCGTGGTCGTCGATGATGCCCGCCGGGGCGTCACGCACATCGTGAGGGGCGATGATCTGCTCGAATCCGCGGCGAGACAGGTGCTGCTGTACCGCGCGCTGGGGTTGGGCGAGCCTCCGGCGTACTACCACCTGCCGCTGGTGCGGGGCATCGACGGGCGGCGGCTGGCCAAGCGCCACGGCGACACGCGCCTTGACCACTACCGTGCGCGGGGCGTGCCGCCGGAGCGGATCATCGGCCTCGCGGCTTTCTGGAGCGGCATCACGCCCTCCCGCGAACCGATGGATACCGCCGAGTTCCGCGATCGACTGAACCTCGATACGATCCCGCGTTCGGACGTGGTGTTCGGCCCGGAGGATGACGCATGGCTGTTGCAGGGTTGATCAAGTGTGCTCTGGTTTCGCTGGCGTTCGCCGCGCCACTGGCGTCGTGCGAGGAGCAGGGGCCAACCCCCGCGACGGGCACACCGCCCGCCAAGCCGGAACCGCAACCCGAAACCAAGCCCGTTCCCGCGCCCGCCACTCCGCCCGCAGCGCCCAAGGGTGATCAACCACAACCGAAACTGGAGGTTGTCAAAGTGACGATCGCCGGCCGCGCCTTCAATCTCGAACTGGCCGCGGACGATCAGACGCGGTTCAAGGGCCTTTCCGACCGCTCCGAGATCAAGCCCGATGGGGGCATGCTCTTCGTCTTCAAGGAGCCGAAGTTGCAGAACTTCGTGATGCGCGACTGCCTGGTGCCCATCGACATCATCTATCTGGATGCCTCCGGACGGGTAACGGCGATGTACAAGATGCCGGTGGAGGCACCCCGGGCCGAGGACGAGAAGGAACTCCGCCCGCCTCGTGATGCCCGGGGCGTGGAGCACCCCGAGATGCCGAAGTGGACCTGGACGAACCCCAAGTACGAGGAGCGTCTCAAGCAGTTCAGCAGCAAGTACCCCGCCCAGTTTGTCATCGAACTCAAGGGCAACACACTGGACTCACTCAAGATCAAGGAGGGCGACAAGGTGGAGTTGGACCGGGCTGGGCTGAAGAAAAAGGCGAAATAGCGCCGTCTGAATGGGAGCGGCTTTCCCGCATCAGCGTGCTCCATGATGGGCGTGCCGCTGGTCACGGATCGGGTGCAACCGGACCGAGAATCATGTGGTATGACCGGAGTCCGGAGCGAAGAATCTGGTCGGCTCTGGTACGTGCTGGTCGGGCGATCTGGGTGGTTTCTTCAATCGGATCTCAACCATGTGGAATCTCGTTCGTTCGTGCGCACTCACGTCGTTCTGGTTGCTCGGTGTCTCGACAGGCGCTGCGCAAACGTGCCCGCTCGATTGGGGTGACACGTTTCAAGGAACACGATTGGACGGCGCGCCGGCGGTCGTGTACGACATGATCGAGTTTGATTTCGGTCAAGGTGCGCGCCTTGTCGCCGGGGGCAACTTCCGCTCGGCGGGCACGTCCGGCGCGCAGAATGTCGCGGTCTCCACGCCCGACCAGCGATGGGAAGCGCTGGGGGATGGTCTTCCCGGGGTGGTCTGGTGTCTCGCGGCGTTCAACGACGGAGCGGGATTGAAGTTGTACGCCGGGGGCACCTTCGGCCTGACGTCCGATGCACCCGGATCGGGCATCCGCCGCTGGAACGGCACAACCTGGGAATCCATCGGCGGCCCCGCGGGACAGGTGAACGATCTCCTGGTCTGGAACGATGGCACCGGCAACGCCCTCTACGCCGCGGGGAGTTTCCATCATGCCGACGGGGTCGTTGTTGACGGGCTGGCCAAGTGGAACGGCGTCGCGTGGACCGGAGTGGGCGGGGGTGTCACGGGCGGGTATCTGAACAAACTCTGCCTGTACGACTCGGCGCAGGGGCAGCGGCTGGTCGTCGCGGGGAACTTTGTGCGCGCCGGGAACATCAACGCGAACAGCATCGCGTTGTGGGATGGGGCCTCGTGGAGCGCGATCCCGGGCATGTCAACGAGCATCGAGGTCGTGGGGATCGGGCAGTACCAGAAGCCCGGCATCCGTGAACTCTGGATCTCGACGATGGATTTTTCGCAGCCGCTTCGGAAGTGGAACGGAACGACCCTTCAGAACGTCCCGCTCTCCGGCATAAGCATCCACCGCATCACCACCATGTCCCAGGCGACCGAGAACAGCGAGCAGGTCCTGCTGCTGGGCGGCACGTTCACCACCTCGAACAATCTGCGGAATCTCGTCAAGTGGAACGGCACGACCTTCTCCGCCGTTGTGACGAACAACACTGCGCCGATCGGCGCGGTGAACGCCACGGCGTACCACAGGTTCAGCGGCGATGCCGCGGCGCGGCTCATGGCGGCGGGTTCGTTCACGGTCTGCTTCCCCAACACCGGCGGCGTCGGTGCCGTCTTCACCGGGCCGGTGGCGGGCACGACGCCCACGCGCAGCACCTTTCAACCGATGGCCGCCACCATCACCACCCCGGGCGTGCGCGCCTTGGCGTACGGCCCCGGGCCGGAGGGAGAGGCTCTCTACGCGGGCGGATACTTCTCCGAGGCCTTTGTCTTTCCCGATATGCCCTGGTACTTCGCCCGGTGGCAGGACGGCCAATGGACCGAGCCGGTGCCCGGCATCGACGGCGGGGTGAACGCGATGGTGCGCTTCGGGAACGACCTGATCGTCGGGGGAGGGTTCAGCGCGACCTACCCCGCGCCAGGGACAAGTTTGAACTACATCGCGCGCTACGACGGTGTGAACTGGCGCCCGATGCCCGGGTACGCCGCACTGGGGATCGGGTTCCCGGCCCCGGTGCAGGGGCTTTTCACTACGACCGAGGGAGGACGCGAGCACCTCTACGCCACAATTCAGACCACGCCCCGTTCACTGGCGAAGTGGGACGGCTCATCGTGGACCGCGATCACGAACCTCGGGAACGTTCAAGTGAATGCCGTGACCTACGGCGACATCGGACAGGGGCCGATGGTCTACGGCGCGGGCAGTCTGATCCAGTCCAACCCGAACCAGGTCTTCGCCTCGGGGGGGGCCAACGGGTGGCAAACGGTCGCCCCGGGCCTGCGCTTTGGTGTCGGCTACACGATCGGCATTTTCGATCTCGGCGCAGGGGCGCAACTGGTGGGCGGCGGGCTTGTGGGCATCCAGCCCGAAGATCAACCCCAGTTCACGTTTTATTACCCCGTGGTCACCGTGCGCAATGGCCGATGGGTGCCGTTAGGCTCGAACATGTCGGGGGTGGCCTACAAGTTGACGATGTACGATGACGAGCACGGCCCGGCTCTTTACGCGGCGGGCGATCTGCGCATCATCGGCGAGCCGCCGGGAGAGCCGAGCGGTCGGCACCTCGCACGGTTCAACGGAACCGGCTGGGAACTGGTGGGCGGCGGGACCAACGGCGTGGTCAACGCCCTTCTTCCATTGCCGGATCGGCTGCTCGTGGGCGGGCACTTCAGCCGAGCGGGAACGACCATCGCGCACGGTGTGGCGGAACTGATCCCCTGCGCTCCTTGCCCGGCGGACTTTGACCAGAGCGGGGGCGTGGACGGATCCGATGTCGAAGCCTTCTACGTTGCCTGGGAAGCGAGTGAACCGAGCGCCGATGTCAACCGCGATGGCGGAGTGGACGGCGGCGACGTTGAGGCTTTCTTCTTGGTGTGGGAGGCCGGCGGGTGCGGCTGATAGGCCATCCTGTGCGCCGTGGTCACACCGGAGAATCCTGACAGCCTGTGAGGCGCGTGCCGTGGTCGCGGATGGTTATTCCGCTCACTCCGTATGAATTAGCCTTGCAGTTCCCCGCCGAATCGGTACATTGAGACTTCGGGATACGATTCAACCCGGAGCCTCCTTTGAAGTCCGAGAAACGCACGAACTCCATCGCGGGTCTGCTTCTGCTCGCCATCGCGGCGGGCGGGGCGGGCGCGCAACTGCGGCCCGATGAAGTGCTGGTGGTCTACGACAGCCGTATCGCCGACAGTCTCGCCGTTGCCGAGTATTACGCGGGCAGCGCGAAAGTTCCCGGAGGCGCGGGCGGTCTGCCCGGAGTCCGCCCGGGGGTGCGGGTGATGAACCTCAACGGTCTGGCGGCGGTCACCACCCCGGGCGACATCGAGTACGGCCAGTTCGCCCCGCGGTTGCGGGACCCCATCCGCGGGTATCTCACCACGAACGGACTGTCGAAACGGGTGCGTTGCCTGGTGCTCACCAAGGGACTGCCGCACCGCGTGCGCGACAGCGACAACCCCACGGTGGGCGACTTTCCGGGCAACGTGGGCGGCGAACTGGTCGCCAACGACATGACCTGCGCGAGCGTGGAGAGCGAACTCGCCCTCCTGTGGCAGGACCTGACCACCGGGGAAGCGGGCGGCTCTTCGGACAGCAAGAGCGACGGCTGCATCATCAACCCGTACTGGAAGGCTTCGCAGCCGATTTCGACGTTCACCAACGTCAACAACGAGGTGGCCAAATCGTTCACCGCGGTCGGTACCGGACCGCTGTGGAACACCTCGGGCACCGTGACCTCTCCCACGCGGTTGAGCGCGGGCGACATCTACCTCGTCTGCCGCCTCGACGGACGCACGGTGCAGGATGTCCGCGGCATGATCGATCGGGCGCAGGGCGTGGTCGTGAACACCCGGACGACGACCCTGATCCTCGATGAGAGCGACTCGAACGGGATCACCGACATCAACGGCAACGGCGAGTTCGACAACGTCAACAGCACCTTCTCATCCCTGTGGGATTCGGACGATTACGAAAGAACGCGCGACGTGATGATCGCCGACAACCGCTGGGCCGCGGCGATGATCCGCTACAACGCGCTCAGCCCCTTCAACCAGTTCTTCGTCGGGCCGCGGATCGAGTGGATGGCGGGCACGATGGCCCCCGTCACCGACCCCGTGATCCTTCTCGCGCACTACGGGCTGAACCACACGGGGCAGCCATTGACCACGGCGAGCGTGCGGGGGGGCGAGGTCTACCCCCTCGGTTTCCACTACGCCCCCGGCGCCGTCTTCAACAGCCTCGAGAGTTTCAACTGCCGCGACTTCGGCGGCCTGGGCACGCTGAGTTTCGCCCGGCAGGGGCAGGCGGCGGACTTCATCCAGGCGGGGGGCACGTTCGCGGTGGGCAACGTCTGGGAGCCGCTGGCCGACACCGTCCCCGACAACCGCTATCTCGCGCAGAACTTCCTGCTCGGCAACCTCTCCTGGGCCGAGGCCGCGTGGAGCGCGGTGCCCGCGCTGTCGTGGATGCAGATCGTCATCGGCGACCCGCTGGCCCGCATGGACCGGAGCAGCGAGGACATCACCGGCGACGGCCGCATCACGATCGCCGACCTCTACGCCTGGGAATCGACACCCGCGGACATCAACGGCAGCGGCGCGGCCGACGCCGCCGACCGCGCCATTCTCCTCCGCGCGCTCCGCGCGGCGGAACGCAGCGCATTGCTCCAGCCGCGTCACTGACCGGCGTTGGTCAACACAAGGAACTCATCTTCCGTGCCGTTGCCCTTGGGCACGCGGAAGAGCACCCTCGCCCCAGACAGTTCCGCGGCGGACAAACACTGCTTGTCGCCCGCCGTAATCACGTACACAGGTTCCTCGCCGCGGAAGGCCGTGTGCGCCTGCGCAGGTGTCATCGCGCGACGCTTGACATTCCACAGGAACTGCGTGTCCCACCCGTCGGAGGCGAAGTGGATCCGCTCGGGAGGCACCCCGCGCAGCAGGTCGTGGACCGCGAAGGCGGCATCGGTCTCGTTGATCTCTCCCTTATTGGCACGCCCGACATGGTGCCACATGTACCCGACGAAGAGCATGAAAACAACGGCGAACGACCAGAACCCCGTCGCCACCCGTTGCCAGCCGCGCCTGGGACTCTTCGCGGCGAACGAAAGCCAGTGGTCCACTTCTCGCGCCGCCAGGATGGCCGCGGCGGGCACGAGAGGGAGCAGCAGGTCCGGCCGCTGGTGCGGCGCGATGCAGAAGATGAGCATCCCCGCCGCGACCCAGCAGAAGAGAAATCGCTCCGCCCTCCGGGCGAGAGGGTCGGGCGAGGGCTCGCGCACCACGCGGACCATCGCCACCACGCTGGGAATGCCCCAGGGGACGTAGCGGCTGAGAAAATACAGCGGCGGCTTGTACCACCCGCTGAATACCCCTTCACCTGTCCGATCGTGACGGAGCGCGTGGCCGACCAGTTCGCGCCCGATCATGCGGTCGATGACGCCCCGCCCACCATCGAGCACCGCGAGCAGGAACCACCCGCCGACAAGAACCAGAAACCCGAGGGCGCCCAGCAGGCACCAGCCCCATCGCCATGACAGCGCCGGACGCTCTTCGGCCGGACGCGAAGCCCGCTCCCAGAGCACCGCGAAGAGGCCGCCCGCCCCCAACACCACACCCAGAGGCCCCTTGGTCATGGTGGCCAGAGTCGCCGCGCCCCAGAACATGAGCCATGAGACGGCCCCGGGCCGGTTCCAGATGCGCCACGCCGCCGCCGCGGTCAGCGCGATGGTGAAGGTGAAGAGGGCATCGGTGCGGGCCAGGCACAGGTGCTTGATGACGAGCGTGGAAAGCACGACCGCCAGCCCCGCGTGCAGGCCCGAACCGAACCAACGCCGCGACAGGTGCCAGGCGATCAGGGCGCTGCCCAGCATCGCCGCCCCGGTGGGCAGGTACATCGCCAGCGGCGATACGCCCAGACCCGCCTTTGCCAGAAGAGCGCAGAGCCACGGGTACAGGGGCGGCTTGCTCATGAATGCCCCTTCGTAATCCGTCTGCACCAGCCACTTGCCGTGCAGGACGATGTCGGCCACGTAACCCCAGGGCTTCAGTTGATCATCGTCGAGTTGGTCGGCGGGCGCGGTGAAATGAACCAGCCACGCCGCGATGGTCACCGCGATGATGATCGCGGCTTCTTTGAACGCGGACCTGGGAACGGCGGCGGGCACGGGGAGGCATCATTGGCACAGCGCGGACGACGCTGCGGACACGCGCACCCGTTCTCTCGCCGATCATCGACCCGATGGCACGTCGTTCGCTCCGACCCGCAACTTCCCTCCGTACCCTGCACCCGTGCCCGCCGCCGTGTCGCATAAACCCATCCGTCTCCTCTCTCCGCTGGTCGCCAACCAGATCGCCGCGGGCGAGGTGGTCGAGCGCCCGGCGAGCGTCGTGAAGGAACTGATCGAGAACGCCCTCGACGCCGGGGCGGGGCGGATCGGCGTTGACCTGGAGCAGGGCGGGACCGAACTGGTCCGCATCACCGATGACGGCTCGGGCATCCCCGAGGGCGAACTGCACCTGGCCGTCGCGCCGCACGCCACCAGCAAAATCGAGGCGGCCACCGACCTCGACCGGATCGCCACGCTCGGCTTCCGTGGCGAAGCGCTCGCCTCGATCGCGGCGGTCTCTCGACTCTCCATCCGCTCACGCACCGCCGACAGCCCCGCCGCGGCGCAGATCGACGTGGAGGGCGAGACGGTCTCGCCCCCGCGCCCCACCGCCGGCCCGGTCGGCACCAGCGTCACCGTCCGCAATCTTTTCTTCAACACCCCGGCCCGCCGCAAGTTTCTCCGCACCGTCGGCACCGAGCAGGACCGGTGCCTCGACGCCGTTCGCCAGGTGGCCCTCGCCCATCCCGCCGTGGGTTTCACCACCGCCGCCGACGGGCGAACGGTGCTCGAAGTGCCCCCGGGGCAGACGCCCCGCGACCGGGCCTTGGCCATTCTCGGCAAGGAACTGGCCGAGCAACTCCTCGATGTCCACGCCGATGAGTTCGATGACTCGCGGGGCGTGACGCTCTGGGGGCTGGCGGGCCTTCCTTCCATCGCCCGGGGCACGAACAAGCACCAGTACATCTTCATCAACGGCCGTCCGATCCGTGATCGAACCATCCAGCACGCCATCGCCGAGTCGTACCGTGGGCTGATCGAACCGGGACGGTTCCCGACGATCCTCCTGATGCTCGAGATGGCGGCGGCGGGCGTGGATGTGAACGTCCACCCGCAGAAAGCGGAGGT
>DDSA01000027.1:0-193 GCA_002343715.1 Phycisphaerales bacterium UBA2402 | reverse complement strand
CGTCCACCCGCAGAAAGCGGAGGTCCGCTTCCGCGATTCATCGCTCATCCATTCGGTCGTGCTCCGGGCCGTGCGCGAGGCGCTGAAGCGAGCCGACCTCACGCCCGCGTACGGGGCGCTCAAGGCGGGGTTCCAGGGCGCGAACCTGATGCCCGGCCCGCTCGATGTCGCGGTGCCCGGCGCTCTGGCCGGG
>DDSA01000255.1 GCA_002343715.1 Phycisphaerales bacterium UBA2402 | reverse complement strand
GTGGGGGGTGGGGCGGGCGTCTGGGCGGCCGCGACCGCCGCGATCATGCCGAGGGCCGCGAGCGTTGTCCCTCCAGCGACTCGGAACAAGCGTGCGGAGCGATCCTGCGGCGTGGACTCAGCCCGCCAGCGTGCCCGCCGGGCGCGTTCTTCCGCCCGACCCTCGCGCCAGTCGCGGATAAACAGCCACGCGAGGTAACCGTCTGCCGCGACGCCCGCACCTACCAAAAGCCCCGCGATGCACCAAGCCGCTGTATCGCTCATGACACCATCCCCAAGCAATGTGCCTGGGTGCGGCCGCGAAGCACGCCTGCACCCGGGTATGACGAGATGAGTGTGGGGGGCTCCGCGGCGATGTCGCTCAAGAGCCCATCAAGGGACCGCTTCGTTCCATCAATGCCGTATCAACGCACGGCAGCGTATCGACGCCTCTTCGAGCGGCGCGGGCTGTCTTTATGCCGCCTTTATGCAATTGGTCACCGCGTTTATGCCCGGATGAGCGACAAGGGGCCGGCGCATGGCGATGCTCATGCCAAGATCGCACTGCATCACCGGGTCCTCGCCCGTCCGAGAGCCACTCCATGAACGACCTGATTCCCATCGCCTTCTTTGTCGGCTGCTTGCTCGTCACGTTCGGTTTGGTGCGCGTGTGCGAGTGGCTGCGGCCCATCAGTCAAGTGCAGCGCGGCGAACAGGCGGGCTCGCGCGACCCGGCTGCTCAGCACGGGGAGAACGGCCAATGACGCCACAGACCGTCATCTACACGCTCGCGGCGATCGTCGCAGCGGCACTGCTCGTCTATCTATTGATCGCCCTGCTCAAGCCGGAGTGGTTTCAGTGAACACCCTCGCATCCGCATGGGTCCCCGCACCAACGCTCGCAGCCATCACGGGCTCGGGCGTGTTGCAACTGGTCATCTATCTCGCGGTGCTGGTTGCGCTGGTCAAGCCGTTGGGCTGGTTCATGGCTCGCGTGCTGGAAGGCAAGGCGGGTGACGCGCCGCTGGGCCTGGGCCGCGTGCTCGGCTGGCTGGAGCGCGGCATCTACGCTCTCTGCGGCGTGCGTGTTGATGCGGCCAGCCGGCCTGTCGAGACGGGCTGGAAGGCATACGCGGCGGGGATTCTGATCTTCAACGCGATCGGCTGTGTGACGGTCTACGCGTTGCAGCGCTCGCAGAACATGCTGCCCGCGAACCCGGCATGGCTCGGCGCGGTCGAGGCCAAGTCCGCGTTCAACACCGCAATCTCTTTCGCCACCAACACCAACTGGCAGGCCTACGGCGGCGAGACGACCATGTCGTACCTCACGCAGATGCTCGGGCTCGGCGTGCAGAACTTCCTGAGCGCCGCGACGGGCATCGCTGCGCTGGCGGCGTTGATTCGAGGGCTAGCCCGCAAGTCATCGGCCACCATCGGCAACTGCTGGGCGGACCTGACGCGAATCACCCTGTACATCCTTCTGCCCCTGAGTGCGGTGCTGGCGGTCGCGCTCGTGAGTCAGGGTGTGGTACAGACATTCCGCGGCCCGCAAGAGGTCACGCTCACCGTGCCGCAGACAACGTCCGACGGCGCGGCGATCACGACGCAGACCATTCCCCTCGGCCCCGCGGCGTCGCAGATCGCCATCAAGCAGTTCGGCACGAACGGCGGCGGGTTCTTCAATGTGAACTCTGCCCACCCGCTGGAGAATCCGACGGCGCTCTCGAACTTGCTGCAAGTGCTGGCGATCCTGTTGATACCCGCCGCGCTCTGCTGGACGTTCGGCGAGATGGTCCGCGATCGGCGGCAGGGCCGGGCCGTGCTCGCGGCGATGCTGGTGATCTTCGTTCCGCTTCTTGCAGCCACGTACGCCTTCGAGGCCCGGGGGAACCCGGCCATCGCTGTAATTGGCGTCGACACCACAGCGAACGTTGGTGACCTCGGGGGCAACATGGAGGGCAAGGAGGCCCGCTTCGGCGTCGCCAACTCCGCGCTCTGGGCCGCCGCGACGACTGCTGCGAGCAACGGCAGCGTGAACTCCATGCACGATTCGTACACACCGCTGGGCGGGCTCATCCCGATGTGGCTCATGCAGCTCGGTGAGGTGGTCTTCGGCGGCGTGGGTTCGGGCCTCTACGGCATGCTCATGTTCGTCATCGTCGCGGTCTTTGTCGCGGGGCTGATGGTGGGCCGCGCGCCGGAGTACCTCGGCAAGAAGATCGAGCCCTTCGAGATGAAGATGGCGATGGTCGTGGTGCTCGTGCCGTGCGCGATCGTGCTGGTCGGCACCGCCGTGGCCATACTTGTCCCCGAGGGGAACACCACCAGCAACCCCGGCCCCCACGGCTTCAGCCAGATCGTCTACGCCTTCAGCAGCGCGGGGAACAACAACGGCTCAGCCTTCGCTGGGCTGACGGCCAACACGCCCTTCTACAACATCGCGCTGGGGCTGGCGATGTGGTTCAGCCGGTTCTGGATCATCGTGTCGGTGCTCGCCGTCGCGGGCTCGCTCGCGGCCAAGCGCGTCAGCCCAGCCACCAGCGGCACGCTCCCCACCCACACGCCGGTCTTCGTGCTCATGCTCGTCGCGGTCGTCGTCATCGTCGGCGCACTCACCTTTGTGCCCGCGCTGGCGCTGGGGCCGGTGGTGGAGCATCTCCAACTCGTCGGCAAGTGAACGCGTTGTCCCCTGGAATCAGCCATGTCTAGCTCAACCACTCACGCCTCCTCATCGATCTTCAGCCCCGCCATCGTGCGGCCCGCCATCGGCTCCGCGCTGGCCAAGCTCGATCCGCGGGTGCAACTGCGCAATCCCGTCATGTTCGTTGTGTGGGCGGTCAGCGTGCTCACGACGATGCTTGCGTTCGCGGGGTTCGCGGGCAAGGGTGAGGCGGGCGGCTATTCGCCGACGCTCGTGCTCGTGATCGCCCTGTGGCTGTGGTTCACCGTGCTGTTTGCGAACTTCGCCGAGGCGATGGCCGAGGGACGGGGCAAGGCGCAGGCGGCGAGCCTGCGAAGGAGCAAGCGGGACGTGCAGGCGAGGAAGGTCGAAGGACCGCGGGTTGAAGGCCGCGGACCGAGTGGGTGCAAGACGGCGTCAGTGTCCGGGGCGACCCTTCGCAAGGGCGACATCGTGCTCGTGCAGGCCGGTGACACCATTCCCGGCGACGGCGAGGTGGTCGAGGGCGTGGCGTCGGTCAACGAGTCCGCAGTGACCGGCGAGTCCGCGCCGGTGATCCGTGAAGCGGGCGGCGACCGCTCCAGCGTCGTGGGCGGCACGCAGGTGCTCAGCGATTGGCTCATCGTGCGGATCGTGGCCGACCCGGGCTCGTCGTTCATCGACCGCATGATCGCGATGGTCGAGGGAGCCAAGCGGCAGAAGACGCCCAACGA
>DDSA01000096.1:45767-52414 GCA_002343715.1 Phycisphaerales bacterium UBA2402 | reverse complement strand
TGGATCAAACTTCTCACCCGGCGGCACCACCTGCCGCTTCAGAACCTGTTTGAATTTCGGGTTGATCTCCGTGAACCACTCACCATCGAAGATGTAGAGTTTGGACTCCTTCTCGACGCGGTCGCCCTGCCGGAGTTCATCAAAGCGTATGGAAAATGTGCGGTCTCGCTTCCCGCCTGTCTCGTCCGCATCGCCTTTGTCCTCGAAGTAGAGTTTCCCGCGACGCTCCTGCCGATCGCCCGCGATGCCGTCTGTCTTGTCGTACTTGATGTCCGCGGTCAGCGACTTCAGGTCCGCATCGGCAGTTTCCAGCGCGGTGAGGAGTTCATCTGCGTTCTTGTATATCTGGACAGGACGCACGACGGCACCTTGAAGGGTCGGAGATGCGTCCTGGCGTGGTGCTTCCTGGGCCGCGACGAATGCGGCGAGCGCCAGGGCGAAATAATGACAACGGATCATCGGCACGAAGTTCTCCGGGATAATCGGACTGGCAGCAGTTTGGACCAAGCACTGCCTGGTCCACCTTGGAAGGTTAGACCCCCGAACCACCGTGTTGTTTCGCTGTCGCCGTGATGCCGGGAGACGCATCCCGTCTCTGGAGAGCGATCGAACACGCCCCGCACCGTGGGATCCGACCAGGGCGCTCGGGGGAATGAAAACCTACACTCGGTCCATGCCCATTCTCATTCTTCAGCACAGCGATCACGGCGGGCCGGGCCGTCTGGGGGCCTGCCTCCGCGATCACGGGTTCCGCCTCGACTTCCGCCGTCCGGACCAGCACGCCGCCGACCCGCGAAAGAGCGTTCCTCCCGACCTCGACGGTGTGCAGGGGCTGGTCATTCTGGGTGGTCCCATGATGGTAACGGAACTCGACAAGACGCCGTGGATGCAGGCCGAGGCGGCGATGATCAAGCAAGCCCACGAAACACGGGTCCCCATGGTCGGCATCTGCCTCGGCGCTCAACTCATCGCGCAGACCCTCGGCGGAAAGGTCGATTGGAAAGAGAAGCCCATGATTGGGATGAGCCGGGTCTCGGTGAACACCACGGGGCAGGTCGATACGCTCTTCGCCGGGATCGCGTGGGATCACCCACAGTTCTTTTCGTGCAGCCAGGAAGTCAAGCAACCCCCGCCCGGATCAACGCTTCTGGCGTCGGCCCCGGGCACACCGAACGCGGCTTTTCGCGTCGGCCTCCGCACCGCCGCGTTTCAGTACCACTTTGAGTGCGACCGCCCCATGCTCGACCAACTCGGCAAAGAGACCTGCGGCAGCGCCGGGGACAAGGCCTGCATCACCACCGGCGATCTCGCGGGACAGTTCGATCGAGACTACGAGACATACGGACGATTGAGCGACCGATTGTGCGTGAACCTGGTCACGTACCTCTTTCGCCGCTGAGCCAGAGAGGCATCCGGACACAACCGCTTCGCACGGTTCGGAACGGTTGGCGTGATGTTACGAGCGGTTCGATGCCGGGGGACGGGTACGATTCAGGCGTTCATCATCCCCGGACGATTTGCCGCAAGAACGGGCGTAGAAGCACAACACTCAAACAGTTCGGGGCGAACTTCACCGATGTCGAAGCACGCGAAACATCACAAACACCCAACGAAGAAGCGCGCGGTCGGCACGGCCGGTGTCAAGGCCAGGCCCGCGCATTTCATCTTGTTTATCGTTGTGCTCGTCGCGGTGAGCATCCTGATCATCCTGATCTGCTCGGGGACATGGACGCCGTGGTAGATCAGTTGCCGGCCGTCGCCGCGCCCCGACCCGCGACAAACCCGCTGGCCCAGGCCCATTGAAAGTTGTACCCACCGATGCGGCCGTCCACGTCGAGGATTTCGCCGCACAAGTGCAGCCCCGGGCAGAGACGACTCTCCATGGTGTCCAGACGCACCTCGTCGAGGGGAACGCCTCCCGCGGTCACCTCCGCGTAGGTGTACCCACGATCACCCACCACCGGTAACGGCGAAGCGAGCAGCGCATCGACCAAAGACCGCCTTGCTTCCCTGGTCAGGGCCGCGCCGGATTCGGTATTGACGATTCCAACCGCGGTGCACAGCGCCCGGGCCATCCGCTCGGGGATACCGAGTTCCTGCAACGCCCGCGGCGGTGACGTCTTCCCCAATGACTGCAGGGTCAGGTCCAGTTCCTCACGCGTCGTGCCGGGAAGCCATGATGCGAACAGCCCCGCCCCTTCATCGGCGCGTCTGGCCGCCGAGTAATACCGGCTGACGTCGAGCACAGCCGGGCCGGAAAGACCGAAATGGGTGAAGAGTGTTGAATCGGTGAACGAAACCAGTCGCTTGCCCGTGCCCGAGCGCACTTCCATCGTTGCCGGCAGTGTCAGCCCCGGAAGGGTCAATGACCAATGACCGGTCTTCAAGACCAGCGGCACCAACGCGGGGAAGGTTTCGGTGACGCGATGTCCGAGGCCCTTGACAAAGTCGTACCCCGCACCGTCCGACCCTGATCGGGGCAGAGATTTCCCGCCGGTTGCCACGATCACCCGCTTCGCGGCGATGCGGCCCGCCTCGCCCTCGATCTCGAACCCGGTATCGGTTCGCCGGAGGGTTCGCACACGCCACGGATGCACAACCGAAGCCCCGGAATCGTCCACCGCCGATCGCAGGGCGCTCAGCACGCTTCGGGCATCATCGGTCACCGGGAAGAGTTTCCCCGTCTCCTCGCGTTTGAGTTCGACGCCGAGTTCAGCAAAGAACCTCACGGTATCGGCCACGCCGAAGCGCCCGAGCACGTTGCGAACCGCGTGGCGCGAAGATCCTGCGTAGGCGGCCTCGGTGACGATATCGTGCGTTACGTTGCAACGCCCCCCGCCCGCCACCAGAATCTTCGCCCCGATCCGTGCGGCCCCGTCGTACGCCGCGACGTGAACGGGCAGTCCGGACGCCCGCAATGTTCGCGCCGCCCAGACCGAAGCCATCAGCCCCGCGGCACCGGCCCCGATGATGGCGATGTCCGTGCCGGGCTGCATGGGAAGTTACCGATTGCCCTTGATGACCAGCGTCCCGGCGATCAGGTCGTGCAGGCCCTGCTTCTTCTCGGTGAAGGCCACCATGATGTACCCGATCCCCAGGATCAGTCCGGAGATGATCCGACCCGCGAAGCGTCCTGTCGCCCGTCCGAGGCTGATCCGCTCGCCCCGCAGCGTCGTCACACGCATCCCCATCGCCATTTTGCCCAGCGTGCCTTGATGCCGTGAACTTTCCATGAGCGCGAAGTACGCCCATGCGCCCATGAGTGGAAGAATGTACATCACACACGAGATCATCAGCAGCGATAGTTCTCCGAGTCCCGATGCGGCGGAACCTCGAAACCCCGCACCGAACACCCCCATCGTGATCCCCATGATCGAGGAAATCACCACCTCCCCCACGCTGAGCACGATCACATCGATGATGTAGGCCACGACTCGAATCCAGAACCCGCCGTACCCGGTGGGCACGAACTCCGCGCCGGGAAGCATGATTGGCCCCGGAGCAACCGGCGGGGCCTCTGTGACGCCGGCCCTCGCGGCGTTCTCGATCTGCTGGGCCCACCTGGCCACCGACCCCGCCGCGAGCCACTCCGTCATGCCCTCCACCCACACCAGGGTGTCCGACCTGATCTGCCCACCCGCGATCAATGCCTCGAACTGTTCCTCACCCAACGGCCCCTGACGTTGCCCACGGAAGACGTAATACCACTCCGGCACGGACGGTTGTTGGCTCGCGGGTTCACTCATGCCCGATGGTACCCGCCGGTCTCATAACGCAGGACTCAGCAACCGGCTCGGGTTTCGACGATACACCATCAGACCATGCATCGCCCGCTGTACGCGGGGCCGCTCCGGCGTGGTCCCTATGATTGGGGTCTTATCCATGCTCCCCCGCCACACCCACCGACTTCTGTCGTTCATGAGCGTCTGCATGCTCACCTGCATGGCTTTGGGCCAAACCGCCAAGCCGCGCAAACCCACCGCGCCCTCTCTGAACCAACCCAGCAAGCAAACCGTGCCCAAAGACCAGGCACCAACCCCGCCGCCGCCACCGCTCCCGAGCAACCCCGGCGCGGTTGAGTTCGGGGATGAGCCGTTGCGTATCGAGAGCATCGGGCTGACGATGCCCCTGCCCGTGGGTTCGGTATCGCAGATCGATTCGGCCGGGAACATCGTGGGCGGCAAGATCGCCGCCAAGGACCAGCGCTGGATCATCCGCATCGCCTCTCCGAAGGGCACCGAGAGCATGACGACGGCCCAGATCGGGGATTCCGCCCTTGAACTTCTGCTGGAGTCCTACGGCATCACCGACAAGGACGCGAACGTGCTTGGCACGCGGGGCCGTCTCATCAGCCGTGAGCCTCCGGAGGGCAGCCCGCCCATTCTGATCAGCGGAAAGCCCGCCGACCGGTGGTACGTGAAACTCCCACCTCTCGAAGGTCGCAACGACCTGATGCGCGGGTTTACCGTGATTCAGGCCGCGCCGGGGCAGTTTCTGACCTTTGAGTTGCTCACCACGGAACCCGAGTTCGAGCGCTCGCGCGGAATCTATCAGACCACCATCGCCGCGGCGACCATTGCTGATCCGCGCGTGCTCGCGGAGTCCCGGGTCGGCGCCATTACAGCGGGCCTGCGGCTCTTCGAGAATCTGGGGACGGACGCTGTCAAAGAGATCGTCGCGGCCAACCCCGAACGGTGGGAGCGTCTGTACCGCCCCTCACCAACAGGCTCGGCCCAGGACGAAGTCGAGGTCGCGTACCGGCGAACCCGCCTTTCGATCGGCAACCGAACGGCTCTCGGTTCGGGCGGTACATCGGGAAGTGATCGTCAGGAAGGGTTCGTGGTGGAGATCGATGCCCGCCTCCTCGACGGCTCCAACATCATCGACAGCCGCAGCGTGTATTTCATGTCCTTCGACCGCGAGGAAGAGGCGTGGGTGCTGACCAACGCGCTGCGAACCGCCGGGAGCGCCTCCAAACCGCCGGTGTTCCGTGAAACCGGCGGGCGGATCGGCAAAAGCATGACCGTCCGGGTTGATGGAACGGGCACCCCCGCCACCACGACCAAGCCATCGGTGCGTGATGAAGGATACCTGAATCAGGTCGAGACCGTGATACTCCCCCGGCTGCTGATCCGGCACGGTGTGACGGCTGAGTTCGGCTTCTATGCCTATCAATCCTCCGCCAATACCATCCGCCTCCGCCGCGACACGCTCGACCACCCTCCGGAGCGGCCCGAACAGTGGAGGGTAACGTCACGCCCGACGGAGGACAGCAGACCCATTCTCTCGTTCTTCGATTCCGCCGGTCGTCACCTCCGCACCGAAATGCCCGACGGCAGTTTTTGGGAGCCGACGGACCTCAAAGAACTCGCTCGGCTGTGGAAGTCCAAGGGCTTGCCGATGGATTGAGATTCCCCGAACTCCATGATCCGCCCGACCGGTTCGGGAGGTGTACACTTCCGCCGCGAGGCTCGCCCGGGGGCCTCGATCTCTGCATGACCGACAAGGTACCTTCCAGTTCGGTTTCCTGTTTCCCGATCCGCGGCGGATGCACGCGCGCACGCTCATGATCGGGGTGTTGTTCCATGTTCAAGCCGGCACGCGACCACCGCACACCGCGGACGGGAGCATCGCGCCGATTCCGGCCATTTGAGGAGTTTCAGCCATCGCATTCGGACGATTCAGCCGTGACGGAGGCCCGCCCGCCCAGCAGCGCACCCGGGTCAACCATCTGATCCGCATCTCACCCATCCGCCTCATCGGGGCCGATGGGGAGCAGATCGGCGTCGTGGACACCAGCGACGCAATGCGGATGGCCGTGGAGAAGGGCCTCGATCTTGTCGAGATCGTGCCCGACACGCGCCCCCCGGTCTGCAAGATCATGGACTACGGGAAGTACAAGTATGAACTTTCCCAGAAGCAGCGCCGGGACCGGGCCGCGTCCAAGGCGACGGAGATGAAGGAAATCCGCCTCGGGCGGTCGGTCAAGATCGACCCGCACGATGTGCAGGTACGGATCGATCAATCACGCCGATTCCTGATCCACGGGCACAAGGTGATGGTGACACAGCGGTTCAAGGGTCGTGAGATCGCGCACCGCGAACTCGGCCTCGAGAACCTGCGCGATGTAGCCAACGCCCTCGCCGAGATCGCCCGCGTGGAGCAGACGCCACGCTGGATGGGCAAGCAGGCGAGCATCATCCTCGCGCCCGACAAGACCAAGGTCGAGGCTTTCAAGCGCAAACTTGAAAAGGAGAAGGCCGAGAAACTCGCGCAGGGTCAGAAGGTCGAGGAAGAGAAATCCATCGAGCAACTCGAGGCCGAACTCGAAGCCCAGAACAAGGACGCGGGCGGCGAGGACGATCACGATTGATCGGGGCGGGGCATCCGGTGAGGCACCAACGGCCCCCGGCGCTCTGAAACGACAACCCGTTCGTGCAAGTGAAAAGGCCCCGGGTGTGAACACCCGGGGCCTTTCTGCAATCAGGTATCATCCGTTCGGATGATCAGAATCAGCAGCCGCCCTGCTCCCAGACGATGAAGAAGGCTTCGACATCGCCGCCGTCGACGCCGCCGTCCTGGTTCACATCACCGCACTCCCCGCCGCCTTCCCAGGCGACGTAGAAGGCCTCGACATCGCCGCCGTC
>DDSA01000096.1:0-45533 GCA_002343715.1 Phycisphaerales bacterium UBA2402 | reverse complement strand
GACGCCGCCGTCCTCGTTGAAGTCGGCCGCGCAGGCCGGGCATCCGCCGCCGCCGCCGGGGTAGCACGCCCCGCCCAGCGAGATCGTGTACTGGCTGACGCCCGATGTTGTTCCCAACCAGCCGAAGACCGGGTTCGCGCCGCCGGGTCCGGTGTTGGTGTGTTCATCGGCGAACGGGGTGCTGGGGAAGATGAGTTGGCCGGCTTCGTCCACCGGGTCGCGGTTGTAGCGGGTGATGGCCAGGTAGTGCAGACCGGGCATTGTGACCCAGCGGTTGGTGACGGTGGACTGGAGGGTACCGCCGCTGTCATCGTTGGCCGCGACGCCGATGCCATCGCTGTTGAAGAGGAAGAGTTGGGTATCGAACGCGGTGAAGACCCGCGCCGTCGCCGAGAACGTACCGACATCGCAGATGTCGATGGCGTACATATCGGCATCGGAGCCGTCGATCCATCCCACGATCCCGCTGAGCGAGCCTTCACCGATGGGCATCTGGGCGATCGAGGGCACATCGCCGGCATCATCCTGCTCTTCCCAAGGGTTCTGGGGCGGGCAGGGGTTGATGGTCAACGCGATGTTGCCGGGCGAGCCGAGGTTGTTCGAGTCCGCGACCACGAAAGGCAGGGTGCGTGCACCAGACCCGATCCCGTTGGGCACCTGGTACGCAAAGGCAAAGATCGAATCCCCATCGGGATCGCTCATCACCTGGTTGCTGCTGCCGCCGATCGAGGAAAGATCGATCGTGACTGTGCTGGCGGGAAGATTGCCCGGGGTCGTGGCGACCTCGAGGTACACCTCGGTGTTGCTGCAGTTGTCAAAGGTTGCGGGGCTGGCACTGCCCACACCCGTCGGGGGTTCGACCAGGTTCGGAGCCGTCACCTTGAGTTGAACAAAAGCGCCGGCACCGGGCGTGGCGGTCGAGAACTTGCCGACCTGAATGTAGTACGTCTGACCGGCGGTGACGGGCGCGGAAACCGTCTGACGAAGGCCGCAGTTATCGTCCACGCAGACGAGTTGTGTGAGCGTGTCGCATGTTCCATCTCCGCTCGAATAAAGAGCGGTCACGGTATCGCTCCATGTCGTGCCTGGGGTATCGGCGGCGCAGGTGGTCGCCGTCAGCGTGCCGTTGTTCTGAGCCACGACCTTGTACCAGAGCGTGTACGTGCTGCTCGCACAGATCGGCGCTTCCGCGGGCGCTACGCACTGACTGATATCCACCGGCGTGGTCAACTGGGGGAACGTCCCCGTGAGTTCAATCGCCCCGGTGCAGGGATCGTTGGCCGGCTGCGCCAACGCGCTGCCCGCCGCCACGACCGTGCCCAAGAGGCCCATCCAAGAAGTCAAACGCTTCATACTTCCTCTCTTTCTGAGAATCACCGACACACACATCCACGTTATACCCTCGCCACAGCACGGAAAGATCCCGGGCCGCTACGAACGAGCCTTGTCATTGGACACCGCCCCGACAGAACCGCGGAGCGAAAACGCGCCCATGCCTCCAGTACAGTACAGAATACCAGAGGAAGCCCCTCTTCGTCAATGCGGTTTCGCGCAAAAAGTGTCTTCTGGCGAAGAAAATGTGTGTGACTCATCACGAAGTCGCGTTGGTTATCGGATGCAAAAACCCCGCGGGTCGGCCCGCGGGGTCACTTACAATTTTAGGATTCAGTGCGAGTAAGGTTCAGTCGCAGCCGCCCGCTTCCCAGCGATTGAAGAAGGCCTCGACATCACCGCCGTCGATGCCACCGTCTTCGTTCACATCGGCGCAGCCCACTGCGTTCTCCCAATCGTTGTAGAATGCCTCAACATCGGCGCCATCAACGCCGCCGTCCTGGTTGTAGTCGGCAGCGCACGCCGGGCAGAAGGAGCAGTTGAGCGGCGATTCGCTGTTGGTGATGCTGAAGGACGTGATGGTTCCAATATCGGCACCTGCATTGTCGGTGATCGTCAACGTCCACGTCCCGTCCATGGACCCGCCGGTAAAGATGGAGAAGGGTTGATTGGGGCGGTAGGTGCCCGGCGGGATCGGGTTTCCTGCAGGGGGCCATGCGGTTGCCGCGCTGTCGGCGAAGCAGTAGGTGCCCCCAAGATCGTTGCCCCCTCCCTGGCGATTGCTCAGGATGGCGGAATCCGTGCCGTTGGAGAGCGTGATGATGAGGTCAGCGCAGAAGGTGTGTGTGAGGCCGACACAGACGGTGAGCTCGCCGGCCGTCTCTCCTGAAGCGATCGTGATGGATGTGGACGCTGTGCCCGGAGTTGTTCCGGAGAAATCGGGGATCGGGATCGGGAAGCTATCCACCGACACGCTGGGATCCTGGCAGACCGTGCCGTGTCCGTTGTAGGTGCCGCCCATGTTGTTGCACTCGAAACGCGAAGTCACGATGCAGGTCTCGCTGTCGGGCAGGCAGCACGCGCCGGGCGGGGGAGCCACGATATTGACTGATGCGTTGCAGGTCGAGGTCAGGGTTGGATCGGCGATGGAGAAGACCGTGGCGCTGAGTGGTGAAGCGCCGGTGGGTGTCCCTTCGGCGACCGTGGCCACCGCGACGAACGTATCCGGAGGACCTTCCACAAAGACGGGGGCCGCGGTGAAAATACCCTGAGGCATGGTCACGCCGTGTGGTCCGGTGGGCGGGTCGCCGGGAGTGACCGTCACGGTGATGGTCACATCACCGGTTCCATCGTTGATGACCGAGGTCGGCGAGAGCAATATCTGGCAACGAGGATTCAGCGCAGGCTGGACGGTGAAGCAGTAGTAGATGATGCTGAAGGGGGTGCGCTTGAGGCCGTCACCACCGTTGCCGTTAAAGACCGCGCCGGCTTCATCGGTCACGCGCACGGGCAGGCCTGTGGCCGTCAGGAACGTCGTGGTGCTGCTGTTGGCCCAGACGTTGGGGAAATCCAGCATCGCGCCGCTGCGGAAGGTCTCTTCCGGTTGATTGCTGGGCTGGTTGCTGGCGAAGTTGAAGTTGGTGAATGCAATGTAGTAGCGGCCTGGGGGAAGCGGTCGGGTCACAAAGTTGGCGCTGGGGTCATCCAGCCCAAATGTCGGCACGGGCTCCACGTTCTGGTCGTAGACCCACCAATCGGTATCGGTCGTCGAGCCTGTGCCGCGGCCGATGGTGATGTTGCCTGTGGTGAACGTGCCGATCTGGACGGGTCCACCGTCCGAGGGCGGAAGGGTATCGATCCGGAGGCATTCAAGGGTGGCGGTATAGGGCGCTGTCGTCGACGCCGTGCCTGTCACCCGCACGTAAATCTGATCCGACCCGCCGTTGCTGTACCACTGGATCACACGGGTGCCGGCGGCATACTCGGGGAAGAGAGTGGCAGATGCGATGGCACCGGTCTGTACAGTCGCGTCTGAACCGGCATTCGGCACTCCCGCGGTCTGAGTCAGCCCGCGGATGGTCAAGGTGTGCCCCACTGGAGCAGTGGTCAGCACCAGCCGCCAGCGGTACTTTCCCCGCTCCGGCTGCGGAGCGGTCGTGATGAGGAAGTTGTCGGCGGATGTGAGTCCCGCCGTAGTCACCGAGCCGGTCGTCGTGCCCGAGATGGTGTCTCCGGCGCTCAATGTCACCGGCTGCGCGGTCGCCTTGGTGTCGTTCGGCTCTATTTCAGGAAAATCCACTGCCTTGGCAGCGCCCGCTGCCAAAAGCATAGCCGTACAAACGCCCCACAGGGCACTCATGAGTTTCATTTCGCTCTCCTGATGAATCAAACCAACCACGAAAAAGGGCTTCCAGGGCTTGTGCCATAGAGAAGCCACACAACACACGCGAAGTCAAAGCACCGTCGGTAAAAGGACACACTGAAACAACTGACCGCGGCACATGTCGATACTTAGTTACAATGTACACACAACCTTGGGTTGACGTCAAGAGAATTTACGCCAATCCGATGCGTTCCAAATGAATTGCACAAGCGTTCATTCGGGCCGAAGGTGCAGTACTTGCCTCCTGATGGCGGGTTTGTTACGAACAATCCCCGTTTTCCCATGCCTCGAAGAAGAACTGCACGTCAGACCCATCGATGCCACCATCGCCGTTGACATCCGAGCAGGCATCGCCCGACTCCCATGCTCCGTAGAATGCCTGCACATCGGCCCCGTCGATTCCACCGTCGCCGTTGTAGTCCGCCGCGCACAAAGGACATTCCGACGGGCAGTTCTCGGTAATTGTCGCGGTCCTGAGGGCAAAGCCCAGGACCTGTCCGACCGTTGATGGAGAGGTATCTGTCACGCGCAGCGTCCAAAGACCCTGGAACAGTTGGCCGTCGAATGCTCCCAGTGGGTTGCGGGGCCGGTAGACCCCCGGTTGGATCGGCGTGCCGCGGCCTTGGCCCAGAAACCGGGATGCGTAATCGGCGAACTCGTACGCGCCGTCCACATCAGCGGTGCCGTCTTCGGCCGACATCAGCGTCACGGTCGTGGTGTTGTGGGTGAGAGTCACGGTCAGGTCCGAGACCGTGCCGTGACGAAGCCCGATGACCGGCACCAGGTTGCTCACAAGTCCGCTGCCGAAGGGTACAAAGATCGTGGCCGTGATCCCGGTGGGCGAGTTGTCTGGAACGGTCATCGGGAAGGCGTTGGACGAAATAAACCTTGTGCGGGTATCCGCGGCGATGCAGGAGGAGAAGTCTCCGAGGTAGTCCCCTCCGGCGAGCGCGCACTCCTCGCGGGTGACAGTCCTGCACCCATCAACGAGACAGCACGCCCCGCGGGGAGCGCACGGGAGCGCCGAGGTGCAGGGCACCCCGTTGTCATCGAGTTCGAGGAGAAACTCCCCGACCGCCGACCCCGTGCCATGAACCAGGATGTAGTACACCCCGCCTTCTTCCGTGCACCACGAAAAACGCGGCAACACCCCGCAGGAATCGTCATCGCCGCCGATGCAGTCGAGTTCGTCACAGCCGCCCGTGCCGCAGAAGACCGACACCTGCGCATTGAACGGGTTGGCGCTGGCGCACAACTGGACAGTCATGCGCCGCCCGTTGCCAACGGTGCGGAACCACACTCCCGGGGCGGTGATGTCGCCGCCGCGGCAGTTCCGCAGGTTCGGGTCGAGGGTCGCGTTGATAGTGGTTCCGGCGAAAACTTCCCCGGGCACGATGGTCCACGCCTGCTCGCAAGAATCAATGGGGGGTGCCGCGCCGCATCCATTGATCCGGAGTTGCATGAAACCCTGGCTGACGCGCTCTTGTGCATCGCGCACAATGAACGGGAAGGTGTACGTCCCCGGGAATGTGCCGGGCGGGATGGGCACTTGAAGTGAAAAGACCAGATCGCCTCCAAAGGCATCGCACCCCAGCCCGTTATCCAGCATGGTCTGCACGCCCAATCCGATCGCGGAGAGGTTGACCTGCACACTCACACCGGAACTGGGCGGGTTGGCGCCGGGCGTGGCGGTGACGCGCAGGCAGACGACGCCGCGGGCACAGTTGTCGGTCTCACCCGGTTCAACCTCGGCCTGACCCACGGGTGGTGTGGAGATGGTGTTGGGGAAGACGGTGAAACAATACAGGGTCACGTCGAACGGCCGGGTCTTGGTGGATGCCGCGTTCACCAGGCCAGCACCGCCGTTGACCGTCATCCCCAGGTCCAGGCCTGTCGTGGCGCTGCTGTTGACCAGGACATCGGCGAAGTCGGTCACGTTCCCGGATCGGTTCAAATCGTCGCCGGGGCTGGCGAGGTTGTTGGCGGTGTTGTTGTTCGAGAGGCCGATGTAGTAGGTTCCCGGCGTGTACGGACGCGTCAGACGATTGGGATTGTCGTTACCGTACCCGGGGATGGCCGCGAAGAACCCGTTGTACATCCAGAAATCGGTGTCGGTCATGTTCACCGGGTCACGCTCGACCGTCAGGCTGCCTTCGATCATCACGCCCGGCAACGGCAGGGGCGGCACGGGGCTTGTGGTCAGCGTCAACGAATAAGGTGCGGTGGTGGACTTTGTTCCCGTCACGCGCACATACACACGCTCGCCTTTCCCGAAGCCGAACCACACCACGGTTCTGGCATCGGGCGATTGCGCCGGGTACCCCAACACCCCGGTCTGGAGCGTGACATCCGTCCCCGCGTTGATGACGCCGTTGGTCTGCGAGAGTCCACGGATCGTCACGGTATGGCCGGGGGTGGGCGAGGTGAGCGCCAGTTCATGGCGATAAAAGCCGTAGGCCGTCGGTGCCGTCGTGATAATGAAGTAATCGGAAGATCCACCCCCGCCACCGCTCGCGCCGGTGGTTGATCCGCTGATGGTGTCCCCGGAAACTAACCCTAATCCGCCGTTATTCACGGTCGTTGCGCCGGCCTTGCCGTCGTTGGGTTCGACCTCGGGCGTGTCGACGGCCAGTGCGCGAAGACAGAGCATCGCGCAGATCGCCAAGACCGGTCGGAGTCCGTTCACAAAGCCCATTCGTCCTCACTTTCCGCATCACGCCCGTCGCTCACACGCCATTACGATAACAGCCGCCATCCTTGTAATCGGCGCGTTGACAACAGCTGTCACGCACCAGAATACTCGAAAGAGGGGGGGGACGTCAATCGAACTTGGTGCAATTCCATCGATCTGCGTGCGTGTAACGCTCGACGTTCTTGCAGTACATGAGAACACGGTCACTGTGTCGATCGAGCACGGTTCGGATCATGTTCAGCAGCCGCCGCGTTCCCAGGAGATGAAGAACGACTCCAGGTCCGCCCCATCAACACTTCCATCACGATTCGCATCAGCGCACGACTCTCCGACCTCCCAGTCGGTGAAAAACGCCTCGACATCCGCTCCGTCGATGCCGCCGTTGCGGTCGTAATCCGCCGGGCAGCGTCCCCAGCATGTGCCGATGACCGGGAAGCAGGCGCCGGTCAGTTCGATGACATACGCATGTCCGGTGAACCCGCCGATGGTCCAACCCGCGAGCATTCCGTCGCCGCCCGGCCCATCGGGGGAACGCTCCTCGGCGCTGGGACCATCGGCCCAGATCTCCAAGCCGTCCTCGTTGACCGGGTCACGGTCGAACTCCGAGATGCCCAGGTAATACACACCCGGCCCAGGCAGCAACGCGCCCGTCAACCGCGACAGGAGCGATCCGTCATGGTCATCGTTCATCACGACACCGTGCCCCTCAGCATCGAAGAGGAAGAGTTGTGAGTCGAAGAAAGGCCCTCCCGCAACCGCCGCCGAGAAGATCGAAGCATCGCAGATGTCGATGCTGTACAGGTCTGCCCCCCCCGCTTCGAGATGACCGCCGATGCTGCCGAGAGCGCCATCACCTTCGGGATTCTGCGCGGTATCGATCAGTTCGCCGGCATCACCCTGCTCGACCCAACGATCGGAAGGCAACGGGAAGGGTGCGGTCAGTTCGAGAGAGACCAGATCGCGCCCCGGCGCCGGCGGCGAATCGACATAAGCCCCGACCTGGATGAAATACGTCGTCCCCGCGACGACCGTGGCCGCGAGACGGGAACGCAAGCCGCAGGCATCATCGCTGCACGCGATCGGCGTCAGCACACCGCAGGATGCCCCGCTGCTTCGGTACAGCACAACCACGGTGTCCGTCAGCGTCGTACCCGGCGCGTCCGCCGCGCACGTAGAGACGACAACATCCCCCGCGGCGGCGGGCACAAACTTGTACCAGACAGTGTGCCCGAAGGGGGCGCACCCGGCGGGCACTTCCGCTTCCGTCGATGCATCGAGCAGCGAGATCGGCGGAGTCCGAAGCGGAAAGGTCTGGCCCGTCAGATCCAGGGCACCGGGGCAGGCGTCATTGATCGGCTGAGCGAAGACATCTCCCGCCGCGACAACCGCACCGATGAATGTGATGACCTTGTAGTTCAACTCTCTTCTCCCGACTTTGTACCGCGAACTGCCGTCGTCTCCGCCCGGATTGTTAGGCCCGCCGCCGCGCAAAAAAGCCCCGGGCGTTGCGGCCCGGGGCGTGAAAGATCGCGGACATCGTCGCCGAACCGCAACGGATCAGCAACCGCCCTGCTCCCACACGACGAAGAAGGCTTCGACATCGCCGCCATCAACGCCGCCGTCGAGATTCACATCTCCGCACTCGGCGCCTTCCTCCCACGCGACGTAGAAGGCCTCGACATCACCGCCATCCACACCGCCGTCTTCATTGAAATCAGCCGCGCAGGCCGGGCATGAGCCGCCCGATCCACATCCGTTCAGGAACGCCGCGCCGGTCATCCGGATGAGGTACGGCCCACCGGAACCGCCGAGGCCCGACCAGTGGTGCAGCATGCCGGCGGCGCCCGGGCCGTCGGGCGCTCGCTCCACATCGAAGGGCTGGTTGTTCCAGATCAGGGCGTTGGTCGAGGTCTGCGGGTCGGTGTTGTACTGGCCGACAGCGATCAGGTATTGCCCGGGCGATTGGACGAACTGGCCGGTGATGGTGGACTGGAGTGAGTCGCCGGCATCATCGTTGAAGGTGATGCCGAAACCATCGGCGCTGAAGAGGAACAACTGGGTGTCGAAGGGCGTTGAACCTCGCGTGCTGGCGCTGAACTGCGATGGATCACAGATCTCGATGAGGAACATGTCGATCCCGTCGGGTTCGAGCATCCCCTGGATGCCGCTGAGTGCAGTCTGACCGGAACGCTCGACGCGCTGCGCCCCCGCCACCGTGTCCTCCGCATCGCCTTCCTCCACCCAGCGATCGTCGGGGGGAGGAGTGGGCGCGGCGATGAGAATTTGAATGTGCTCCTCGCCGTCGAACGGTTCGTCAAACCCCCATTGCCCGACCTGAATGTAGTACCAGGTGTTCGCTTCCACCGCGAAGGTGATGTCCGATCGGAAATCGCAGAGATCGTCGTTGCAGGCGTGCTGGATCAGCGTTTCGCAGGTTCCGTCCATGCTCTGGTACACCTGGATCACGGAATCGAAAACCGTCGCTCCGGGCGCATCATCTTCGCACACGGCGGCACGGAGCACGCCGCCGGCGGTGGGTCGGATCTTGTACCAGACTGAAAATCCGATCGGCGCGCACCCGCCGAACTCGCCGAGCGGATTCGCGTCCCGGATATCAATGGCAGGGGACAAGAACGGGAGCGAAGCGGGCGCGATGTTGATCGCGTTATCGCAGTCATCGTGCGCCGGCTGCGCCCACGCTACCCCCGTGGCGGCCAGTGCCCCACACAACGCCCACGCCTGTTTCATGGTCAGCATTCATCACTCCGTTGATCCCATGAACGCTTCGCTCAATTACGACATGACAGAACGACCCGCAAAGGAACGAGCGAGTCACAGATGCCCCATGATGGTCGATCAGACGGGTCTTGTCAAGTAAAATTGTTGCGCGGGCGGCCCGCGAGTTGATTCAAACGTGTGTGCCTTCTTTCGACACCACGCCCAGCGCCCACTTCCGGCGACCAATCACCTATCCTCTCGGCCCATGAATATCAGCGTCCGATGGCTCAATCACTACCTCAGCGCTCCAGCCTGCACGCCCGAAGAGGCCGAACTCACGCTGATGTCCCTTGGGTTTCCGAGTGAAAGCCGTACACAACTATCGGACGGGGATTCCGTTCTCGATCTCGAGGTGACCTCCAATCGGGGCGATGTACTCTCGCATCTTGGAGCGGCCCGAGAGATCGCGGCCCGAACTGGCCGGACACTCATCCTCCCCACGATCACCTCGTCACAAATCGATTCGACACCGGCCACTTCTCTCATCCGTGTCGAGAACCAGAATCCCGAGGTCTGTCCGCTTTTTACCGCGAGGGTGATCCGCGATGTCCGCATCGGCCCCAGCCCCGAGTGGCTCCGCGTGGCGTTGGAATCGGTCGGGCAACGTTCGATTTCCAACGTGGTTGATGTCACCAACTTCATCACGATGGAGTTCGGGAACCCGTGCCATGTCTTTGACCTGCACAAAATCGAAGGCGGCACGCTCGTCATTCGCTACGCCCGTGACAAGGAGAAGTTGACCACGCTCGATGGGAAGACCCGAACGCTCGCCTCGGATGAGTTGGTCGTTGCCGATGCTCGCGTCGCGACGAGCCTGGCGGGCGTGATCGGGGGCGCGGACTCGGAGGTCGGCGCGTCGACCACAGACATCGTCCTGGAGATGGCGACGTGGGACCCCGTCACTGTTCGGCGGGCCTCCCGCCGTCACGCGGTGCGCACCGATGCATCGCACCGCTTTGAGCGGATCGTGGATGCGCGGACCATCCACACGGCGGCGGAGCGGGCCGCCGCAATGATCGCGGAAGTCTCCGGCGGCCGGGTGTGCGCCGGATCGGTCGAGGCGGGAGTGCCGCTCACACCGGGAACGACCCTCCGGCTGCGGCCGGAGCGCTGCGCCGAGTTGCTGGGCGTCGGCATCGGCGCGGATGAGATCGTCCGTCACCTCACGCCGCTGGGAATCCGTATTGAGCGACGCTCCGGCGAACCCCTTCAGTGCACGATCCCCGCGTGGCGGCCGGACCTGACCCGAGAGGTGGACCTCATCGAGGAAGTGGTCCGCGTGCGCGGGCTGGACACGATCACCGTTTCCGAGACCCTTCCCGTGGCCGTGCGTCCGCCGCAGGCCACGGAAACAGCGCGCCGTGAGATCGCTTCGGTGCTGACCGGGCTGCACTTCTTCGAGGCTGTGACATTCAGTTTCACCACGCGGGACACGGCGCTGGCACTGCTGCCGATGGGCATGTCGCTGATCGAGATCAACGACGAGCGTCGCAAAGGCGAACCCGTGTGCCGCCCGAGCGTGCTCGCCGGGCTGCTCGCCTGCCGACGCGCCAACCAGCACGCCCAGGTGAGGCCCGACGGGGGTGTTCGGCTCTACGAGGTCGCGGCGGTGTTCGGCCAGGCCGCGGCGGGCACCACCGCCGAGAGCCTCCAACTCGCGCTCCTCATGGATGTGCCGATCAAGGGGAAATTAGCCCGAGTCGAGGAACTCCAGGTGGGCGTCAATCACATGCGGGGCGTGATCGAGGCGGTGGTGAGGGCCGTTGCCGGCACGGGCCAGCCACTCGAGGTTGCCCCCGCATCGCCGAATTGCTCAGGCCTGGATCCCAGGGCGTACGCGACGGTGACGTTCAATACATCCTCGTTGGGGTATTACGGGCTGATCGCGGCGGATGTGACCGCGGGGCATGACCTTTCCTGGCCCGTCATCGGCGCGGAACTGAATCTTCCTGTGTTGCTGGGTGCGTACCCGCCCCGAACCGCCGTGGTGCTGCCGCCCGCTTTTCCCGGGATCGAACGTGATGTTTCATTCGTGCTGCCCGAGACGGTACGCTGGGATGCGCTCCGCGCCGAAGTCGCGCGGCACACGCAGCCACCGTTGGAGGGCGCCACCTTTGTCGGTACGTTCCGCGGCCCGCAAGTCGGGAAGGGTCGCAAGAGCGTGACCGTACGCCTGCACTTCCGCGACCCTCACAGGACGCTCCGGCACGAGGAAGTTGACGCCCCGGTCGCGGCCCTGGTGGACCGCGTCAAGGCGGCGCTGGGGGCTGAGGTCCGTGCCTGAATCCCCGCCGGGCTGTTCCCGCGTGCTATTCTCCGACCGTCGTTCCCGGTGTGAGTAATCCGTCCGAACCATCGAGGTGCCGCCACCATGCCCGCCACTTCCCCTTCGTACAGCCAACTCTGCGCCCTTCACCGCGAGGTCGCCCATCTCGCGGCGATCTCCAGCCTCGTCGGTTGGGATCAGGAAACGTACATGCCCCCCGCCGCTGCGGAGGGTCGTTCGGACCAATCGGCGATGATCGCATCGATCGTGCACGAGCGGCGCACCTCGCCCCGGATCGGAGAACTCCTGTCGGCGTGTGAGGGCGAAGAGTCTCTGATCAAGCCCGGCTCGGAGACCGCGGCGAACCTCCGCGAGATGCGCCGAGACTACGACCTGGCGACCAGACTCCCGGGCGAGTTGGTCGCGGAACTGGCGAAGGTCACGAGCCAGGCGCAGGACGCCTGGAAGCACGCGAGAGCACAGAATGATTTCGCCGCGTTTGCACCGTGGCTGGAAAAGGTCTTCGCCCTCTCCCAACGCAAGGCCGAGTGTTACGGCGTTCCCGCGGGGGGCGAGTTGTATGACGCCCTTCTCGACGAGTATGAGCCGGGAGCCACGGCGGCGCAGATCGCGGCGACATTCACGCCGCTTCGTGATCGTCTGAACGAACTGCTCAAGCGCATCACGGACTCGGGCGAAAAGATCAGCGAGAAGCCGCTTCGGCTGAAGGCCGATGCAGCGAGCCAGCACGCCTTCGGGCTGGCGGTGCTTGAGGCGATGGGCTTTGACCTGTCCGCCGGGCGGCTCGACACCACTGCCCATCCTTTCTGCACCGACATCGGACCCGGCGATACCCGCCTGACGACCCGGTACAAGGGCGAAAAGTTCACCGACGCGCTCTACAGCACGCTGCACGAGATGGGCCACGGCCTCTACGAGCAGGGGCTGCCCAAACACGACCACTTCGGCGAGCCGATCGCCGACGATATCTCCCTGGGGATTCACGAGAGCCAGAGCCGCATGTGGGAGAACTTCGTGGGCCGCAGCAAGGCCTTCTGGAAGTGGGTGATCCCCGTGGCGAAGAAGCACCTGGGCAAGTCCGCGGGTCGGTACGGCGCGGGCGATTACTTTGCTGCGGTGAACACCGCGAAACCCAGCCTGATCCGCGTCGAGGCGGACGAAACCACGTACAACATGCACGTGATGATCCGCTTTGAGTTGGAGCGTGCGCTGCTCTCGGGAACGATCAAGGTGAAAGACCTTCCCGGCGAGTGGAATGCCCGTTATATGGAGTACCTGGGTGTGACCGTTCCTGACGACCGCCGCGGGTGCATGCAGGACGTGCACTGGTCGGCGGGGTTGATCGGGTACTTCCCCACCTACACGCTTGGCAACCTGTACGCGGCGCAGTTCTGGGACAAGATCAACGACGACATCCCGGACCTCTCGAAGCAGATCGGCAAGGGCCGGTTCGGCGAGCTCAAAGCGTGGTTGAACGAGAAGATCCACAAGCACGGCCGTCGCTACCGCGCGGCGGAGTTGTGCAAGCGCCTCACCGGCAAGGAACTTACCTCGGATCCGCTGCTGAGGCACCTGACGTCGAAGGCACAGTCGGTCTACGGCATTTGAACCGTATCACGAAGGTCCGTCGTAGGCGTGGTTCACGGGGTCGATGCGGCGCATCGGCTTCTCGCGGGTCTGTTCCTCGACAACGTGCGAGACCAGGCCGGGCGTGCGCGCGATCATGAAAATGCCGTTGTAGACCCGTGGATCAATACCCAGGTCGGCGAGGATCGCGCCGATGGCCCCATCAACATTGATCGGCAGCGGCTTGCCGATGGCGGCGAAGGCCCGTTCCACCGCACGCGCCGCGGCGATGTGTGGTGAATGCTCGCCCAACCCCGCCGCGGCGGCCAGTTCAAAGAGCCGGATCGTGCGCGGGTCCTTGGTATGGACGCGGTGCCCGAATCCGCTGATGCGGTCGCCGCTGCCCTTGATCCGTGCCACCTCGGCTGAGGCCGCGTCATCGAGCTTCGCCAGATCACCACCCACGGACGCGAGCAAGGCCCCGAGGTACCGGGCACAATCCTCGATCGCCCCCCCGTGGTGCCGGTTGATGCTCGAAATACCCGCGGCCACGCTCTGCGACAGGCTCGCGCCCGTGCTGGCGACGGTGCGGGCGGCGAGACACGAGGGCGGCGTGGCTCCGTGGTCGATGCTCGAGACGAGGATCGCGTCCATCAACCTCCCTACCGACTCGGTCGGTTCGTCGCCGGTCAGGATCAGGTAGACCGCCGCGCCGAAAGTGATCCGGCCCATGAGGTCGGCGATGTCGCGTCCGCGCACGGCGACCTTGTTCGGTTCGATTCGAGTGATGGCGGTGGTCCACACGGCCTTGCGCTCGGCCTCGGTCATGAGGCTACGGCTCGATATCCTCCGCAGCACCCCCACCACCGCCGCGGGGAGATCGCCGAAAGACTCGACGACGATGGCACCGGCTTCTCGGAGCGCTCCGACCTTGCCCGCGTGTGTTCCCTTGTTTCCCTCGATGATGGCCCCGGCGTGGCTGAAGCGTGTGCCGGAGGTCGCGGCCTTCCCGCCGATGTAGGCGACCACGGGTTTCTTCACCCGGCCATCGCGGATCATGTCGGCGAAGTCCTCCTCCTGCGAGCCGCCGATCTCGCCGAAGACGACGATGGCATCGGTCGCGGGGTCCTGCTCGAACATGGCCGCGACATCGGGGATGCGCAGGCCGAGCACCGCATCGCCGCCGATGTGGACGATGCCGCTGATCCTCACGCCCGCCTGGCCGCAGTAATACGCCGTGCTCGAACTCATGCCCCCGGAACGGGAGATGATGCCAACACCCGTGCCGCCGCCCTTGCCCGATCGGGACGGGGGCAGCGGGGCCTTGAACCACTCGCGTGCGGACTCGGCTCGTCCCCCGATCATTCCCACAAGGCCCTTGCCCGGGCTGGCGATGCCGAGCGTGTTTGGGCCGACGAACCGCGCTTCATGCTTCTTCGCCGCGGCGGCGATCTCCATCGCGTCCCAGACGGGCACACGATCGGCCACAAGAACTACCAGTTTCACGCCCGCCTCGATCGCGTCCAACGCGGCGGCCTTGATGACCGATGCGGGCACGAAGAGGACGGAGATATCAAGCGGACCCAGCGACGCGACGGCGTCCTTGCACGAGTCAAACACGGGCACGCCCAGCACCCTGGTACCGCCCTTGCCCGGGGTCACACCGCCGACGATGCGCGTGCCGTAGTCGAGCATGAGGCGTGTGCGGGCCTGCCCTTCCCGACCTGTGATGCCCTGCACCAAGACCCGCTTGGTTTCATCGATCAGGATCGCCACTTACCGGCCCTCCTTCAACAGGTCATCAAGGCCGGGGATATCAAGTTCGACGAACACGGCTCCGTCAGGACCTCCAATACCCGAAGCGCGACATTCAACCTCACAGGCGATCATGTCCGAGTCCTTGGCAAAACAATCTTCGGGCGACAGCGTCAGGGCGGGCTTGCCGCTCTGATCTTGGAGCAGGCCGTTGGAGCGGGCGATGACCGCCGCGGCATGAGTGTTCCATGCCACCGTACTGATCCAAACTCGCCCGCCCTTGACGGGGAATGAAATGGCCTGTGACGAGACGGCCCACGCCGGGCGGCGCGGCACGCGCGGCTTCCACGCTCGCGGCTGCTCCTGCGATTCGATCAGTTCGCGCAGCCTGCGGGCGATGCGGGCGGGAGGGTCGGTCTTGCGATAACCTTCGACCGCCGCGGACAACCCACGGCAAGCGGTTTGCAGAATCTCAACTGCCCGATCTTCCGTGTTCCCTCCGAGCCGGATCACGGCGGGGATATCGAGGTTCAGTTCCCAGAACGCCTTGGCCAGCCCGTACGCGCTCCAGAACTGCTCCTGGTTGGCAACGCCGCTGCCGGAACCAAAGTACCCGATCAGGCCGGGCTGCGCCAGGATGATGCGCGCAGCGCGATACACCTTGGCCGGGCTGGGATTGCCGCTGGTGTCGCAGAAGTTGGCGATGGTGAAGCCCTCGGCGGTGACGGCGTCCATCGACATCATGCTGCCACCCCCGCCTGCGCCGTGAAACCCGATGAGGCCCGCGCTGCCCGGAGCGGCCTGCGCGTTCATCACCGCAAAAAAGAAGGTGCCCCGGTGGTCCTCCTGCTCGACGCGGTACGCGATGCGTTCGAGTGGCGTGGGCGGGTGGTCGAGCTCGCGGGCGATCTCGATGCCCAGGTCGGGGTGGCGGAAGACAGCGTAATCGTCGATCGTGATGCGGCAGTCCGCGGCCATGAGACGGTGGTCTGTGGTGAATACCAGAGGGTTGATCTCGACGCTGCGGGCCTCGTGCGTGCGGGCGACTCGGAACACCGCGAGCAGGGCGGCGACCAGGTTTTCCTGCTCGCCGGGAGAAAGCCCCGAACCGGCGAGCGCGGCACGCAGCTCACGCGGATCGGGTCCGCCGATCGGATCGCAGAGAAACCGCATCACCTCGCCGGCGCGCTCTTCGATCCCGCTGCCCCCGTGCAGTGAGAGCAGAATGACGGGGCACCGGGCGCGATCGTCGATCGAGAGCGATACGAATAACTCTTTCGAGATCGGCAGTAGCTCCTCGACCAGCACGTGGGTGACGGGGAACTTGCCGACGCGCATGGCGAGTATCCGCTTCGCGAGGGCCTCGGCCTCGAGCGGGGTCGCTGCGAACCCGATGCCGCCGAGCGCCTTGCGTGCGGTGGTCCAGGCCTGCATCTTGACGATAACGGGCCGGGCAAGCCGCCGGGCCAGCTCGCCGGCTTCCTCGGCGGTGGTCGCGGCGCCGCCCTCGGGCACCACGATGCCGGCATCGGCGAGGAGCGATTTGCCTTGATATTCGTGGAGTCGGGCCATGAGAATGTGACGGTAGACCCGGCGACAAGTGCATGAAGGAACTGACAGGGGCCTCGGCCGGACGAGATACATCGATCACGAAAAGCGTGTCGTCCGACAGGTCCGGGGATCCTGATGGGCGTTGGACGCCGGGGTTGTCGCCGGCACGCGGGCATACATTGAAAGGATGAGCGATGTCCGAGACGGCGGGGTGTTCCAAACTTCGCAGCCCACCTTGAGAGGTGCGAGTGTGACGCTGCGTCCACTCGACCGGGATGACATTGCCGGGCTTGTCCGTGTGTGCGCCTCGCGAGAGGTGGCGGTGATGACGGCGACCATACCGCACCCGTACGCCGCGTCGGATGCCGAGGAGTTTCTCTCGCGGCTCCAAGGGGCCTGGGAGCGCGGCGAAACGGCGTGCTTCGGGATTGTCAGCGGATCCGGCCTGCTTGTCGGCACCATCGGATTGCGCATCGATCATGCGAATCTGCGGGCCGAGGTGGGGTATTGCATCGCCATCGAGGATTGGGGACGCGGATACGCGACGAGCGCGCTGCGCACGCTCATCCCGTTCGCGTTCGGACCGGTGGGGCTGCGGCGGCTGGTGGCGCACGCGTTCCCGCACAACGCGGCGTCGGTGCGGGTGCTGCGCAAGTGCGGGTTTCGAGAAGAAGGGTTGCTCCGTAAGCACGAACTCAAGTGGGGCGTGCCCACGGACCTTCTCGCCTTGGGGCTGCTGCGAGATGAATCGATGCTTGACTGCCCGATCTCCTTCGCATAGAACAGCATGTATGGCACGACGCTCCCCGACGCGGCGAACAGCACTGACTCGGAACACAGCACACACACAACTCTGGCAGGCCGCGGCGTCGTTCGCCGCCCGAAAGCATCATCACCAGACACGCAAGGACGGACGAACGCCCTACTTCTCGCACCCGGTGCGCGTGTGCATGACCGTGGCCCACGTCTTCGGCGTTGACGACCCGGTGGCCTTGTGCGCCGCGCTCTTGCACGACACGATCGAGGACACCACGACGGATTACGAAGACATCGAAGAGCGGTTCGGCCCGGACGTGGCGGCCTGCGTCGCTGCCCTGACCAAGAACATGGCCCTGCCCGAATCGATCCGTGAAAAGGAATACGACTCCCGTCTCGCCGCGGCGGGATGGCGGGCCAAACTGGTCAAACTGGCGGATACGTACGACAACTACTGCGATGTCGTCGTCTCTCCCAAGGATCAGGTCGCGCAGAAACGCCGCGAAACACGAGATCGGTGCCTGCGGGCCATCGCCCTGACGCGGACGGGCGAATCGAACGATGCGCTGCATCGCGCGGCGGAGATCGTCCGCCGGCTTATCGCCTGATACACGCATCTTTCAATACGATCTCAAGGTTCCACGCCGCCCATGCGGGGCCCCTGCTGCATGAGTTTGGCCCTGATCTGGTTGCGCTCCATCTGCAACCGTTTGAGTTGCTCGGTGAGGAGTGCCCTTGTTTGAGGGGGCAGGTTGACCGCCGCATCGAGCATGGCCCGCTGTGTGGCGATCATCTGATCGTGCTGGACCAGGAGGTCCTGGAGTTCCGAGCGTGGAGCGGTCGGTGTCGCCGCGAGAGAAAACCCCCCACCCGAGGACGCGATACTCAAACGATCCGATCCCGAGGCGGTCACGGTCCCGGCTGGAGGTGCTTCCGCGGAGGGTTCCTCATCATCACGCTGCGCCTGCTGCAGCAGGATCTGGCCGTTCTGCTGCACCATGATCCTTGCGCCCCCCGCCTGAGGCACGCGGCGGGTGTTCGCGGCGGCGATGCGCCCCGCGGCGCGAGCGTCCTCACCTCGCCCACGCGCCAGATCCAACTGGCTCCATTGGCGATCGGAAAGCCCGGGATTGACTTCCTCCCCCATCACGGCCGTCGCACGACCGAGCGTCCGGGCGAGACGCACGTTCCACGCCTGCCGCAGTGTGGCGCGCCATGTTGAATCCTGCCCGGCGAATCCTTGATTGAACCCTCCACGGCTTCGCTGTTCGAGGTCGGCATAGTCGCCCAGAGTGAGATTGACGGTCATTGGTTCGCCTCCGCGGATCACGCGGAGCGTCACCGAATCACCGGGCGAATGAGACACGATCACGGCACGGGTCTGCGGCTGGTTCAAGAGCCGTACGCCGTCGATGGACTGGATGACATCACCGGGCTGCAGAACGCGCTGTGAGTCAAACCCGTTGATGGTGCCGCTGATCTGCACCCCGTCGTGCGCATCCTCTCCCCAGGAAAACGACACCCCCATCGCGGCGCGCCGTTGCCGACCGAACATTACCTCACCGACCTGGCTCAATCGCTCGACCTGCTCGGGCGTCAGTTCGCCGTTGCCAGCGATCAGTGACTCGATCATGGGAAGCGTGATGGCGGAATCCGCTCGGAGTGCCTGGCTGGCGGCTTCTCGATCCGACAGCGCATCGGCTCCGAGTCGCTGCACCAATGCCGCTAATCTCTCTTCGGGGGTGACGGCGGGTTGAACGAGGCTTGAAGTGTCGAGGGACGGCGGCTCCGACGCCACAGAAACGGCGTACACACACAGGGGGATGAAGAGCGCGGCGTTGAACAAGCGATCGGGACGCTGCATGGGTGCGGCCTCCGGGTGTGGGATGGTAGCCCTCCTCCGCCCCCCCGGATTTATCTATCGGCCATGATCGCCGGTCAGTCATGCGACTAGCCGAGGAGTTGGAGCGCTGATTGCGGCGCGTTATTGGCCAGTTGCATGACGTTGATGGAAGCGGAGACCAGGATCTGCGATCGGGTGAGTTGGGCCGTTTCTGTGGCAAAGTCGGCATCACGGATCACCGAGTTTGCAGCCGCGGTGTTCTCGACGGCGACTCCGAGACTGCGGATGGTGGCGCCCACGATGTTCTTCTGGAACGTGCCCAACCGTCCGCGGACGGCGGAAACCTGCGAGATCGCCTCGGCGACGATCTTCTGCGCGCCGTTGAGGTCGCCGTTCACGGCGTTATTGGCCTTCCCAGATCCAAGCCTGTCCAGGTATCCGACCGTGGCATTGCCGAGGGTTCGTGTGCTCACGGCGGGTACTCCGATGGTGAGTCGGCCCCCGATGTCCACGCGCTGACCGAGGTGGAACTCCGCCCCGCCGCCGACGATCGTGAACGAACTTGACGACCCGCCGACCGACCCCAGCTGCTGCGCTCTCGCGCTGGTGAGCGTGACTTCCGCGTCGAGCGCATCGGAACTGACCCGCGCGGTGCGCCCCTTGCCGGTGGCCACCACGCCGTTGATGATCGCGCCGATGTCCTGGCCTTGATCCCGCACGCCGTTGGTGGCGCCCGAAAACTCGGTCTCGCTCCCGGCCCCGTCTGTGCCGTTGGTGGCGGCGGCGGCAAAGTTGCCGGCCCGCAGACGGTGGATGCCGCTGCTGCCCGAGGCGATGCCCGCCGCGTTCACCGTTCGAACCGAGACATACTCGGATGAACCGAACTCCGTGGTGGCGAGTCTGATGCCCGTTCCAGAAACGGCGGCGGTCAGGCCCGTGACGTCGGAGAAGGCGTTGATGGCGTCGCGGATTTTCGCCAGCGAAGTGCCGGAAGCAAAGGAGAGCTCCCGCGACCCCCGCGTGCCGCCGATATCGAGAACGAGAGAACTCCCGGTCGTCAGGTCGAGCGATGTTGCGCCGAAGGAAAGGAAGATGCCACCCTGCTGGGCGCTGGCCGTGACAAGCACATCGACGCCCAGTGTTGCGCTGTTGTAACGGGCCGCGCCGACGCGGTAATCGGAGATCCCCGATGCGATGGAACTGACCCTGAAATCCAGGTTACCGTTGAGGAGTTTGGTGCCCTGGAAGTTCGCCGAACTGGAGATGCGCTCGATGGTCTGGAGGATCGAGTCGATCTGCAGTTGGTTCGCCGATCGTTCCTGAGCGCTAAGCCCGGCGCGGCTGGCGGTCTCGGTCAACATCCCCTGCAACTCGGTGAGGAGCGACGAGACCTCCTGCAGGCTGCCCTCGGCGATGTTGCTGACCTGGTCGGCACGCTCGGCGTTGGAGATGGCCGCGTTCAGCCCTTTCTGCTCGACGCGGAGCGCCTCGCTGGCGATCAGGCCCGCGGGGTCGTCCTTGCCCCGGTTGACGCGGAAGCCGGTGCTGAGCCTCTCGAGCGACTGGGCCAGTGTGGCGTTGTTCGCGCCCAGAACCCGCTGCGTGATGAGTGACTGGATGTTGGTGTTAATGCGGCCCATGGTCAACTTCCTTCGCGGCATGGCCCTGTCGGAACCCGCCGACAGAGGCGGTTGAGCCGATCCACAGCAACACCGCGGTTCAACACGGCTATCGGAATCACGCGGGTCGGGTTGAAGCGATCGCGCCGATTGCGCGGACCGGGCGTGGTCGGGAGTACGGTTTGTGCTGACTGTGACTTTTGTGCTATGTGCTCAGGCCGCTCGGGCGGCCAGACGCGCAGCTCCGCACGCGGCACCGAACTCATCCCCGGCACAGGCGAGGGTCCAGTCGGAGCGGGCCAGGTTGGTGAGTTCGGCCTCGACCAATCGACGAAGGGCCGGCAGGTGCGGACCCAGCCGCGAACCGATCCCCCCGAGCAGGCGGATGTGCGCGGGTCGGTACATAGCGTGCGCGATGCGCAGCGATCTGGCCAGGGCGCGCAGCGGAGCATCGGTCTCGCGCAAACGATCGACGATTGAGCTCGGCGGTCCGCCGTAACGATCCAACAGTGCACGCAGCCCGCAATAGGCTTCAAGGCCTCCGCGTCCTCCATCGAGGCCGATCGGGGGATCGCGTCCTTCTTCGTGAACCGTGCAGTCGATCTGCCCCAGATGTCCTGATGAACGCCCCGACAACAGCAGTTGAGCACCGCCCGGATCAATCACCGCGGCACCGATCCCCGTGCCCATGCTGACGGCCAGCAATCGTTCCGCGAGTTGTTCGGTGAAGTAGACCTCGAACGCCGCCGCGTGTGCGTCGGTAAAAACAGCGATGGATGACGTATCCATCCCCGCGCTCTTGAGAAGGGATGGAGGCGTTGACCCGATGATGCCGGGCACGTTCACACTCGCGATGATGCAGCCGCGTGTGTTGTCCCACGCGCCGGGAAGGCACAGACCGAGACGGTCGGGACGGACAGGCCCGGCACGCGAAGCGGCGTCGGCGACGGCTCGAGCGACCTGCACCGCATCGGGGCGTTCATACGGATCGCTGATCCCCGTCGCGATGCGTTGCCCATCACGAAGGAGCGCCGCCTTGACCGTTGTTCCGCCGATATCGATACCGAGGCAATCCATGCGACCCTGCTCGATAAAACGGCCCGAGCGAATGTCCGCCCGGGCCGCATGAAGTACGAACTCCGGTGATGTTATTTCTTGCTCTCCGCGGCGGTCTTGAGCGCGTTGGCCTCTTCGGCGGTGATCTTGGTAACTTTCTCGATCAGGACGGTGGTGGTCGGGTTGTCGGGCATGCCGCCCTTGACGCCCGTGGCCACGTTGCGGATCTTGTCCACAACGTCCATGCCGGCGATGACCTTGCCGAAGACGGCGTAGGCGGCTCCGCCGTTGGGCTGGTCGAGGGAGTGATTGTCAACAACGTTGATGTAGAACTGGCAGGTGGCCGAATCGGGCACGCTGGTGCGGGCCATGGCGATGGTGCCGCGGAGGTTCTTGAGGCCGTTCTTCCACTCGTTCTTGATGGGGTCGCGGGTCTTTTTCTGCTTCATATCTGCGGTGAATCCGCCGCCCTGGATCATGAAGTTCTTGATGACGCGGTGGAAGATGGTGCCGTCGTAGAAGCCGTCGGTGACGTACTTCATGAAGTTTTCTGTGCTGATGGGGGCCTTGGCGCCGTCGAGTTCGAGAACGATGTCACCCATCGAGGTCTTCATCAGCGCGTACATCATGGTCTCCTTGGCAGGTTGGGCCTTCGTCTCTGGCTTGGCCTCGGGTTGCTTGGCCGGTTCGGTCTTGGGGGTTTCCGATTTGGGAGGTTCTACTTTCGCCGGCGCGGCCGGGGGCGTTTCGGCCGGGGCGGGCGTGGCGGGTGGCTGTGCCCAGGCAATTCCGCCGCACAACGCCACCGATACCAGCGCCATTTTCCACACGTTCATTGCATTTGACTCCTGATTGATGGGTACTTCAACCAACGCGATCGTAGGCTTGCAAGAGAATGTTTCGACCGTTACTCCCGGATGGTCGAACGCCCCGAACACCGACGCCTACAGATGAGAATCGGATGGTCCCAACTCCGATGCTCGACGGGTCACTTCGGCGGCGACATGGTTGGGCCCTGTTCCTCCCTGCACCTCGCGCGCGGCGAAGCCCCTCTTCAGCGTGATCCTGTCAAAGACATCCTGAGCGCATGCGGGGCACGACTTTCGCAGTTCGTCGAGCGGCATGTCTTCGAGGGCCACACCGCGCGAGATCGCCGCTCGCACCGCCATGCCGACCTGCTCGTGTGCTTCGCGGAACGGCACGCCCTTGCCAACCAGGTAGTCCGCGAGATCGGTCGCGTTGCTGTACCCGCCTTTGGCGGCGGCCTCGCAGCGATCACGACGCACCGTCAAGGTATCGAGCATTTTGGGCACCATGCGCAGCGAGAGGCTCAGGTTGTCCATCGCGTCAAAGAGCGGCTCTTTGTCCTCCTGCAGGTCCTTGTTGTACGCGAGTGGCAGCCCCTTCAGCGTGGTCAGCATGGCGGTGAGCGCGCCGAAGATCCGCCCCGCCTTGCCTCGGAGCAACTCCGCCGCGTCGGGGTTCTTCTTCTGCGGCATGAGGGATGAACCGCTGGCGACGCTGTCGTGAAACTCAATGAAGCCGAACTCCTGCGAGGAATAGAGAACCAGGTCCTCGCCCAGGCGCGAGAGGTGCGCAGCGCAGATCGCCGCGGCGGCGAGCGTCTCAGCGACGAAGTCGCGGTCGCTGACGGCGTCGAGGCTGTTCGTGCTTGGGCTATCAAAGCCCAGGTCCTGAGCCAATGCCATTCGATCAATGGGGTAAGCGGTCCCCGCGAGCGCGCCCGACCCGAGCGGGCACACGTTCACACGGCGGCGGGCATCGGCGAATCGCTGCGCATCGCGCGAGAGCATGTCGGCGTAGGCCAGGGCCCAGTGCGCCATGAGAACCGGCTGGGCACGCTGCAGGTGGGTGTAGCCGGGCATGACGGTTCCCGCCGCACGCTGCGCCAGTTCAACCAGCGATCGCTCCGCCGCTTTCAACTCCGCGAGGCGGGCATCGATCGCGTCCCGCGTCCAGAGACGCAGGTCGGTGGCGACCTGATCGTTGCGGCTCCGGCCGGTGTGAAGTTTCTTGCCCAGCGGACCCACCCGTCGGATGAGTTCCGCCTCGACCCATGAATGGACATCCTCGGCGTGGGCACCGCTCTCGGCCGAGAGCGGTGCGGCGGGATTCTTGAGTACGACGGAGACCAGTCCTCGAAGCACGCCTTCGAGCGTCCGCAGTTCCTCATCGGACAGCACGCCTGCGCGATGGATGGCTTTCGCCCACCCGATCGACCCGATGATGTCATGAACCGCCAGCCGATAATCAAACCGGAGCGAGTCGTTGTACGCGCGGAAGAGGGCGTCAGGCCCGGATTCGAATCGTCCACCCCACAGGGCCATGCAATGCTCCTCGTCAATCGTGAATCAACACAAGCGTACACGCCACAACTCGGGACAGTCTGCCGCGCGGGTTCGGCAGCCGTTGGCGGCAACCCATGGCCCGGCATGGCGGCCGCGCCGACCTCTGGGTCCATGAGTTTCGCTGAATCTTTTTTCAACTTTCAAAATTCCACGTTCGACTCCTCCGCCCCGTCCGCCCCGTGTATAATCTTCTTCCCTCAGTACCCGAACGGATCAGGAACAAAGCATGGCACTGCTCGCAGAACAGCGCAACACGATCGTTTCCACACACCGCCAACACGACAAGGACACTGGTTCCGTCGAGGTGCAGGTGGCGATGCTGACATCGGAAATCAACGCCATTTCCGAACATCTCCAGGGACACGCGAAGGATCACCACAGCCGCCGCGGCCTTCTGGCGAAGGTCGGGCAGCGCAACAGCCTCCTGAAGTACCTGGCGACCAATGAACCGGCTCGCTACCAGAGCCTGATCGCCAAACTCGGCCTCCGTAAATAATGTCACGGCCCGAGGGCACAACCGCCCTCGGGCCGCTTTGTTAGTCGGCGCTGCCGGTCCGCGGCGGGATGACGTAGCGGGCAGTGGGCAACCTTCGGTCACGCGATATAGGAACGTTCAGGAACAGGCCGCGGCTCCGGGAGCGCGGCGCGGATGCGGGGTTCGGACAACCTACAGCATATTCGCGTACGAGCGGGGCTTGCCTTCTGCCTCCATGCAGATTCCTTTCCTCCGGGCCGGCAGACGCCGCGCCGTGGCCGATCCGTCATCGATCGGGCGCGGTGTCGTAGGTTGGCGTTCTCTCATTCAAGTATCACGGAAGGAACGGAAATGGCTCAACTCATCTCACTGGCCGATAGCGTGGTCCGGGTTCAGACGGAACTTGGCGGGCGCGTGCTGATGCTCGAAACCGGCGTCATCGCCAAGCAGGCCGGCGCGGCCGTCATGGCACACTACGCGGGCAGCAGCGTGCTCGCCACCGTCGTTCGCGCCCAGCCGCGCGAGGGGATCGACTTCTTCCCGCTGACGGTGGACTACCGCGAGCGAACCAGCGCGGCGGGCAAGTTCCCCGGGGGCTTCAAGAAGCGTGAAGGCCCGCCGAGCGAGAAAGAGATCCTGACGATGCGGATGATCGACCGGCCGATCCGCCCGCTCTTCCCCGATGGGTTCCTCGATGAGGTGCAGATCCAGGTCTTCGTGCTCAGCCACGATGCCCAGAACGACACCGATGTGCTGGCCGCCACCGCGGCCTCGGCGGCCCTCGCCCTGTCGGACATCCCCTTCGAGGGACCGGTCGCGACCGTCCGGGTCGGGCGGATCCACACCGACGACGGCCCCCAACTGGTGGTCAATCCCACGGTATCACAGATCGAGTACAGCGACCTCGACATCGTGCTGGCGGGTCACAAGGACGGCCTCAACATGATCGAGGTCGGCGCGGCGGAGATCCCCGATGCCGATGTTCTCTCGGCCCTGTCCTTCGGCTACGACAACATCAAAGCCGTGCTGGGGCTGATTGATGAACTCTGCGCCAAGGCCGCGAAGCCGAAAGTGCCCGGCGCGCTGCACCTGCCCACACCGGAGATCACGAATAAGGTCCGCGAGGTGGCTGAGCAGGAGATGACCGCCGCTCGCCGGATCAAGGGCAAGAAGGAACGAAGCCTCGCGGTCGATGCCCTGCGGACCAAGGTCCTCGACGGGCACTTCCCCCTCAACACCGGCGGCAACTACGGCGACTTCCTCCAAAGCGCCAAGAACCGCTCGATGGCGAAGGAAGCATTCCGCCGGCTGGAGGAGAAAGTCACCCGACGGCTCATCGTCGAGCAGAAGACGCGGGCGGACGGCCGCGGCCCCACCGAGATCCGCCCCATCGCCGGCGCGGTGGGCATCTTCGCCCGCACCCACGGCTCGGCCCTTTTCCAGCGCGGCGAGACGCAGAGCCTGATCAGCGTCACGCTCGGCACGGGCAAGGACGAGCAGATCATCGACGGCCTGTTGCCCGAGTACAGCAAGAAGTTCACGCTTCACTACAACTTCCCGCCCTTCTCCACCGGCGAGGTCAAGCGCATCGCGGCCCCCGGCCGGCGTGAGATCGGGCACGGCGCCCTCGCCGAGCGCAGCCTGCTGGCCATCATCCCCAGCCCCGATGAGTTCCCCTACACGATCCGCGTGGTCAGCGACATCACCGAGTCCAACGGCTCGTCGTCGATGGCCAGCGTCTGCGGCGGGTGCCTGGCGCTCATGGACGCGGGCGTGCCCATCCGGGCCACCTGCGCCGGCATCAGCGTCGGGCGGTTCGCCGACGACAACGACGAGAACGAACTCTTTGTCACCGACATCATCGGCGAGGAGGACTTCTTCGGCGACATGGACTTCAAGGTCTCGGGCACCCGCGAGGGGATCACCGGCATCCAACTCGACCTCAAGACCCGTGGCCTCACCATCGCGCAGATCGAGAAGATCTTCGCCCAGGCGAAGCAGGGACGCCTGGAGATCATCGACGTGATGGAGCAGATCATCTCGGCCCCACGACCGGAGATCAGCCCGCTGGCCCCGCGCCTCATCACCATCAACATCGACCCGGAGAAGATCGGCAAACTCATCGGCCCCGGCGGCAAGATGATCCGCGGCCTGCAGGACAAGTACGGCGTCACCATCGATGTGGAGGACGACGGCACCGTCCAGCTCGCCGGGCACGACGCCGCGAGCATCGAGGGTGCCCGCTCCGAGATCGAGGCGCTCTGCGAGGAGATCAAGGTCGGCACCGTCTACACCGGCAAGGTCGTCAGCACCAAGGACTTCGGCGCGTTCATCGAACTCGCCCCCGGCACCGACGGCATGTGCCACATCTCCGAACTCGCCGAGGGCTACGTCAAGAGCGTGGCCGATGTGGTCAAGATAGGCGATGTGGTCAAGGTCAAGGTCATCAACGTGGACGACCAGGGCCGCATCAAACTCAGCCGCAAGGCTGTGTTGATCGAGGAAGCCAAGGCCACCAAGGCGCCTCAACCGGCCTGATCCCGCGATACCACTCCGGACACTCGTGAACTCCACCCCGCCGCGGACCCCGCGTCGGGGTTTTTCATTCCGAGGCGAGGTCGGCGCGTTGCCGCGGCACTGCGGTAGCGGAGGATTCCCCCGACTTCCCGTGCTTACCGGCGTGCGAACAGTCGATCGAGCAACGCGGCCCATTGGTCGCACGCGGTCTTTGCGTCGTAGCGCCCCGAGAGCGCGGCCCGGGCCCGATCCCCCATCGCCGCGGCCTGGTTCCGATTCTCGGCAAGTCGGGTGATCGCCGCGGCGAGACCGGCACCGTCGCCTTCGCGGATCAGAACGCCGGAGTCGCTCTCGACGATGACGCGAGCGATCTCGGAGGAAGGGTTTCCGACAAAGATGCTCGGCCTGCCCGCCGCCATGATTCCGAAGAGTTTGCTGGGGACGATCAGCCCCTCCATGCCTTCGCGCAGTGAGATGAAGTGAACATCGCCGACGCACAGGGACTCGGCCAGCATCTCGCGGGGAACATACTCGTGGTACGCGGCGGTGGTCAGGCCGTGTTCGCGGATGAAAGCCTCGATCTCGGGGCGGCGCTTGCCGCCGCCGACGAAGACGAAGCGGATGTCCGAGCGGTCGCGCAGCGCGAGCATCGCGGCCTTCAACGTCTCGGCGTCGTGCCCGACGCCGAAGTTACCCGAATACATCACCGTGAAGGCCCCGCCCACGCCCCACTTCTCCCGCAGCGGGTTCGAATCGCGCGGGATGGGCCGCACCCCGGACTCATCGGACCACACGGGGATGAAATGAACCCGCTCCGCCGGGACATCTTTGCTCAGCACGCGGTCCTGCATGCAGCGGCCCAGCACTACCGTGGCGTCGGCCCGGCGCACGAGCAGCCTGTGGAGCCATTCGAGGAAGCGGGACGCCATTCCCCCAGGGCGGAGCATCCCGCTCGTGTACATCACATCCGGGTAGAGGTCCATGGCCCAGTAGACGGCCTTGCTGCCGCGGAAGAAGCGGGAAAGCAGCCCCAGCAGCGCGATGTACGGCGGTGTTGAGAACCCGATGACGACATCGGGACGGGGCATGGTGAGGAGTTTGACCGCGGCGAGAGCGTAGAAGAGTCCGAAGTCGGCGACGCGTGCGAGCGTGCCGCGTTTCCCAAAGATGTTGAAACCCACGCGGTAGGCGGAGATGGTCGCGCCCGGCACGCCCGCGACGGGGATCTCCTCCCGCCGGGGGAGGACCGCGCCGGTCTTGCCGTAAATGGAACGGGAGGCAAGGGCCGAGACCTTGTGTCCGCGCCGGGCGAGGTGCTGGGCGAGGTCGGAGGCCATCTGCGCCGTCGATACCACGTCCGGGTGAAAGGCCTGATTGAGGAGAACGATGTGCATGCGGTGGGCGGAGTCTGCGAAGGTGACTTCATCGGAATCGGGACCGAGGGGCGTGAGGATAGTGGCGTTCAACCACGGGCCTGTGATCGTCGCGAGGACAAGACTGATTGCCGGCTGATCCCTCTTCCGGGCGTATCACGGAGGCGGCTAGCATCTCCCACGAACAAGCCGTGCCGTGTTGACACGGGACAAGGAGTGGACCATGAACGAAACCGTCTCTCTCGCTGATACAACCCCCGAACACGTCGTAACCGAAGGCGCGTTCGCGCAGGCCCCGGGACCCGCCTCTGAGCGCGAGTATGTGCGTGTGCGGCCCTTGACGGTCAAGGACCTGGCGTATTACTTCACCGCGCCCACCAAGCCGGATGCCCCGGACAAGCCCCCCGCGGTCTCCGCGGTCCCCGCGGAGTGCGCGGAATTCGCGACCCGGGTTCGCTCCGAACGGCCTGATTTATTCCCGCCCCCTTCGGGCGTGAACGCGCCGGTGCTGCTGGCGGCGTTGGCGGGCTACCTGGTTGAAAAGTTGTTCAAGGTGATCGCCGACAAACTGCGCGAGCAGGCCAAGCGGTATCACGCCGACCTGGCCGCGGCGGCTTCGCGTCCGGCGTTCTGGGTTCCCACGGCGAACAAAGACGGGTGGACGGCGGCCTTTCCGGCGTTTGAGTTCCGGCGCGAGTGGATCGCCAACGATGCCAACGGCGGTGAGCCCGGAACGAATCAGTTTGCCGGGGATGTCGGCAAGGTCAACTGTCACATCATTTTCCTGCTGCGGCCCGGTGAGGATGCGCGGTACGTTCAAGTGGTGCCGGTCTTCTTCCGCATCGCTACGCCGCGGGCACGGACTTCTACCCAGGCCTCGGAGCGCGGCGCGATCCGTGTGTCGGTGGGGGCCAGGATGAGCCTGAACCTGCCGAGCAACGAGCATCTGGGTGCCTCGGACACGCACGACATCTTCGACTTCATGTTCGTGATCAACAACTATCTCCCCGGCAACGGGCGGCCCCGTAAGGACCGGTCGGGCAACGTGGCGGGCGATGCGCCGGGCATGGCGCTGACTTCGGCGGACAGGCTGGGCATCGCGAGCGACTGGTTCACGATCCCCGAACCGCCGTACACGCCCACCGAGGCGGCGGGGTTGGGAAATCCGTTCACGCTGAGTGTTGAGGCGGGCGAAACAGACCTGAGTAACGCGGCAAAGATCATCGAATTCTTCGCGGAACTGCTCAACGAAAACAAGGCGGCGGTATCTACCGTCATCAAGGAGAAGATCAATCCGACGAAATGATGCACAGTGACCGCGAATCAGCGGCCGTCATGTGTTCGCGCGGTACCACTCGATCGTGCGCTTCAGGCCTTCCTCAAAGTTGACCTGGGCCTTCCAGTTCAGAAGGCGGGCGGCCTTCTCGGTGGAGAGGCAGCGGCGGGGCTGGCCGTCGGGCTTGGTGGCATCCCACGCGATGCCGCCCTTGAACCCGGTCAGTTTCACGATGAGTTCGACGAGGTTCTTGATGGTGATCTCAAAACCCGCCCCGAGGTTGATCGGGTCGGGGTCGTCCATAGCCTCCGCGGCACGGACAATGCCTTCAGCGGCATCATCCACGTAGAGGAACTCGCGGCTGGCCGAGCCGGTGCCCCAGCAGACGATCTCCTTCGCGCCCGCCCGCTGGGCTTCGACGCACTTGCGGATGAGGGCGGGGATGACGTGGCTGGAGTTGAGGTCGAAGTTGTCGTGCGGGCCGTAGAGGTTCACGGGCAGGACGTAGGAACTCTTGAACCCGTACTGAAGGCGGTAAGCGTCGAGCATCTGCCAGGCGGCCTTCTTCGCGACGCCGTAGGGGGCGTTGGTCTCTTCGGGGTAGCCGTTCCACAACTCTTCCTCGCGGAAGGGGACGGGCGTGAACTTGGGATACGCGCAGATTGTTCCCACCTGGATGAACTTCCCGCCGCGGAGGTGCAGATTGTCAAGCCGGGCCTGCTCGATCAGGTGCAGGGCCATGGCCATGTTGGCGAAGAAGTAGCGGCCTGGGTTAGCGCGGTTGGCGCCGATCCCCCCTACTTCCGCGGCGAGGTGGATGACGACATCGGCCTTGTGCGGCTTGAACGCGTCGCGGTAAAGGCGGGCGACCTCCATCTCGCTGGTCAGGTCGGTCAGACGCCGCCGCGGGATGCAGATACTGGACTCCGCGACGCCGCGGGCGAGGAGCTTGTCCTTGACCACCCGCCCAAGGAACCCAGCTCCGCCGGTGAGAATGACCCGTTTGCCTGACCAGTCCAGCATGAATCGCTCCGAGTAGACGAACTTCCCAACCGCGAGCGGCGCTGCACGCTCCCGGACCCAAGGGTATCAGAACTGGAAGTAGATAAATGCCGCGTTGGATGAGGGCCAGAAGAAGTAGAAGGCCGCCGCGAGACCGGCGTAGATGAAGGGCAGGATCCAGGCGGGGGCCTTGTCCAGCCGGTTGTGGATCCCGCCGCTAAACCGGCTGATCGTGTGCAGGACGCAGAAGAGGCCGGCGAACAGGGCGGCAACAAAGGGCAGCCCACGGCCCAGGCCGATCGCGGCGATATTGAGCGATCCGTCGAAGAAGATGAACTTCTTGATGCAGTACGCCAGTTGGCTGAAATCGAAGGGGTCCTTGGGGTTGTTGACGCGGAAGATGAGCCAGCCGAGCAGAACGAAGTACATCGTGACCGCCCAGCGCAGGACCGTACCGGGCACGGACTCCAGGGCACGCTTGAGGGGCGGTGCCTGATCGCACACCCACCGGATAAACCTGTTGACGCAGAGGAGCAGACCCTGATAAAAGCCCCAGATGACGAAGTTGGCGCTGGCCCCGTGCCATAGCCCGCCCAGTACCATGGTCGTCATCAGGTTGAAATAGACTTTCGGCGGGGATCCCCTCCCGCCGCCAAGCGGGATGTACAGATAATCGCGCAGCCAGGTGGAGAGGGAGATGTGCCACGTCCGCCAGAAATCGATGATGGACGTGGAGAAATACGGGAAGTCGAAGTTGATCGGCAGTTCTGGCCCGAACATGCGCGACACACCCCGCGCGATATCTGAATACCCCGAGAAGTCGCAGTAGATCTGCACGGCGAAGAGGGCCGCCCCGAGCATGATGGCGAGGCTGGGCAGCCCCGCACCCGCCGGATCGGTGAAGATTCGATCCGCCAGCGGGGCCACGGCATCGGCGATCAGCATCTTCTTGAAGAGGCCGTTGAGGCAGAGGTGGAAGCCGGAGATGATCCGCTTAGACTCGAACCGCCAGGGTTCGTGGAGCGTGGGCAGGAAGTTGTCGGGACGGATGATCGGCCCCGCGACCAGGTGGGGGTAATAGCACACGAACAGACTGAACCGCATGAAGGACTGCTCGGCCTTCAGTTCTTTGCGGTAGGCGTCGATCGTGTAACTCATGGAGACGAAGGTGTAGAAACTGATGCCCAGGGGCAAGAGCACGTCGAGGTGCGGGCGGTTGAGCGAGAGACCCAGGCCGGACGATGCCAGCATCAGCGAATCAACAAAGAAGTTGAAATACTTGAAGAACCCTAGCACGGCGAGGTTGCAGATCACGCTCACCACCAGGAAGGCCTTGCGCCGCCGCTCGCCGTCGTAGGACCGGAAGAGCAGTTCATAGACGAACGGCCACGCCGCGGCGAAGACGATGCACGCCACCACCGACGGCAGAAACCCGTTCCACCGCGGCGTGACGAACTCGCCGATGGAGAACGCGGCGAATGAAAACTCGCCGTGGCTCTGGATCAGGGGCCAGTTCAAACCCAGGCTGACCGCCGACATGCCCAGCACAAACCCGGAGAGTTTCCAGCGTTTCTTCCACGAGAGTTGGACGCCGTCCATGCCCAGCGCCGCGGAGTAATCCACGAGCGAGGTGATGAGCAGCAGGATCAGAAACCGGACATCAAACCAGGCGTAAAAGGCGTAACTCAGGATCGTCATCAGGAAGTGCTGATGGGTGTTGCGGCGCAGGAACGCCACGCCCAGCACGCTGATGAGAAAGACGACCAGAAACTCGGGGGTTTGGAACAGCACTGGTTACATGCCCGGCGTTCCCGCCGGAGCGTTGGATAAGGGAGGAAGGTAACGACCGACGAACTCCGAGAGTTTGGCCCGTCCCGCGGCGTTGAGGTGTTGCCCATCGGCGAACCCGGTTTCGTCCAGCAGACTCGAAGCGTCGGCGTACACACCACCGTACGTTTGAGCCCATCGCGGCGCGAGCATCCGCAACCTGGCTCCCACGGCGGCGAAGGCCTCGGCATCGCGGAGACGGGGGTGCACGGGAGAGGCGATGAGGACCGGGGTCGCCCCCGCCGCGCGGATCGCGGCGATCAGCCGCTCCATGTCCGCCTCGTCCGCTGTGGTATCGATCACGAGCGGGCCATCTCCCGATCCGATCTTCATCGAAGATTCACGAACTTCCTCTTCCAGATTCTTCAAATGGGCATCGAGGGTCTTTCCCGAGATCGACGTGGTCATGTTGAAGGGCGCGACCCAGTCATCGGGCCGAGCGAACTTGATGCCCGAACGCACCCGTTCGCGGAGGGTGTCGTTGATGAGGTAGTTCACCGCGGTTCGGAAGTGAATCTCGGCCCGCAGGCGGGGTGCGGTAAGTCGATCGAAGAGGTCTTGCGTCAAGCCCGCTGAATCCGGGCCGAGCCACCCATCGGGCCAATGGTCACGGAACCCCCCCAGTGCGTAGGCGAAGGCCCCATCCCCCGAGATCGGCGGCGGTCGCGCGATGCTTAACGGCCTCAAGACAAGGATCAGGGCACGGGGTTTCGCCGCGAGCACGGCGGGCAGGATCACCGCGACCTCGGCCCGGTCGCACCCGTTGATCCCCGCGTTTTCAACATGCCAACCCGAGGGCGCTGCCGAACGAACGATGGAAGCGTCGATCCCCTCAACCGTCACCGAATCACCCAACGCGATCGCCGAGTTCGGTGGAAACGTGGACCGAACGTGTTGCCCGAGCGCCACCATGCGGTTCAGGTCGCTGCTGCCCGTCCCGAATCGGGGGAGCATGAACCACAACTGGAACATCATGGCGAGCGCCAACCCAACGAGTGAAGGAGCAAAACACCATGCGAAGCACCCCGGCGTCGAAAAGCGACGTGCGTACGGAATCTCCGGGGCGGGGGGAGGCGCGGGGGCGGACATATGTCAACGTCTTCTATCGGATGATGCCCGCTTCTCCATCGACCGCGGGGGGGTCAGGGTATACTCCCGCGTCCCCGCAGGCCGCGCGATGCTGAACGGGCATGAACGCCGATAGAGATCTGCAACCCGTTCCGGGGCGTTTCCGGATGCGCGGTCGGTCGGTCTTCCATCGGAAGCACGTCTCCCTTCGCCGAGAAATACGGCGACGCACCGCTTTCGCCCGAACGTACGGACAGCAATGTCGCAGGCCACGCAGTCACCCAGCCCCGCCGCCGAGCCAGCGACCGATGGGCAGGAGCCTCGGACAACTCATGAATCCCGCGCGCTGGGTCACGCGGTCGGCGGGGGCATGTCGTGGATGGTGGTGGCCACGATCGGGACACGCGCCGCAACGTTCGCGGCCCAAATTCTCCTGGGCTGGTGGCTGCTGCCCCGTGACTTCGCCCTTTACGGCGTGGCCACGGCCCTGGCCGGGTTCATGATGATCTGCCGTGACATGTCCACCGGAACGCTGCTGGTGCAGCGCGGTCGGGAGGCGTACCGCTCGAACGACGGGGCGGCGTTCTGGCTGGCGTTCACGTACAACATCATCGTGGCGAGCGTGGGGAGCATCGCGGCCTTCCCGCTGGCGAACCGGGTCTACAACCAGCCCGAACTGGCGTGGATGCTCGTGGTGATGCTCTGGGCCTTGCCGATCGGCGCGGTGGGGAACAACCTCTTCGCGCGGCTGAGGCTCGACCTTCGATTCAAAGCCTTCAGTTGGCAGATGGCGTTGTCGGGGCTGTTCCGTCAGGTCGCGATGATCGTCCTGGCGAGGATGGGTTTCGGCCCGATGAGTTTCGCGCTGCCGATGCTGCTCAACTCGATCTTCGACTCCGTGTCGCTGTACCTGATCACGCGCGAGGCGCCGTGGACCCGCCCGCCGCAGTTCGATCAGTGGGTCGGCATGATCCGCCAGGCGGTCTGGCTCATGGTAAACTCGCTGGCGAACTTCGCGATGGACTACGGGCCGTTTCTCGTGCTCGGCCCGATCATGGCGCTGACCCTGGCGAACGAGAAGGCGGCCTACGACATCGTGGGGTTCTATTTCTTCGCCTACCAGATCACCGGGCAGATCGGGGTGATGCTCGCGTACAACGCGATGATCGTTCTTGTACCCGCGCTGCAGCGGATGAAGGGTGAACCGGAGCGGCAGCGCGCGGCGGCGCTCCGCGCGCTGCGGACCCTGATGTTCACCGGCTCGATCTGCAGCCTGGGCCTGGCGAGCATCATGGGGCCGCTGGAGCGCATCCTGTGGCAGGGGAAGTTCGCGGAGAGCGTCGCCGCGATCCTGATTTTTGGCGCGTTCTATCCTTGGCGCATCACTTTCGGGCTGTGCACCTCCGTGCTCATGGCCCAGGGCGCGTTCCGCAGGCTCGCCGTGCTCTCGGCCTTCGAGTGCATCGGGCTGATCGCCGCCTCGGCCGCCGCGGGGTTTGTGTCCCCCTCGGTGCAGGGAATCGCCTGGTGGACGGGCGGGTGGGTCATGTTCAGCCGCATGCTCAGCACGTGGTACGTGTTTCACAAGTTGGGTGGGCGCTGGACGGCCACGGTGTCGGCGATGGTCCCGGCCTGGCTCGTCGCGCTCGCGGCCTTCGGCGTCGCCATGTGGATGGACCATCGCCTGCAGTTGGGCTCGACGATCGCGGGCAACGCACGCGTGATCAACTACCTCACGACGCTCGTCGGACCGGAACGCTGCGACCACTGGGCTGCGATCGCGGGGAACGCGGCGCAACTGATCGTCACGGGGGGGATGTGCGCCGCGGTCTTCGTTGTGCTGGCCAGCCTCTTCCTCGCCGATGACATGCGCGACATGCTCCGCGTCATGCCGGCGAGGGTGCGCGGGCCGCTGCTCAAACTCATGAGGCTCGATTGAAACGCGGCCCGATACGCAGTTTTTTCGGCTGGGCAGGGTGGTGCGCCTGGGCGGGGTGCGTGCTCTGGCTTGTCGGGCGCGTCGTGAACGACCGATTTCTCTGGTCGCAGTTCGTGTTCTGGATTCCCGGGTGGATCGCGGTGGGCCTGAGCGTGACGGCGGTGCTGTTGCGGCGTCTGGGCGATGCCGGGGCACAGCGCCACGGAACCCGTCGGAGATGGTTCGCACTCGTCCCAGCGGCGTGTGCGGTCTTTGCGGTGTGGGAGTGGAGAGTCTGGAACTTCGTTCGGGCGGCACCGACAGGCAGCGCGGTCCGCATCGTGGCCTGGAACCCGGCCACGGATTTCATGGACGACTTCGCTCAGAGGGTCTCGGGGCTTGCTCCGTCCATCGTCGCCATCGCCAATCGGCCCGCCCACACGAAGTGGGATGTCATCAAGTCCGCCGTCGGTGGTTCGGGCGGCATGGTCCGCGATGGCCGACTCTCCCTCGTGAGTCGGTTTCCTGTCGTGAGGTGGGGGTTCTCGCCTCTCAACATCACCGGCTCTCGACCGCAGTTGAGCACGTGGCGAGGTGGAAGTCTCGTGAGCATCGATCGGGGTGAGGCACTCTTTGCCGAACTCGACACCACCGCCATCTGGGGCCGGCCCACCGTGATCTGGCTCGTGGACCTGCCGAGCGACCCGCTCATCCCGCGATGGAGGATGTTCGGACAGGCCGCCGCGACACTCAGCGCCTATCGCGGCCCGGTGTACCGCGCCGACGGCGAACGCGAATCGATCGACGGATTTCCACCGCCCGATATCGTGCTGGGCGATTTCAATACGCCGCGCGGGAGCGAGAGCATCCGCCGCCTTGTCGGTGATCTCGGAGATGCGCACGCCCGCGCGGGCGTCGGTCCAGCGCCCTCGTGGCCCCGCCGGAGGCCTGTGCTTGGGATCAATCACACCTTTGTGAGAAGACCCTTGTCCGTGCTGCGCTACCGGGTGGTGGACATGGGCGCTGGACAACATCTGGCGCAGATCACCGACCTCGCCGACCGCTGAGAATCAAGCCGTTTTTCTGATGCGTCGCTTCTCATGCCGGATGATCTCCCCGGTGGCGACATACACCACATCCTCGGCCACGCCCGCCATCAGGTCGCCGACTCGCTCCAACTCCCTGCCGATCCGGTAGATCAACATCCCGACTGTGATGGCGGCATCGGACCCGGCGCGTGACCTGATGTAGTCCTGGGTCTCCTCGAAGAGGCGTTTTTCGAGTTGATCAATGATGCTGTCCGCGGCGACGAGGCGGCGAGCGGCATCGATGTTTTCATCCAGAACGGCACGCATAAGTTCGTGGCAGAGCGCGGGGACACGTTCGGCCAACTCACGCAGGGCGGTGGGCCACTGGGGCGGGGCACCATCGGGGAGTGCATCACGGATTTTGGCAACCTGCTTGGCGATGCCGGAGGCATGGTCCGCGGTGCGCTCGAGTTCCGCATTGACCTTCAGGATGAATACGAGCACGCGGAAATCTCGCCCGAAGGGGTGGTGGAGCGCGAGAAGTTCGTACGCCTGCTGCTCGATCTGCACTTCCTCAAGGTCGATGTTGTCGTCGCTCAGGCGAACAGCCCGCGCGGCCTCGGCGTCGAGCGTCCACAGGGCCGCGAGCGCGGCCTCGAGCATCGAGATCGCCAGCGTCGCCTCCCGGATCAGCCGTCTCTTGAGCGCGAAGATACGGCGTTCGGTGGTGTCCAGCGGACCACCAGCGTTGGGGCCTGACTGAGAGGGATTTGACGATTCGTTGAACATGCGGGTGCCTCCGTGCGCCGGGACTGACTGCCGGTAATGCTATTCACGTCTTGACCGAACCTACCGCCGCGATCGCCAGCGGGATCAGCACAAGAACGGGCACAAACACCGCCGTGGCGGGCGGCAGGCCCGGCATCGGCGCGGTCGCGCCCGTCAGGCTCAGGCCCAACGCACCGATGGCCACCGGCGCGGCGTACAGCGACTGCACCACCATGTTGCATGGTTCACGCCGGAGAAAAAACGGAAGGCAGATGAGCAGCGACAGCATGTTCGACGCGGCCAACGACACCCGACCCCACCGCAAACGGTCGAGGCGATCCACACGCTCCGGAGGGGCACCGGGTTCCGCACGAAATCGTTCGATCAACCGCCCGAGTTGCCCCATGCTCAGGTTGCCGGCGTAGCCTTCGAACTTGCGCAGGCGAAGCGCGGTCGGGTCCAGATCGGTCTCGATCCGCTCAACGGCGGTGGAAGCGGGCACGGTTGTCCGGTTGTCCGAAGCCCGTGCATCATCGGCCCATCCGCCCGTCAGCACCCACGCTTCCCCGTCCCATCGGGCGCTCTCGGCCCGGACGCGACGAGTCATCAACCCGGACGGATCGCGCTCCCACACCCACAGGCCCGTGATCTCACCCCGCTCGAGATCGACGGCCTTGGCATAGAACACCCTGCCGCGAGAATCGGAGCAGAGGGGTTGGCTCGTCACCGTCATGCCCTGGCGCCCGATCTGTCTTCGGTCCCGGGTCAGGAGGGGGGCCAGATCCGGAACGATCCACTCCCTGCATGCCAGGGACACGAACGACAACACGACCCCGCAGACCACGATCGGCAGCGCGAGGCGGTGGAGGCTGATACCCCCCGCCAGAACCGCAACAAACTCCCGGTGCTTGACGAGTTGTGCACACGTGAATCCCATGCCGCCGATCATCGTCAGCCCGATCAGGTAGTTGGAGAGTTGCACGAGTTGCGGCCACCAGAAATCCCAGACGAGCACAACGGTGAGCCAACCCACACGGGCGGCCGATGAATGTGTCCGCTCAGCGCCCGCCGAGGTCGTCGCGACCTGGAGGAACTCGTCGAAGTTCAGCGCGAAATCGATCAGGACGGTGATCAGCAGAAGACAACCCGTCAGCACGGCTACGTTCGTCAAGTACTGCCGCGTGATGTAACGGTCGAGCAATTTCATTCGGTACGGAGCGGTATCGTAGCGAGCGTCACTTGACGGCTTGCGGGAGCATCCGCTCGATCACCGAGAGGGCCGCATCGAGATACTTGGGGTTGCCTTCTCGCTCCATGACCGCCGGAGCGCACGCGGCCATGAGAACCCGGCGCACGTTGGCGAGTTCCGGGTAATGATCATCGACGGAAAGCCCACGCTCCCGCCGGAGTCGCGCGAGTTCGGTCAACGGCTTCACACCGAAAAGCATGTCGGCGTGTCCCCAATGCTGCCGCTCGAGGTAGAGAGCATCCTCCAGCCAGTGCCCCGGATGAACCAGCGCCAGGTCCGCAAGGACGCACCCCCCCTCGCCCCGACGCATCGCGTTCCCCGGGTGAAGATCGCCGTGACACCAGGCGTTGATCGGGCGCGAATGCCAACGACCTCGGAGGATCGGCAGCGATTTGTGAACCCGCTTGACCGCGTCCTTCCACTTGGCGGCGTGGGCGATCTCGCCCTCCTTCGCGATCTCCTTTGAACGCTGGAGCAGACGCTCCCAGTCAGGATCGGCGGGGCGAGCGCCCAGGGGCATCACCCGCATCGCGCGAGCCTGAAACTCCGCCGCGGCGCGGAGAAGGTCGCGTATCCCGGCGGCATCCACGCCCGCGGCGAGAGGCGCCCCGCTGAGCCGCTCGGTGATGATCCAGGCAAGGTCGTACTCTCCGATGGTGGTGCCATGGGCGATCACACGCGGCGTGGGAAGCTCGAAGGAGGACTGCGCATCCCAATCCGAATCGCGGACACGACCCATCTCGGTTGTCCAGCGGTACTCCGATGGACCGATGGGAAACTTCACAAAGACCGGGATCTCGCGGCCGTCCGATCGCTTCCAGATCGAAAATCCGGTGGCCGCTCCCCCCCGCTGCCATCGAGAACGGAACCACTCGATCGGACCCAGCCGACCGTCGCACGCACGGGTCAAGACAGGCGCGAGGGCAAGTGCCAGGTCGTGAGAGTCGGCCGTTGCTCCCGCGTGCGAGAAGGACATCTGCCTACAGCCTAGCAGCCTTGAAGTGGACGCATCCGGGAATTTCGGACCATGCCCTTTCTCACCTCCGGCCGCAGCAGGATCCGCCGCTGCGGCACCGAGAGAGCGAGTGTTTCCACCTGTACGGGTGTGCGCCATACCCGCCGGGCTGTCGGTGTGGATACGTGCGGACCGAGGATCGCACTGGTGAGATATCGACTAAGTACGGCATCGCTGATATCCGGCACCTCCCAAACCTCAAACCTGACTTTGCGATGTGACAGCATGCGATCAAAGACATCCGTGCGCCTTGGTTTGGCCCCGAACAACTTCTCCGTCGTCACCCCCTCGAGCCAGGAATATGCCTGTTTCCGTTCAGTCCATTCAACTTCGATGGTCGGGGTTTGCCACAGACCAGCCCATAAGCCCCGCGAAGGACGTTGCTCCAACAGAATCCGACCCGACCGATCGCGCACCAGCAAGCAGACCTGGAGCAACCGCCTCTCCCGGGCGGATTTCTTCGGGGGCGGGATCGACTTGTGCAGCCCCAGTGCGGCGGCTTGGCAGTCCCGGAGAAGCGGGCAAGCGGAGCAACGCGGCCCTGCGGGCGTGCAGATGATTGCGCCCAGTTCCATCAACCCTTCATTGAACCTCGCGATGCGTGGACCCGCCAACGCTGTCAAGGATTCGGCACGCGACCAGACCCATTGCTCCGTTTCCTTTCCGGTCGCGGACCCACGAACACCATCAAGACGCATCAGCACCCGCAGGACGTTCCCGTCCACGATCGGTGCCGTTCGGCCCATGGCGATCGACACGATCGCGCCCGCCGTATACCGGCCCACACCCGGCAGCATCCGCAGTTCTTCAACGGATTCAGGGACCCGGCCTCCGTGCAGCGTGACAATCTGGTTCGCCGCGGCATGGAGATTCCTGGCTCGCCGGTAATACCCCAGGCCCGACCACGCGGCGAGCACATCGTCGAGATCGGCCCGGGCGAGCGCCCGGACAGTTGGAAACCTCGTGATGAACGGAACAAACTTCTCGACGGCACGAGCCACCTGCGTTTGTTGCAGCATGAACTCGCTGACGAGACACCAGTACGGGTTTCGCTTTCCGGTGGCAGGATCGACCCGGCGCCACGGCAGGTCGCGAGCGTTGACGCTGAACCATGCGGAGAGTGCGGCGACAATACGGGCGTCGCGTCGCGCGGCCGGCTTAGTATCCGACTTAGGTCGCTTCACCAAGCACTTTCTTGATTCCGGCCTTGACGGATTTCCAATCGACCCCGGGGTCTTTGCCTACGGCGATCCACCCGTCATGGATGAGTAGATTCGTGACGCCGGGGATGGCGAAAAGGGCCGAGCCGAGAGGATCGTCGCCGGCCTGTGCCGCCGAAGAATAACTCCGCATGGAGCCCGCGGTGGGCGAACTGTCCAACACGCACTTGACGGCGTTGGGGTTCGGGGTTGCCTGAAACTCGACGATTTGGTAGGGCACAGGATCCAAGCGTAGAGCGCCTCGGCCCCGGCGCGCCGATAGACTTGGACCGGATGCAGTTTCTTGACCGCCTCGCGAGCATGGTGGATCGGTTGGCCGCCTACCCGGTGTGGGAGGTGGCACTCGAGTTTGCGCTCATCTGGCTGGTGGTCTTCGCCGTGATGCGATTCGTGCAGGGCACCCGTGCCGCGGGAGCGCTCAAGGGCTTTCTGCTCGTGCTCGTGCTTGTCACGCTGGCCAGCCGTGTGCTCGGCGGGACCGGTTCATTTCAGCGGCTGGGGCTTTTGTACGACAGGTTTTTGGCCCTTGTCGCCATCGCCCTGATCGTGATTTTTCAGCCCGAACTCCGGCGGGCCCTGGTCCGCCTCGGCGAGACTCCGTTTCTCCGCGGCACGCCCAAGGACATCAAGCACGTGGTGGCGGAAATTTCCGCCGCGGCAACTTATTTATCTCGAGCCAAGTTCGGCGCCATTATCGCCGTGGAACGCTCCATCGGTCTCTCCGGGCTGGTCGAGGGAGGCACGGTGCTGAACGCGGAGTTGTCCTCGCGGCTGCTCCAGACAATCTTCTTTCCAGGTTCGGCCCTGCACGACCTCGCCGTGATTATCCGCGGCAGGACCATCCACTCCGCGGGCGTCCAACTCCCCCTCGCCGAGCCGGAAGACATGCCGGAGGAAGGGTTAGGCTCCCGTCACCGCGCCTCTGTGGGCCTGAGCAAAGAATGCGACGCTATTGTCATCGTCGTCAGCGAAGAGACCGGCTCCGTTCGCATCGCCGAGCGCGGCCGACTCAGTGACCGGTACTCCCCGGCCGAACTCGGACCGGAACTCGAGCGGCGTCTCACCTCGGCCATGCGCCGCGCCGCGCGTACCGCCCCTGCACCACACGCCGCGGCCGCTTCCGATCCAAACGAGGCCAGCATCGCCGGTCATATGGCCCTCGCCGATGAACCCCATCGACACACCGAAACCTGAACCGTCATGCTCCACCGCACACGAAACATTCTCGGGGTCTCGCTGATCGCCGCGTTGATCTGGGTCTTCGCGGAGGCCGAGAGCCTCCGCCCCGCCGAGGCGCAGCCCGAGTGTTATTTCGCACCCCAACCCGGGAGCGATCGGACAATCGACATCATCGAGGCGGGCGAGAACGGCGCGAACAGAGTTCGTGCCCGCGTGGACCTTGTCGGGTCAACACTCGCCATCGACGCGGCGGAACGCATCTTTCGCAAACCGCTCACCTTCTCCCCGGGGATGGACGGGGTACCCAAAGAACCCGGCGAGCACACCATCAATCTTCTTGAGGCCATCCGTCAGCACCCGGAGTTGCGCAACCGCGGCGTGACGATCAAAAGGGTGGAACCGTCGAGCGTCAAGGTCTTCATCGATCAACTCATCAGCATGAGTGTTCAAGTCTCCGTCAGTGTGCCGACGGATCTGACCGAGGGCGTCTCCGAGGTCAAGCCCGCCGTGGTAACCCTGACGCTGCCGCGGAGCGAAGCGGCCCTGCTCACCCCGCAAAGCACGGCGATCGCCCGTGTCGAACCCGCATCACTCGCCAGCCTCACTCCAGGCCGTCGGCAGAGCCTCGCGGGGGTGGCGGTTCAGCTGCCGGCCGAGATCGCGGATTCCAATCATGCCCGTCTTGATCCGGTACGGGTCGAAGTCCTGCTGACACCACGGTCTCAGTCTCGTTCGATCCGCATTGCATCCGTACCCATCCACCTGCGCGTTGCCCCCGGCGAGTTCGGCAAGTGGGACATCGAAATTCCCGAGCAAGACCGCTTCCTGACCGATGTCACCATCACCGGCCCCGGGCCGGCGATCAAGCAGATCGAAGATCGTGTTACGCCGCTGATCGCCACCCTCCCGCTGTCCTTCGAGGAACTCGAGACCGGGATCTCCAGCAAAGAAGCGGTCTTCGCCGATCTGCCGGCGGGCGCGCGGGCCGAAGTCGCCAACCGCACGGTTCGTCTTCGCATCACCCGCCGCCAGCCCCCGCAGCCCGAACAGTAGAAGGAAACAGCCGGAGCATCGCACGCCACTCGCCGTAGCGGTACTCCACACCGTATTTCTCGTGAAGCACCCGGATGAGCGACAGACACCGTTCGCTCAGGATTTGCTGCCATTCCTCGGCGGATCGGTCGCAGAAATACACCCTGCACCCCAGCGGTTTGATCGCGTGTATCCCGCACAAGTTCGAAGCCAGGTACGGACAATCGCCTCGTTGTTCCGCCGCGTCCAGCGCAGTCTCATCAGGCCTGCCGCCAAGCGCCCGCACCACGTACGCGGCCTCCAACCCGGTCACATACAACCGATGGCCGGTTCGGACGAAGTTGCAGCAACGCCCGCTCGCCCAGCAGGCCGGGCCGCGTTGTGTGATCTGGTCAGCGGCGAGGGAATAGACAGCTTCCAGATCGGCACGCACCTCTGCGCGGTCCGCCGCCATGAGCCACGCCGCCGCGGAACCGGGGTCGGGCGGGATGTCGCGGTTCACATGTCCACTTTCTCGCGCAGAACGCGGATTTCCTGCACCGAGTACCTCCGCCCGCTGTTCAAACCCGGGCACGTCTTGGCCGCGTTGGCCCAAGACCACGGCCCCGCGAGATTGCTCCTCCAAAAGGGCCAGGTCCTGCACTGCATCGGCCGATCCTCGTACACGCCGCAGACACCCTTGCCGGGAATGGAGTTGCGGTCCAGAAAGATGCACTCGTATCCCGATTCGGACTTTTTCTCTCGGAGGGATCGGCCCGCGATGGTGTCGTGCGTGTATCGATCAAGAAACTCGCTGACGGTTACTCCCAGGCGCGCGGCAAGGGCTTCCGACTCCGCATCGGTGAACAGAACATAGCCGCCATCGCCCGAACAGCAGTTGCCGCACATCGTGCACGAAAAAGACAATCCCGGCTTCCCGGTGTCGTTGTCCGGCCGTGCGAACCATTCCGCTCCGGACTCGCTGTTGGCGTATGTCACATGCTCTCCGACCAACGGATGTCGCGTGCCGAGTTCAACACCCTCGCTCCCACAGTTCAAAGAAATACCCGACGTCCGCCCCGTCGATGCCGCCGTCGTCGTTGAGATCAGCGACTGCTCCGCCCGCTTCCCACGCGACAAAGAACTCTTCCACATCCTGCCCGTCCACGGTCCCGTCGCCGGTCAGGTCGCTCGCGGGCACAACAACGATCTGTGCCGGGGGCGTGGCAAACCCGCCGTGTGAATCCGAGATGACACAATCGAACATCCCCGAATCCTCACATCGAAGATCATCGATCGACAGCACGTTTCCTCTCACTCCATAAAACCGGCCGTCAAAGCCTTCTTCGATCGGCACACCCTGCCGCCTCCATTGTAACGTCAACGGTCCATCACCCCGCGCCTCGACCGACAACTCGATGAACCTGCCCGATCTGTGCGAGCCTCCCGAGGGTTCATCCAGGAGCGCGATCGATGAAGAACCAAAGAAAACCGAGCCCGGCTCCCCGGGAAGATATCCACCGCCTCCATTCACGATCAGGTGTGATTCGGGCAAAGCCCGTGCGAAGGAAAAGACACCGATCCGTCCTCCGGAGCCGCCGCCGCAACGCGCCGAGTCGCTCCGGTACAGGTTCGCGCCATCACCTCCGCTCGCATCGATGAATCCGTCTCCGATCACCGCAGGAGCGAACAGCCACACGCTTCCGCCCGAGCCGCCACCTCCACCCGAGGACAGACCATCGACGCTCCAGCCGTTGCCGCCGCGAACCGAAACGGTCCCGTCAAGCATGATCGTGCCCGAGGCGGTCAAGCGCAGATAGCCCCCACCCGGTCCACCAAGAGAAACCGGGTGCGCTCCGGGTCCACCACCGGAACCGAGTGACTCCGGACGTTCGGGTACGCCGAACGCGCCGCCACCGGCCATGCCCGATTCGGAAGCCCCTCCGCCGCCCCCGTGACCAGCACCCGCGCCGAACTGAGCCACCCCGCGGGGAGCGCCCTCACCGAGAGCACTGATGTTCCCCGCGCCATCGAGCAGTATCCGAGCGGGAGCCTCGATCACAATGTCGCCATCGCTGCGAATGTCAAGCCCATCGTGCCCTTGCCTGATTCCGGAGTACACAAGACCCGACTCCATTACAAATGAAGATACCTGATACCTCCCTCGCAGATCCACCGACGGCCCCCCACCGGAAATCGGATCTCGCTCGAGTTGCACGTGACCGAGGATCATCGGCCCTTCGAGCACCAAACCCGATGGGCCTCGCATCGAGATTGACCTCGCTTGGCTTGCACCGGCTACCGACAACTGCGCTCCCCGAGTTACCCCGATATCCCTCAGGGGCGTTGTCTGCCAAACATGCACCAAGGCGTTGTCCGAAAGCGAGATATCCCGCACCGGCAGGTTGAACAAGCGTGTCGGCCCCGCGGGTTCAACGCCGCAGTTGGAAAGAGTGATGTCAATCTCCCCATCGGCATCGGCGCGAACGATCGTGCCGACCGCGCCGGCGGAGAACCCCGATCCGCCGCAAGCCGCGACCCGTCCGCTGAACTGGTCGTCCGCCGCATAGATCGCGATGCGCCCCCCCGCGCCCCCGCCGGCGGCCCCCGCCGCGGGACC
>DDSA01000028.1 GCA_002343715.1 Phycisphaerales bacterium UBA2402 | reverse complement strand
GGACGCCGCGGCTGCTCGCACGGCGGAAGCGGCGGCGAACGCCGCGGGGGCCACCATCGCCATCGCCGCGAGTTTGAACAATCTTTCAAAGCCGCACGCGATCCGTGGTGAGTACGCGGAGGCGGAGCGACTGCTGCGGGAATCGCTCCGAATCGTCAGCGCCGGGGCGGGCGAGGATTCGCTGAACACGGTCACGGCGGAACTGAACCTGGCGATGTGTCTGCTCGAGCAGGGCAAGGCCGAGGAGGCGTTGCCGCTGCTCCGGCACGTGCTGGAGCAGCGATCGGCCAAGTATCGACCGGATCACCCCGCCGTGGCCAACGCCCAACTCGCGTTGGCGCGATGTCTCTTCGAGATCAACGCGGACAGCGCTTCCGCGGCGATGGCCAAGCAAGCGGCGCAGTGGATCTCGGAGGCGGGCAACAAGGCGATGCTGGATCAGGCAGAGGCCCTGGGCTACGCGGGGCTGATGTACGCCAAACTCGGCGAGACCGAACAGGCCATGATCCTGCTCGAACGGTCGGTCAAGGTCTACGCCGATGCCAAGCAGACCACACCCCGCGACAGGGCAGAGGGGGCGCTGCGACTGGGGCTGGGGTTCGCGTATCTCGGGCAAGACGGCCTGGCCGGCGATACGTTGCGCCCGGCCCTTGAATCCCTCGGGCCGATGCTTGTGACGCCCTCACTGAGGGCCGAGGCCGCCGAGGCGCTCGCGGCGATCTATGAGCGCGCGGCGAAACCCCATGAGGCAGCCCTCGCCCGGGGCTGGGCTGTTCGCACAGTGAACTGAAGACTCAGGCGCGCCGCCGACGTCCCGTGAGTCCGACTACTCCCGCGATCAGCGTCAGAGCAACGCCGGGCGCCGGGGTCCGAGGGAACTCGGTCGCCTCGAGCGTGAACCCATAGCGTCCGGTCTGCCCCGACCCGCGCCAGCCTTCCAGCGGGTTGATGCCTCCGGGCCCGTCGGGTCCGGAGATTTCGGTGGGCGAGGCGAGATTGAAAATGTCGCCGGAACGGCTGAAGGGGTGGCGGCCCTGCGTTGTCACGGCGAGCACATAGTCTCCGGGAAACGTCACGATCACCATGGTGCCGTCGGTCGACGCGCCCATAAGTTTGGGCAGGTTTGATGTCGGGCTTTCATCATCGTTCCCGAGCAGACCGTACCCCTCGCCGTTGACGGTGATGTTGAACAGGTACAACACAGGGTCGAACTCGGCGAACGCGGGGCGGATGCTGAAGGTGCCCGGGTTGGCGATCCGGATGAAGTACAGGTCTTCGTAATCAGGCTGATCGAGGCTGCTGCTCAAGGACCCAGACAGACTCGACAGGGTCAGGTTCGTGCTGCTTCGGGTGGGAACCTGCGCTGTGCCGATGCTCGACCCGGCATCATTTCGTTCAATCCAGTCCGGTCCCGCGCTCGCGACCGACGAAGTCAGCGCGGCGCAGCACGCGCCCACAACGTATCCGCGAACTCCCATGTCTCTACTCCTGCTAAGACGACCCACTCAACACGAGCCTCCTTCGGAAAAAGGTCCCGAACGAGAACACCCCGATGCGGGAAGGCCCGTATTAGAATAAGATAGGGCCTTCCCCTCTTTGGTGGAAGCGTGTTCAACCGAATCTGGAAGGATTGTTGAGGATTGTAAGGTTAATGTTGGTAATAAGGCTCATGTTACCGGTTATCGGCATCGACTAATCGCCACGATTCGAGTGTTGCATGGCTACAACCGCCGGAATGACGACGCAAATGCAATCCTCCGCGGTGCCGATGATCCTTGTCCCGATCGGTGATGCATCGCTCCAGCCGTACACCGTGTCTACAGCGAAACCAACGCTCCTCGGGCGACAATCGCACTGCGACATTCAGTTGCCGGATCAGAGCGTCTCGCGTGAGCACTGTTCCATCGAATGTCGGCGCGGCGGTTGGTTTGTCTCAGACCGCACCAGCCGTCAGGGGACGCTTCTCAACGGTGCGAAACTGGAGCCGGGGCGGCCCACGCCGCTCGACCACGGCGACCTGATCGGAATCGCGCGCTGGTCGTTCCGAGTTCAACTCGGCTCGGTAGCGCCGATGCCCATGCCCGGCACGACGTTCCGCATGGCCGAGAGCGAGGGCCGGGTTCAAACGGTCCGATCGGAGGAGTTGCTGAGCCGTGCCGAACGTCAGCTCAGCCTGGTGATGAACCTTGCCGCGGGGCTGCACAGCGCGACGGACGAAGTCGCTGTGGCTCAGGTCATTGTGAAGGCGCTGGCGGAGGGCACGGGCTACCGCCGCGCGGCGATGGTGAAGCCCATCGGATCGAGCGATGCCGTGACCGTGCTCGGCTCGATCGACGGCGGGCGAGAAGCGGCGGTGGGTTTCCCGGTGAGCAAGTCGCTCATACGCGCGGCATCGGGCGGCGAGGTAGCGACCTTGACGGCGGACTCGGTGTTGAGGCACGCGGTGTCGATCATGACCGCGGGCGTGCGCACCGCGGTGTGCGCCCCGATCATCGTGGCGGGTAACGTCGTGGCTTTCGCGTACATCGACAACGCCGACCGCGAGGCGCCGACCCACACCGAGCCGGCGCCCTTCATCGCCGCTGTCGCGCACCTCGCCGGCCTGGCAATGGCCGAACTCAGCCGGCGCGCCCTTGATGACAGGCACCGCCGTCTCGAGGGCGACCTGCACGCCGCTCGCCACGCCCAGGAACGACTCATGCCCGCCCCCGGCGGGACGATCGGTGGCGTGAGGTACGCATTCCGTAACATCCCGGGCCGTCTGGTCGCCGGCGATCTCGCCGATGTGATCGACCTGGGTGGGGGTCGTGTGGCCGTGTTTCTCGGCGATGTCTCCGGCAAGGGTGTCGGCGCGGCGATGCTCATGGCGGCCGCGCAGACCCAGTTGCGGGCCGCACTCCGCGACGGGCCGGACCTGGCGGAGGCCGTGTCCAAGGTAAACCGCGAGGTCGTGACCCGCCTGGCCTCCGGGGAGTTCATCTCGCTGTGGGTCGGCGTGATCGACGGCCCGGCACGCACGCTCTGTTATGTCGATGCCGGGCATGGGTATTGGCTCAGCCGTTCGGGAACGGAAGTCTGCCGCGGGCCACAGCCGCAGTGCATGCCGCTCGGGATCTCCGCCGATGAGGACTACCGCTCCACCACGGTTCCTCTCGCACCCGGTGACCGGATCGTGGTCTTCAGCGACGGGGTCGTCGAGCAGCACGGAGCCGATGAGGGTGAGCAGTTCAGGATCGAAGGCGCGGTCGCGGCCCTGGCCGGAGCCGCGGATGAACTCGCGGATGTCGGTGAGATTCTCCGCGCTCTGCAGGAGTACGCCGGGAGCGAGTCGCTCGCCGATGATGTGACCGTACTCTCCGTCAGCGTCGGCATCTGAGAGTGTGGCACAAGGCTCTTCGTCTTTCGCGGAGCGTTGATTCAGTGGTTCAACCACTCGACGAGTTGCTCGAACGCCTCGACAACACGGGGGCCGGGCCGGGTAAGCACAGACGGATCGGCGAGCACGCTTACGCGCTTTTTCCGCACCGCCGGAAGGTCCTGCCACCAGGATCGACGTGCAAGATCCGACACGATCGTCGCGGCGTCGCCCCGACGGGGCGCGATCAGGACCGCTTCAGGCAAGGATCGGAGGAAGTCCGTCTCCGAAGCCTCAACGTCAGGCCCCGCGCGGCGTTCCGCGTGCTGCGGCCCAGCCGCGGCCCCCGAGCGGGGTGACGGCACGGTCGGATTGAGAGAATGAACCGCCCCCGCGCGCTCGACGAGTTGTGGAATCCAGTCTCCCCCGATGCGGATCGGATCCGAACCGACAATCACAGCGACCGCAGGTCCATCGACATAGGGGTTCACACGCTCGGCCGCCGTGAAGAGCCGTTCCCGCAGCCGAACCACCGCGTGCATGGCCTCCCGCTCCAGCTCGACGGCCTCGCCGATCCGGGTGTGAGCATCGAGGATCTCTTCGACGGTTCGAGGCGAGAATCGCAGCACACGCCGGTGAGCATCGTGCGACATCGTCGGCGTTGCGTCCGGCTCGATGATGTCGATCAGGATGTCCGGTCGAAGACTCGACAGTTGTACGGGGGCTATCCGAGGGGCCGTGGGCCCCTGCAGAGTGATCGGATCGTGCATGACGCCCATCAGCAGGCCGGCACCGCCGATGTGGGCGAGTATTTCCGTCGCCGCGGGAGAGAGGCTCACAACTCGGGGGGGCATCCCCGGAGCGTACGTCATGGCGCTCGGAGTCAAGGGTCTTGAGCGGGGCGCCTCCGTTGGCCGATGAATTACGGAAGGAATACGATTGGCATGGTGCTCCCTTGGTCTGAACCGCCTCGGGAGCTCGGTTTGAGTGCGTATTCGATGAGTAACCACATGTCGGACAGGGAACAGATCAAGCCAAACTCTGTCGGGTACCCGCCCGAATCGCATGCCTTCGTGCTCGACGGGCTGGCCCACACGGTGCGCTTGGTGCACGGAGACAAGGTGGCGGTCCCCGCCGATGGCGTTCCCGATCCCAGCGATCACGTGAGCGGGGAGCAACTCTGCCTGGGATTGCGGGACTATGCCATCCGGCGTTACGGCCGTCTGGCCGGAACGGTCCTCAGACGCTGGAACATCAGCGAGACGGACGACTTCGGCAGGATTGTCTTCGCGATGGTCGAGTCGAAGAAACTGCTGTGCCGGCCCGAGGACACGCCCGCATCATTCCGTGCGGTCTTTGATTTTGCCGAGGCCTTCGGGGATCTGGCCGCACCGGGCAATTTCTCCGGCCAAAGCACATCAGGCGAGCATCATTCGTGACATGACCTGCACCACCACGGCGGCATACAGCCCGGCGATGAGATCATCGAGCAGGATGCCCCACCCACCCGGAACCTGTTGCAAGCCGCTCGCCGGCCACGGTTTCACGATATCGAGCACGCGAAAGGCAAGAAAGGCGTACACCAGCGTCACCGCGGCGAGGGTGGGGGTTTGAAACGCCATGATCGGGAGAAACATCAGCGGGATGCACTGCCCCGCGACCTCATCAGCGACCGCATCGCCCGGGTCCTTCCTGCCGAAATGGGCTTCGGCTCTGTCGCCTTCCAATATGCACGCGAGGCAGGCGGCGATGAACACGAGCCCGATGGCCCCGTGATAGATCCACGGAGCGACCCCCGGCCCGAATCCGGCCGCGATGAGAATGGCCGCCAGCGCGACCGGTGGCAGTGAACCCCATGTGCCCGAGGCGGGTCGCATGGCTCCAAGGCCGAATACCGTAATCCATCGTGGTGGCGGGCGTCTCATCGAATCAACTCCGGCCCGAGTTGATCCCCACTCGGATCGCGCGGGCAACGTACGGGATCCCGCTTGCAATCGTGACGAGTACCGTGAGCCACGCCGCGGAATCGATCAACAGCCTCCCCAACGACCCGTGGTCCACCTCCGTGATCCCCAGGAGTACGAGGATAAACGGGATCGCGCACGCCTGTACGACCATCTTGATTTTCCCGGTCACGGTGGCCGAGAAATCGACGCCCGATTGCTCCATCACCGAGCGGATGCTCGTGACCAGCAGTTCGCGTCCCAGGATGACCACGACCATCCATGATGTGATGCCGCTGACCTGCAGCGTTCGGCGTCCCGGCACATCGATCCCGAAGGCGGGTCCGGCCAGCATGATGAACGCGCCCACCACGAGCACCTTGTCCGCGAAAGGGTCCATCACACGCCCGAACTTGCTGACGGTCTTCCACCGGCGGGCCAGGGGACCGTCGATCGCGTCCGTGAGGGCCGCGAGGCCGAAGAGCGCCGCGGCCCACAGGTAGGGCCACACCGGGTGGCGGGGGCTGACGACCAGCTCTCGCGCGGGGTAGTGCCAGACGCTCAGCAGCACGAAGAAGGCCGTCGCGATCACCAGCCGCGACCCCGTCAGCGCGTTGGGCACCCACCGGCGGTAATCATCGGGTGCGGACACGGTTGTCTGTGCGGGGATTGGCTGTGACACGGACGGGCGATGGTAGTCAATCGAGGTTCACCGTTCGTGGCAAGTGAGCTCCATGGGCCGGAGGTGCTTTCTGGGCCGCGGCGGATGGTTCAGGAAGACCTGGCGCGACCCAGCCACGGCGCATCACCGCGGCGGTGCAGGTCTTCGAGCAGGTGCTTGTCGCGGAGGGTGTCCATCGGCTGCCAGAATCCGGAGTGCTCGAAGGCCATCAGTTGGCCGTCCGCGGCGAGACGCTCCATCGGCTCGCGCTCCCAGGGCATCGAGTCGCCCGAGACGTAGTTGAGGGCGGCGGGTTCGAGGACGAAGAAGCCGCCGTTGATCCAGGCGTCTCCTCGGTCGGGCTTTTCTGTGATGCGGGCCACGCGATGATCGGCGAGGTCGAGCACCCCGAAGCGGCCGGGCGGGTTCACGGCGGTCACGGTGGCGAGTTTCCCGTGGGACTTGTGGAACGCGATGGAGGCGGTGATGTCGACGTCCGCGAGGCCGTCGCCGTAGGTCATGCAGAACGTGCCGGAGACGTACTGCGCGATTCGCCTGAGGCGGCCACCGGTCATCGTCTCCGGCCCTGTGTCGATCAGCGAGACACGCCAATGTTCGGTCGAGTCGTTGTGAATCTGCGCGGTGCGCCGCCGCAGGTCGAAGGTGACATCGCACCCGTGGAGGAAGTAGTTGTGAAAATACTCCTTGATCGCGTACCCCTTGTACCCGAGACAGATCACGAAGTCGTGAATGCCGTGCAGGCTGTACAGGTTCATGATGTGCCACAAGATCGGGCGTCCCCCGATCTGGACCATCGGCTTGGGGAGGCGGTCGGTCTCTTCCGAGAGCCGTGTGCCCATCCCGCCGGCAAGGATGACGGCTTTCATGGATCCTGATGTCGGCGGTTCCTGGGGCTCGGGCATCGGGCCAGTGTAGGGTTTCCGACGGGGTTGCCCCGGAGTTCTCCCGGCTGTCGGGGGCTTGACACACCGGTGGGTTTTGGTAGTCTATAGACCGTGATTTCTTGTGCCGGACTTCCCTTCACATCTTCAGGGGTTACCCATGCTGTTACGAGTCGGTCTGCCGGTCGCTTCGCTGTTTGCCCTCGCTGTTGCCGCGGCGGGACAATGCACCCCGACGTACAGCGGGCTTCTGGGTTTGCCGGGGCTTGGCAACGGGTACGCTGATCCCATCCTCGCGTGGGATGACGGACGGGGAGAGCGGCTGTATGTGGGCGGGTCATTTTCTGAAATCGGCGGTGCCTTCGCCACCATTCTCGCCCGGTACGAGGCCGCTACGGACACCTGGTCTCGGGTTGGCTCCGGGTTGTCGACCGGGTCCACCAACGGCTTTGTCACCTCGATGGTGGTGACGTCTATCGGGTCGCCGAACGGGCGAGACCGTTTGCTCGTGGCGGGGCGCTTCACCAGCGCCGGCGGCGTGGGGGGGACCGAAGGGATCGCGGCCTGGGATGGGACCACGTGGGCGCCGGTCTACCTGACCGTGCCCGCGGGGCACGCGATCTGGGACATGGTGGTGGGGGACCTGGGGCAGGGGCCGCGCCTCTTTGTCGCGGGTGGGTTCGGCCTGCCCTTCGGCGGCATCGCGCAGTTTGATGGTGAATCGTGGAGCGCGGTGGGCACCGGGGTCGGGATTGCCGGAGCGTTCTCTCCGTACGTGGCGGACCTTGAAATCTTCAACGATGGCACCGGCCCCGCGCTCTACGCGGTAGGCCGCTTCGACACGGTGGACGGCGTGGCCACGCAGCTGGCCGCGCGATTCGTGAACGGTGCGTGGCGACGCATCGGGCTGGGTCTGTCCCGGTTGAGCGATGCGCTCAAGTATCTCGACGCCATGACTGTCCATAATGATGGCTCCGGGACGGCGCTGTACGTGGGAGGAACCCAGTTCGGCGTGACCGGATCGGGGACATCGAACGTGGCGAAGTGGAACGGATCGGCGTGGTCAACGGTCGGCCAGATCCTCGGCACCGGCAGGGTGTCAGCGCTGCGGGGATGGCACAACGGGCAATCCAACGACCTCTACTTCGCGGGCACGGCATTCCCGGGAATCAACAACTTCGGCAAACTCCAGGGGAATCAATGGGTATCGGTCGACGGAAGTCTCCGCGACTCGGCCACCCCAAACTCCGCTACCTCCGGCAACTGGCCCAGCGCCTTCGGGCTGGGCGAATGGAACGGCGACCTCATCATCGGCGGCAGTTTCATCACCATCGGACCCGTGCAGGCACGCGGCATCGCGGCGCTGCAGGGGTGCTGCCCCTGCGCTGCGGACTTCAACCGCGATGGCGGTTCGGACGGCGCCGACGTCGAAGCCTTCTTCCTCGCGTGGGAGCAGGGCGGGACCGACGGTGATGTTGATTGCAGCGGCGGCACCGACGGATCGGACGTTGAGGTCTTCTTCCGGCAATGGGAGGCAGCGGGCTGCTTCTGACGAGGGCGGCGGGTCAGGCCCCGGCCTGCCATGGCAGGCGGGCGAGGTCCACGTTCCCGCCACACACGATGATGCCGATGCGCAGCCCCCGCGTATCAAGTTGACCCTCCCAGAGCGTGGCGAACCCGACGGCGGCGCTGGGTTCGATGATAATCTTGGCCCGCTCCCACACGAAGCGCATGGCATCGGGGATGGCCTCCTCCCGCACCGTGATGATGCGCTCCACACGCTCGCGTATGACGGCGAAGGTGAGATCGCACAGCGAGGTCAGCAGCCCGTCGGCGATGGTGCGCGGGTTCTCCGAGGGCAACACACGCCCCGCCGCGAGCGAGCGGGCGGCATCGTCCGCCCGCTGCGGCTCGGCCCCGATCACGCGGATCGATGGGTTCAGGCCCTTCGCGGCGGTCGCCGTGCCGCTGAGAAGGCCGCCGCCGCCCACGGGCGCGATGACCACATCCAGATCCGGCACTTCTTCGAGCAGTTCGAGCGTGGCGGTGCCCTGCCCCGCGATGATCCGCGGGTTGTTGAAGGGATGAATCTCCGTCGCGCCCGTCTCGGCGATGACGCGGGCCTGCGTCTCTTCCCGTGCCGCCAGCGTCGGCTCGCAGTAGTTGATCCGCCCGCCGTACCCCGCCACCGCGGCCTTCTTCACTTCGGGGGCGTTGCTGGGCATCACGATGTGCGCCGGGATGCCCCGCAGCCGCGCCGCCAAGGCGAGCGCCTGCGCGTGATTCCCCGATGAATGGCACACCACGCCCCGCCGCGATTCTTCATCCGTCAACGCGAAAACCGCGTTGCACGCGCCGCGAAACTTGAACGCCCCGACCTTCTGCATGTTCTCGCACTTCATGAACACGCGCGCCCCCGCCCGGGCATCCACCGCGCCGCACGTCAGCACCGGCGTGCGGCGGGCATAAGGGCGTATCCGCGCCGCGGCGGCCCGGATGTCGGCGAGTGAGGGAAG
>DDSA01000194.1 GCA_002343715.1 Phycisphaerales bacterium UBA2402 | reverse complement strand
ACCGCGCCGGTGATCTGGTCCGTGGTGTCGGCGCGGACGTACAGGCGGGGCGGCTCTCCCTCCGCCCCCGGGGCGCTGAAGAGGGGCCGCATCGCCTCCCACCGCAGATCAGCCGGGGAGACGGGGTCGGCGGCCCGTGCATCGGCGTAGGCCCGCGCGGTCTCGAAGACTCGCTGCAGGTTGTCGAGGTCACGCCGGATGTTCTGCGACTGGTCTTCTTCGCTCTGCGTCATCCACCAGGCGGTGAATGTGCGCGTGTTGGGCCAGTTCATCGCCTGGCCGATCGAACGGCGCACCGTGAGTTCCTCGGTGGTCCAGCCGTCGAGCCGGATCACCGAGGGTTGTCCCGAGATCAGCCCGCCCGATGGAAAGACCGCGGCGCTGAGCACACCATTGCTGCGCGTCACGGGGATCAGCGTGCTGTCCGGATTGACGGCGCTGACCGCGACAACCTCGGGCGTCACGCGGCCGGTCTCCGACGTGTCGATGCTCGAAGGCACGGCCTGGATCTCCGTCAGGCCCAACTGGGTGTAGGGGCTGATCAGCCCCGGGTAGACGTGCCGGCCACCGACGTCGATGACCTTCGTGCCCGTCGCGGCGGGCGGAGAACCGTCGCCGATGGCACGGATAACGCCCTTGTCAAAGAGAATGTACCCACGCTGGATCTCCGGCCCGCTCACGGGGTGGAGCGTCGCGTTGATGATGGCGATCGGGGCTGTCTGCGGCGGGGCCTTCACGCCCAGGTCCTGCGCCTGCGCGGCGAATGCCGCGGCGGTAACAAGGGCGGCGGTAAGTGAGTTGAACTTCATAGTGTTTCTCGATCTGAGTGGAACGGTGAGGCGTGACGACCTGGTGAACGGAGAATGCTCGAACGACAGCGGATCGCTCACCGTTCGTGGGACCAGCCGCACCCGCAATCTCCCCGTGTGTGTCCGAACCGGCCGCTCTCGTAGAGTTCGATGTAGAACGCCTCAACCGCCGCGGCCTGTGCTTCTTCTTCGGTGGGCCTGCGTCGTCCCGGCCCGCGACCGGCGGGGCGCTCGGCGGGGGCGCCCTCTGGCCTGCCCGAGGCATCATCGGCCTTCTTCTTCTTGCCCTCGCTGAGGAGTTTCTGGATCAGGCGGCCGCGCTCGGCCTTGATCTTCTCACGGGCGGCGGCGTCGGCGGCGAGCGAGAAGAGTTCTCGCCCGTCCACGTACGTCGCTTCGCACCGGGTGAAGGCCGACAACGGCGAGCCGGACCAGAGCACGACATCCGCGTCCTTGCCGGGCTCGAGGCTGCCGGTCAGGTGGTCGATGCGCAACTGCTTCGCCGGGTTGATGGTGACGAACTTGAGCGCCTCCTCCTCGGTGACGGGCCCGTACTTCACGGCCTTGGCCGCCTCGGTGTTCATGCGGCGTGCCAGTTCGTTGCTGTCGGAGTTGAAACTCACCACCACTCCCTGTTCATGCATGATGGGGAAGGCTGCGGGGATGGCGTCCTGCACCTCGACCTTGTAGGCCCACCAGTCCGTGAAGCCGCTGGCCCCGCCGGAATAATCCCGCACGTAATCCGCGACTTTGTATCCCTCCAGCGCGTGCTGGTAGGTGCCGATCCTGAAACCAAAGTCCCGGGCCACGAGGGCCAGCATGAGCATTTCGTCCTGCCGGTAACTGTGGCAATGCACCAACCGCTTGCCGGCGAGCACCTCCGCGAGGGCCTCGAGTTCGAGGTCCCGCCTCGCACCGCTCCGGGCCGCGTACTCCTTCGCGGCGGTGAAGCGGTCGCGGATGAGCATTTCCACACCCATGCGGGTCGCGGGATAGCGGGACTCGGCGGCCGCCCCGCCCACATCGCGCCCCGGGCCGCGGTTCGAACGGCGGGGGTTCTCGCCGAGTGCGAACTTGATACCAGGGATCGCGCCCTCGATGTGCATGTCATCGGGGTGCGGGCAGCCCCAGCGGATCTTGTTGGTCTGCGACTGCCCGCCGATGGCATTGGCCGAACCGTGCAGGTTGTTCACCGCCGTGGTGCCCCCGGCGAGTTGCTGGTACCACGCGACCGGGTCGGGGTTGGTGACATCCTGGATGCGCACCTCCGCGGTCACGGCCTGGCCGCCCTCGTTGACCCCGCCGGAGATACCCGTGTGCGAGTGGCAGTCGATCATGCCCGGCGACAGATGCTTGCCCGTGGCATCGATGGTCCGAACACCCTCGCCCCCCAACCCCGGCGCGGGGTCGCCCTCGCCGAGTGCTTGGACCTTTCCGTCCTTGACCCACAAATACCCGCGGGCGATGCGGCCCTTCGGTCCGCAGGTCCAGATCGTCGCGTTCGTGAAGAGTGTGTTGGCGGAGTCGGGACGGGCGCCTTCCTCATAGCCGTACGGCCCGAAGGGAACGGAGAGTTTCTCCGGAACATCCGCCGGGGAATCTTCATCCTCCGCATCGGCGGAGCCTCGCGCTGATTGCTTCTCAGCCTTGTAGGTGTGCTTGGAGCCATCGGGCAGGGTGCCAGAGCCGATCAGCCGGTCCTTGTCCGGGCCTTCGGCGGTGAAGACGAGCGTGATCGTGTCGCTGCTCTTGCCCTCGCGGCCCTGTTTCGAGAGGTCGTGCGTGAAGGACAGTTGAATCGGGCCGGTCGGCGCATCCTTGAACTCATCGCCGATGGGAAGCCCCGCGAACTTGACATCATCGCACCGGACAACCGTCGGTTCACCTTCGGCCTTGCCGAACGTCAGCGTGACACTGTCGGCGGTGATACGGATGGTCAGTCCGTCCTTCGCAGCGGCGTCCTTCGCCACGCCATCCGCTTCGGTGACTCGCCAGGTCCCGATGAAGGGGTTGGCCTCACGCCGGATCGACTTCCACGCCCGCTTACCGTCGGGGAAGTTCATCGAGCCTGCCATGGCGGGCGGGCTCTTTCCCCAATCCACCGAGGCCTCGACCGGGATGACGCCCTCGCCGCCGAACTTCGCATGATCAACTTCATACCGCAGGTTCGCCCCGTCCCACGAGAACTTGTCGAGCGTGATGCTCTTGGGATCTACTCCGTCGGCCAGCGGCACATCGCGCAACCCCGCCGCGCCGTCCTTCGACGCGACCAGCACCGCGGTGGGGGTTCCGGGTTGATCGAAGATGATCGGCCAGACGCCCGCGAGGGACTTGGGCCGCTTGGAAGCGATGAACTCGAAACGCCGCCCGTCGGCCGTCATGCCGAAACCGGTCATGGTGGCGGGCGCGCCGGCGGAGGCATCGCTGACCAGCGCGGCCACGGTGGTCATGCCCCCCTGATTGTCCAGCGCATCGTGATCGAACATGAACGACAGCCGGCCGGGCAGGGCCTCGACCTTGCTCGCCTTGACCTGCTTGCCGTCGCGGAAGACCTCGACCTCGTTCTCCTTCCCGATCTCCAGCCGACGCTGGATGGGCCGCGGATCGGCGGGCATGCTCATGTCCCACACGCCCTCGTAACTGACCGGGGCGGCAACGATCTCGTGTGCCACACCGTCGATCCACACCGCGCGGATTCTGGTCTCCTTGCCGTCGGCGTTTTTGCCGAAGACGGGGCCGTCGGTCACGAGGAGATTGGCTCGCTTGCCCGCCTCGATCGTGCCCAGGTCCGAGGCGCCCAGCATCGACGCGGGGATGGTCGTGAGCGACGCGAGCGCATCGTCCTCCTTCAAACCGTGCTTGATCGCCGCGCGGAGGTTCTTCGAGAACTCGCCCCGGTCGCGGAGCTTGATGGTGCTGAGCGCGAAGGAGATGCCCGCGTCCTTCAAACGCCTGGGGTTCGTCGGGGCCTGTTCCCAGGTCATCATGTCGCGGAGTTCGGTTGATTCCTGCTTCGCGACGGACGAAACGTCCGGCGCTTTGGGGAATGTCAGTGGGAGTACGTACGGAGTCTTCGCCGCGGCGATGGGCGCAAGACGGCGGAACTCGGTGCCACAGCCCAGCAGCATGCGCGGGCGTGAGAACTCGTCGCAGATCCGCAGGGCCCGCAGCGCATCCAACTCACTCTCGGTATTGAACAGAAGCACGCCCGGCCGGCTCGGCGGCCGCACCGCGCCCGCGGGGATCGAACCGCCGCCCGACGGGGCCAGATAGTCCAGAACGTTCACCGGCTCGTTCCACGCGCCCCGCTCGCGCTGCGCGAACTGCCAATCCGCATCGCTCAGCGTCTGGCGGATGATGGCGATGGTGCCCATCTGCGAATCGGGATAGCCGCCGCCGCTCGCGTCCATCGCCACGGACTGGTACACGTCGTCCCGGTAGACCAGCGGCTTGGCCGCGCTGGCGTCGTCCGCGGGCTTGGCGAGCGAGACGAGCGCCCCGCGCCCGCGGAAAATGCCCCCGCGGGGCGCAATCGCCGCGGCACCAAAGCCCAGACGGCGCAGCGATGAGGCCGTGCCCTCATCGATCCCCGCACCGTCGAGGGCCGAGCGTTGCGGCGTGATCCGCGCGTTCCAATGCCGCTGGCTCTCATCACCCGCCGGGGCGGGGGCATCGACCTCGACGCAGGCGTCGATGAACGCGGCGTAGACATGCAGCCCCTTCGCGTCGATCACCCGGGGGCCAAGGGGCACACGCGCGGGCCTGGCCGCCTCACCGCTCCCCTCGGGAGGAAGGATCGCGGTGATACGTCCGTCTCGGAAGACCACCACCGCGCGCTCCATCACCTCGCCGGGACGCGCGTGGAGCGTGCAATCGGCCAGCGCGACCCACATCGGATCGGCACGGCGTGGGCCGTTGGCCGGGGGAGCCAACGGCGAGTGTGAGGAGGGTTGACCGAAGGCGCCGGCGCAGAACGCGCCCAGAGCGCACACGACTCGGGCTGAAAAGACCATGAAGGACGATATGCCCAGTGACCCACGGAAGTCCCCGGGGAATCGAGGACTTCCGTGGGGTTGTGGGACTCGATCCGGCGGTCGTGGGCCAGGCCCTTGATTCGCAACCCCAGTCCATTCTGACTCACGGCAACGGCTTCACGTCCACCGAATCCACCTGGATCAAGCCCTCGGCATCGCACGGCGCACCGCTCGCGGCACGCAGCAGAAGCACCAGGCCGAACTCACGGGTCGGTGCCGGCCCGGCGCTGACGACCTCGCTCGCGTCGACGGGATCGGCGGAGCAACGCACCGTCAGGTCGAACGGGCCTTGTTCGCCCCGCCACCGCTTCAGCAGCATGACCCGCGGCGACAAGGTCCAGAGTTCCGCCTCCGCGCACGAAGGGGCGATGACCGACCCACGGACCTGCGCCTCGGCCGTCACCAGGCCGGGGCCGGAGACCGTTACAGGCACGCGGATATTGATAAACCGCTCATCACGCCTCCTCGCGGGGGTGGCGTGCGCCGATGCGTCGTCGAACAACACGCTCAACGCGGACCCATCGGGCGACGTTGTGGACTGGAAAACCGCCGACGGCGGGCCGGCCCGCGCGGAAGAAAACACGAACGTCGCCGGTGCGCCGCCGGTTCCTCCGCCGCCCACCGTGCTCGAAGCACACCCACCCACACACGCGAACAACGCGACCACGCCAAGACACAAGGCCTGAGTAATCATGACAGGCTCCTTTCTGGTGCAGACAGACCGCGCGGCCCGCGCCGCGCGCGAGAACATGACTTCGTTTTTTCGATGCGTGTCATCGCAAGACCGGCACGGCTCGCGGGATCAACTCCCCCGGTTGACCATCCATGAATCCGTGCGGCGATGGTCCGCGTGTCAGTCCGGCACGCCCTTCCACCGGGTCTCGTCGAGTGTCGAGGCCAACTGGGCATCCTGCTCGAAGGCCGTCTTGGCCCCCGACAGTCGTTTCCAGAGAACCAGCGCCGCCCCCAGCGCCAACGACACGCCGACGGCCAGCATTCCCAGGGTGTAGGTCGTGCGGATGCTGTCGATCGGCTCGGCCCCGGGCGTGGCGGGCTGGGACGCGACCGTCGTACCGCCATCAAGCCGGCGGCCGTGTCCGGAGTTGGCGTATGCCATGAACCCCGCCGTCAGCGTTTCGAGCGTCCTCGCCGTCGTATCGGAACCGACTCCAGTAAGCCGCAGCCGCAGCTCTCCGTCTCCGAGAGATTCGGTCGTGACCCGCCCGGCGATCAGGTCGCTCACACCGGCAGGAGTCGAGAAGGGCGTGTTGCCCTGCCGTTTGAATCGCTCGGCCGCCGCCTCGTGGAAACGAGGGTCTTTGAGCAGTTCCTCGTGGAATGTCTGCCACTCGCGCAGTTCGGCCTCGCTCAGTTCGCGGTCGCGCCCTTCGGCTTTGACGATCGAGACCGCCTCGAAGGTCGCGGGCGCGATCTCTCTGGCCACCGCCCAACTCATCGCGCCAACCAGCGCGATGACGCCGACGCCGCACAGCACGACGACCGCCGCGCGAGAGGCCGCCCGGGATCGGTTCTGACGCTTCTCCGTTTCGATGATCCTGTTCCTCGCCGCGGCGAGCTCGGCCCTCTGGGAGAGCAACTGGTCCACCGCCTCGTACCGCTTGCGGAGTGCCTCGCCCGCCTTGCGGATGCGCAGCGCCTGCCGTCGGAGCAACTCCCGCATTGCTCGAAGCCGCCTGCGCCTTCGCTCCAGGGATTCAACCGCGGGCGACCCCGAGCGGGTGCCGCGTTGCGCACCGCCGGGCATCGCCCGACGTTCCGCATCAGCCTGGGCACGCCGCGACTGATCGCGTTCGCCTTTGACCTGCTCCAACTCCTCGCGCAAGGCCCGCGCCGCGGCGATCTCCGACCGCAGCCGTTCCTTCAGCCCTTCGACGAGTTCACGCAGTTCCTCGCCGTCACTCACGGGCCGCGCGGCCGCCACCGCGGATCCGCGGAGTTCGAGCAGCCACAACTGCTCGTACTCGATGAGCACCTCGAGCATCTGGGCACGCAGGGCCATTTCTCGCGCGGCTTCTTCAAGAGCGGCATCGCGTTGTGCTTCGAGGGCGCCGCCGGTTGCCGCGGGTTCTGGCTCGGCGTTCCGCCGGGACTCGCGTTCGGCGAGGAGTGAGGCCTTCGCTTCCAGTTCAGACCTCAGCGACGAGAGCCGCGCGGCCTCCTCGGTCGCCTCCTGCTCCAACGCGGTGAGCGCCAGCCGATCCGCGGCGACGGCCTGCACCTGCATCTCCAGATCCCGCTGCTGCTCGGTCAGCAGGAGCCGCTCGCGCTCGAGCGCCGCCGACTGCTCCGCCGCCAGGCGCTTCGACTCGGCCAGGGCCGCGGCCTCATCCTTGAGTTGCGCCTGCCGCTGATTCAGTTCCGAGATCCGACCCGCCAGCGCCTGCTCCGCGTTGCGGATCTTCTTGGCCGTTTCCTCTGCCGCGGCGGCTTTACGCTCTCGCTCCGCCAGGTGCTGGGCCTTTGTTCCCAGGTCCGCTTCCGCGGCGATCACCTTCGATTCGGCTTCGGCGACCCGCTCGGCGCGGGCATCCACCTCGGCCAGCCGTGACTGCACCTGCGCCGCGGCTTCATCGGCCTGACGCTTGAGTTCTTCCCGCAGCGTCTCGGCGCTCCGCCTGGCCTCCTCCGCACGCGCACGCTCTTCGGCCAACTCGGTTTCGCGGGCCGCGATCGCGGCCTCGCGCGCCTCGGCGGCCCGGGCCTGTGATTCGATTTCTTTCTGTTTCCCCGTCAGTTCAACCCGCTGACGCTCCAGATCGATATGCATCGCCTGGCTTTGGGCGTACAGCGCTTTGAACGCGCTGACCCGGGCCTCGAACTCGCTGACGGCGGAGAGCACATCCGCCCCGGGCATGGGCGCAGTCCCCTCCATGGGGGCATCTGAGTCTGCTCGCTCTGTCTGACCCGGGGCCGCACCCATCTTCACCGCTCCCTGTGAGCGCACGCCCGTTCGCGGCACGGAACACGCCGCCGCGACACGGGCACACACCGAATCCTCCATCGGCGAAGTTCGTTCACGACTGAACCCATCACCTCCGTCTCTGATTCGATCGGAACACCCGGGCGATGCTCCCGTTCATCCCCCTTTCGGGCCGGTGCCGCGCCCCCTCTCTTGCTTGCGAGTACGCCGACGACAAGGGCGCGCGCGAAAACGCCCCGCACGGACCATCCACGCGGGGCGTTTGGGTGTCAATCCTCTCATCAGCGCATCAGCCGCAGCCGCCGGCCTCCCACGCGAGGAAGAACGTCTCGACATCGCC
>DDSA01000092.1:75540-99085 GCA_002343715.1 Phycisphaerales bacterium UBA2402 | reverse complement strand
TCGGCCACGCGCATCGACTCGTCGAACGGCGGTTCGATCAGCCCCAGCCGTGCCGGGGCTGCGCGATCGATCACCACCGCGCTCCCGCGAACGTCATCCGAAGCCACAGGTCCCAATCCTCGGCCACGCGCATCGACTCGTCGAACGGCGGTTCGATCAGCCCCAGCCGTGCCGGGGCTGCGCGATCGATCACCACCGCCCCGACACACACGGGATTGCACCGCAGGAGACGCTCGGGCGTGAAGTCGTGATCCCCTGGCGCATACAGCCAGGAAAGATCCTCCAACCCCGGTCCCACCATGCGAGAGGCGCACGCCGCCGCGTCGTGCCCCGACAAGCGCGTGAGCAGCCGCTCGGCGTGCCTGGGGGCAACGGTGTCGTCGGCGTCAAGAAAACACACCGCCGGAGCCCCAGCAACGTTCCACCCGGTATTGCGTGCTCCGGCAAGCCCCGCGTTCTCCTGCCGTATGACCCGCACGCGTCGATCACCGATCGCCGTGACAACCTCGCCCGGATCATCGGTGCTGCCGTCATCCACCACCACGGCTTCCCAATCGGGCCGGGACTGTGCCGCGAGGCTGGTGAGCGTATCGCGGAGCGTTCCCGCCGCGTTGTAAGCCGGAATGATGTACGAGATCGATGGGCTGACCACACCTGTCCCCTCTGTGACGCGAAGATATCCGAACACACGCGGAACGCGGAAGATGCGGGTTGCTTTCTTTCAGTGTACAGCTTATTCCTTGCCCGGGCGAAAAGGGTGCGCTGCCCGCTCCACCGGTTGAACCACCATCGCGGTGCGATGCAACATCACGGCTTGACTATCGGCCACAACGGAGCAGAGAACCTTGTTCGGCAGGCCCGCGTGCGTTCATCAACGCCCCCCCAACTCGGCGGGGTCGGCTATCCTCGCTCGCGTTCCCACGCGGGGAACAAGGATCGGGGGCCTCGTCATGGTCGTCTCACTCATCCTGCTCTACTCCACGCTCGCTCTCTGCGGGCTGATCTTGGCTTTGGTTGTGTGGAAGTACGACCTCTACCGCGTCGAGCCGTGGCCGCTGCTCCTGCTGGCCGTGGCGCTCGGCGCCGGGTTCATGTATCTGGCGGGCCGGACGCAGGTCGGCCTGCTCGTCGCCATCACATCCCGCGGTACGCTTGTCAGCGATACCACCTACGCCTTCATCGCGGGCAGCACCGAAGAGATCGGCAAACTGCTCGGCGTGCTGGTGATCTTCCTGTGTGCTCGCAAGCACTTCGACGAACCCATCGACGGCCTCATCTACGGTTCCATGACCGGTCTGGGGGCCGCGCTCGAGGAGTCCGTAGCCGTCCTGCTTCACGGCCCGTCCCATGGATTCCTTCCGCCGCAGGAACCTGTCCGACTCGCCGGGCACCTCGTCATGGGAGGCATCGGCGGCTACGGCGCGGGGCTATGGGCCACGCGCCAGCCCCGCGGCGGCCTCTCCTTCGCGCTCTGGCTCGCCGTGGCCGTGACGCTCCACACAATCTGGGACATCGTCGCCTTTTCCGCGGCGGATCACTTCCATACCTACAAGCGGCTCCGCTGGCACGACAACGTGACGCCGATGGCGCTGATGCTCGGCGGCATGGCCGTCTACCGGAGCTTGGTCGCTTCGGGACGTCGCCTCACGCGAGAGCACCTGCGGCTCTGCGATGTGCCTCCGTGCACGACGCCGAGGGATTGACCTGTCAGGAACGAGGCCCACGGGCCACCAGCGTCACATCCGCAGTCATTTCCTTGAGTTCACCGTCTACCTTGCGTTTGAACGTCACTTTGACCACGTCGCCGGGCTTGGCGCTGCCCAACAGGGGCATCCACGCGTCAACGTTCTTGAGTTCGGTGTCGTTCCACTTGGTCATGATGTCGCCTGTCTTGAGCCCCGCCTTCGCCGCGGGGGTGCCGTCGAAGACCTCCCCAAGCACGATCCCGTCCGCATCCTCATCATAACTGTCGGGCATGACGCCGAAGCGCACGCCCGTGCGGGGAGTCCGAGGCGCATCGTTGTTCGCGGCCTCATCGGGCTTGGCGGGGTCGGCGGGGCGGCCGTCGGTGAACACGAACGGCTCGGGCCGCTGGGCTGCATCCAAGGCGATGCGGTACGCCAGGTCCACCACCCGCGCGCCGCCTTCGATGTTGATCGTCTCGATCACGTCCTGCGGCTTGTGGTATTCAGCGTGCAATCCGGTGAAGAAGAAGAGATTGGGAATCTTCTTCTGGTGAAAGGACCAGTGGTCGGAGTTGGGGCTGCCCAGGCGAGTCGCCTTGACCTTCATCCCGAACTCGTCCCAGTACGGCTGGCTCCACTCGGGCATGCCCTGCGCGGTGCCGATGCCGCCGACCTCGAAGCGACCCTCCCGCAGTCGGCCGATCATGTCCATGTTCAGCATAAGCGCATGCTTCTCGATCGGCACAACCGGGTTCTTGACGTAGTGCGCCGAACCCACCAGCCCCGATTCCTCCGCGCTGAACCACAGGAACAGGATCGAGCGCGCATCCGACCCTTCGGGCAGCGTCTTGTACGCCTCCGCCAGTTTCTTCGCGATCAGCAGGTTGCCGCTGGTGCCGCTGGCGTTGTCGTCCGCCCCGGGGTGCAGTTTCCCCCGATTCTCCGGCTGCGCCCCGAGGTAGCCGTATCCCACATGGTCGTAATGGCTGCCGATCACGATGAACTCATCCGCGAGTTTCCCTGTGCCCGGCAGGATGGCCCCGACATTGTCGGTCAGCAGCGGCACGCGTTCCAGTTTCACCTTCACCGCCGCGGTCGCCCTTGGCAGGTCGATCGCTACCGGCTTCTCGTCCGCCAGTTTGCGGAGGTCCAGAAGCGAGCGGCCTTCGGCATCCCCCGCTCGCACCATCGCGTCAGCCGCGGCCTCGGTCACCATGACGACCGGGAGTTTGCCTTCACCGCCGCGGGCCGTGCCGAGGCTGATGTCCTCGAGTTTCCCGACGCGTTCGTCGTTCGCCCCAGGCGCGTTGACGAGGATGATACCCGCCGCGCCGGCCCGCTCGACCGTGCGGAGTTTCGTGTCCAGGTTCGCCGCCAGGGACCAGCGCACATCGTCCCACTTGCTCTTGCCGTTCTCGTCCATCGGCTCGAAACGCATCAGGACGGCGATCTTGCCCTCGAGGTTCGTGCCCTCGGGAAGCGCGTCGTAGTCCTTGCCCGTGTTCCTCGTCGCGTAGCCCACGAACACCAAGGGAGCGTTGAGTTCACCGCTGCCGGAGTACCCCAGCACGTTGAAGTCCTTGCCGGGAGTGAACATCGTCGCGGCGCCCGAGGCCGTGAACCCCGCCTCCTGCTCACGCAGTTTCACCGAATCGCCGGGCCGGGGAGAGAATGGGGCCGTGAAGACCTGCCGGTACGTCGCGCGAGGCTCGGAGTGCGTGACCGTGCCGTCGGCATCCTTCGTCTCGACAGGGAAGGCCGGCCCCAGCCCCAGGTTTCGCAGATTGAACTCGATGTAATCCGCGGCGAGCCGGTTGCCGGTTGTACCAGGCGCACGCCCCTCGAAAAACGGATTGCTCAGGGTCGTGATGTGCTGCCGGTACAGGTCGATGTCCGGTGCCAGCGCCTCGGCGGTCGCGGGCGTGGTCCGCTGCGTGCCGACCCCGGGGGCTTCGGCATGGACGCCGCCGGTGAGACAAGCCGCAACCAACAGTGCAGTGACGACGCGACGCGAGTATGAAGGCATATGGGTTCCTTAGAAGCCGATGACAACTAAGGATAGGTTCAAGACCGGTTTCCGTCAGATCCGCGGTCGAACCGGCGATCTTGACGCATCATGACGATCGCCCGGGTCACGGCGAGTCATGACCCGGGCGGACGCTCACCCCAATTCTCCCTGTATCTTCCCACCACTCACAAGCGTTCATACTTCGATCACGCCTGCACGAAGAGACGTCGTCATCCATCTCGTGACACGCCACCTACAGAATAATCTGGACTCAGACGGGGTGCGGCTCAATACCCGGGGGGAGTTCCGGAGGGACACCCCTGAGCGCCGCCGCGCTGGCCTTCGTACCCCCGCGCGAACACCCGCGCCGTCTACGACCCTACCACCGCCCCGATCCCACGCAGAACTGTCTCGGGTGTCATGCCCGCCATGGGGTAGTGTGTGCAGAGCGCTTCGCCCAGGTGCCGCGGCTCGGCAAGAACGAACTGGCAGGAGTGCCCCAGCCGCCACCCCGCGAACTTCAGGGCGCGTGTGAGATGCTCCTGTGTCGTGCAGGCGAGCAGATCCTCGCCGTGCAGTTCGATCGGCAGGATGCAGAACTGCCACGCCTGCCGGCGCGTGATCGTTTCGAGCGCCCGCGGGTTGATGTGCTGCACACGCGGATCGAGGCGTGGCGCGAACGAAGCGTACTGCTCCGACCAGGCCCGCTCGATGGCGCCCGGGTCAATACCGAACATCTCCTCGGCGATCACGCCGAACGGCCCGCCGCGTGACTTCTGCGCCGCGAGAATCTCATCCCGCTGCGATTCGCTCAGCACACCCTGCCGGACCAGCAACTCACCCAGGTGCAACGTCGCCATGCTCCACGCTCCTTGTCGCGGCGGGGAGAGAATCCGCCCCGCGGCGGGCAGTGGATCGGAGCGAAGCACGAACCGCGCCAGCACGTGACTGGAAATGGAGCGATGGCACCGTCAAACCTCGCGGCGTGAACCAGTCGAAACTGACCTTCGGGATCGGCGCGTCCGAATAGCACCGGGTTGGCGGAATTTCCTTGACAAACTCGCCCGCGAAATGCCGGCGGAGTTATGAGGCCGGCTCGATCGAAACCGTCAGGCCCTTCGACGTGAACTGTTCCTGGTACAACTCCGCCCGTTCGCGGTGCGTGACCAGGATCAGCGCAACGCCGGCCTTGTCCGCTTCGAGCGTGACTTCCGCCGCACGGCTCAGGTTCAACGAGGTCAGTTCCACAAGGCTGTCGATGACGAACTCGAAGGTGTTGTGGTTGTCGTTGTGCAGCAGCACCCTGAATGGGGGGAGTTCATCCATCGCCGGACGGCTCGAGGTTGGGCGGGGGAGTGTCGCCGTGCCCGATTCGGGGCGGCTGGGTGGATGGTTGTTTTCGTTCTGCGGCGTTGACATCGTCGATGATTATTGCACCTGCGGGGCGCGGATTCCCTCGCCCTTTCGCTTTCGACCATTCCGATGCGACTCAAGCCCTCCGAGATTCTGTTGCTAGTCACCGGCTCCAGCCTCGGAGCGGAACTCCATGATCGCCCGGTGGCGTATGCCTTGCGGGGCCGGATCGGGGTCGAGCTGGGTGAAGCTTCCGAATCGGGCGTGCTGGTCTGTTCCGATCTGTGGTATCTGAACCGCCCGGAACTGGCCGATTCGCCGGTGGTCAGCATCGGCGGCCCGGGCGCCAACGCCCTGACGGCGGAACTTGTCCGGAGGCTTGAACCGGCCCTGGTGGTCGATGGGGAGATCATGATCCAGTGGGACCTCGAAGGCGCTCCCCCGCGAGCGGCTTGCTGGGGCGTCGATGCCGAGCGAACCGCCCGGGCCTCGTTGCTCTTTGCCGATCGCTATCTCGGCGCGTTTCTCGAAGCGGCGTAGGGCTTCACTTGCCGACGCAGAACGTGGCGAAGACCCGCCCGATGATCTCGTCAGGGTCGATCCGCCCGGTCAGTTCACCGAGCGGTAACAGAGCATCGCGGAGGTGTTCGGCTGTCACTTCGGGTAGACCCAGACGCTGCGATGAACCCGCCGAAGCGAGTGCCGACCGCAAGGCTCCGACCGCATTCCGCAGCGCCGCACGGTGACGGGGCAACAGGCACGCCAACGATGCCCCGACCCCGCCGAACGCCGCATCCGCGATGGCGTGCTTGAGCACACGGAGATTCCATCCGTCCAGCGCACACACGCAAAGACCTTCCGCAGGCCCGGGGCGATCGCCGAAGGTGCGAACCCGGATGAACCGCTCGCCGATGGTCAAGCCGGCAGGAAGCCCGGCGGTATCGAACATTCCCGTCGGGTCGCACCAGACACATGCATCGGCCCCCGCCGCTGCGGAGAGCGCTGCGGACTGCCCGAGCGCTTCGAGCGGGCCTCGGGATGCGAGATCCGCATCCAACCCGGCGAGATCGAGCAGCACCACCGGGCCGCCGCCGGGCACCTCGCCCGACAGATCGAGCGTCTCGGCGATGACATCCCTCGTCGTACCCGGCTCGGGGCTGGTCACCGCGCGAGCCCGTCCGAGCAGCGCGTTGAAGAGCGTGGACTTTCCCGCGTTGGGTGCGCCGATCAACGCAACGGTCGGGACCGCGCTCTCCACCTCAGCCGCGTGCGGCCCGCCGAGGTAGTCCTCGATGTCGTCGATGAGCCGGCGGAGCCGATCGGAGAGTTCCTCCGGTGCGATGGCGATCACATCCTCCTGATCGGTGAAGTCGATACCGGCCTCGACGAGGGCCAGCAGCGTTGCCGCCCGCTCGGTCCACGCGGCATAAACCCTGCCGGTTTCGCCCGATGCGAGCGCTGCCGCGGCGTGCAGTTGATCGTCCGTCTCGGCGTTGATCTTCGCGGCGATTGCTTCGGCCTCTTCCAGCGGCAGTTTGCCGTTCAGGAACGCGCGGGCGGTGAACTCACCCGGCCGCGCCGGACGAACGAAAGGAACCGCGGCCATTGCTTTCAGCACGCGTTCCACGAGCAGCGGATTGCCGGGGAGTTGTACTTCCGCGACATCCTCGCCGGTGTAAGACCGCGGCCCTTCAAAGTAACACACAGACACGGGCAGCGAACCCGCGGGGAGCGCGAGAGCGGTTGTGGTCGGCGTGCGGTTCCGCGGCAGCGCCCCGGTCATCCGCCGCACCAGCTCCCGCGTCGCCGGGCCGCTGATCCGGATCATCGCCCGCGCGGACCGACCCGGCGCTGTACCCCGAGCGATGATGGTCTCATCGATTCGCACGAACTACGCCCATAAAACATGGGGATCATACAACACGATCGGTAGTCCGATGCCCCATTGGCGAACCCGCTCCAACCGTGCTACTTCTTCTTTCTCTCCTGCCCGAACCGCTTCTTCGCCTCCTGCTGCTGCTCGGCGATCTGCTGGAGACGGGCCATGAACCCGCCGCTCTCGGTGCTCTTGGCTCGCTTGCGGGCCTCCCGGGCGGCTTTGATCTTGTCGAGATCAAGCATCCCGTGCTTCTCCATATGCGAGCGGATCCACTTGCTCTCGAAGATCGCCAGCGTGGAGTTGACGGTGAAGTAGAGGGCCAGCCCCGCGGGCGCGTTGTACATCATCAGCGGGAAGAGGAAGACCGTCATCCACTTCATCATTTTGGCCTGCATCTCCTGCTCGGGCGTGAGTTGTGTCGCGGTCGGCGGCTGAAGGTACTTCTGCTGGATGTAGAAAACAATCCCCAGCAACAGCGGCAGCAGGTTGATCGATGTGATCGGGCCCAGCAGGGGCAGGGTCACGATCGCTCTGCCGAAGTGGATGATCGAGTCGGGTTCGGCAAGGTCGCCCAGGAACCACCATGTCGGCCACCCCTGCGGCTGGATGCGTTGGAACACGCCGTAGAAGGCCGGTTGGTGACGCAGCTCCACCGCGAAGAAGAGAATCGCCGAGAGCGCGATCCAGACAGGCGTCTGCGCGAAGGCGGGCAGGCAACCGAGGAACCCGGCGGGGCTGATCCCCTCCTCGCGCCAGAGTTTGGCCGTCTCCTGCTGCATCTTCGCGGGATCGTCCTTGAACCGTTCCTGGATCTGCTTCTGCTTGGGTCCGATCCCCGCCATCTGCTTGCCGAACACGCCCATGCGGATCTGCGTCCAGCGCGTCAGCGGGTGCAGGCACGTCCGCACGATCACCACCAGGAAGATGATCGACAGCGCCCAGTCACGGAAGATCGAGTCGTGCAGGAACCGAAGCACGCTCAGCAGCAGCCCCGTCAGCCAGTCAAAGGTGCAGAACCCGCACGGACCCCCGAAGTTGTACACCACCATCCGGTCAAGGTGCAGTGCGCGCAGGATCGCCTCGGATCGGATGAGTTTCTTCTCGAGCGGGCCGATGTACACCCCGTGGGTCAGATCAGCCCGGGCCGAGGGCGTTCCCGATGCTCCAAGGACCAGCGGCACGCTCGTCAGCCGGAGGCCCAACGTTTCACTCCCGGGTCCACCGTCGAGCACCACACGGTCCACGTTCCCCAGCCAGCGGAGGCTCCGCCCTCCCCCGGCGGCGGGGTCAAAGAGCGGGTGCACCGCGATGCCGAAGTACCGGTTGGTGTACGCGATCCAACTCAGTTCGATCCGGTTATCGAGAATCTCCGGCGTCGGCCAGAGTTTCCAATCCCGGAAGGTTGTGAACGAAGTACCATCTGCCGCGGTCTCAACCACGCGCTCACCTATGATCGACCCCCTGGCCTTGTCGTGCGACCCGGTGAGCACCGCGGCCCGGCTGGGATCCCGCTCGGGCGAGAGAAGATACCCGAACCGCACCACCCGCTTGTCCCCGCCGTACGTGCCCGAATCGCTGGGCGGATCGACACTGGCGATCTGGAACCACCGCACCGTGAGCGGACGGCCCGATAGATTCTCGACGGCTTGTTCAACCCGAACAATCCTCGAAGTCGCCGCCAGAGAGAACACCCGAGTAATCCGCAGTACAGGTTCACCAGACCCGTCTACCACCTCCGCCTCAAACGCGCCGGGTCGTCCCGTGATCCGTCGCCACACCGGAGCCGCTGATGAGCCGACCAGTCCCACCACCTGCACGGGCGCATCGGCCTGTTGTACCTCGATCGCCAACGCGGCCATCGGCGTCAGCACGCTGCTGGCCGCATCGACATGCTCCGACTGAAGCACCAGATGGCTGCGGCGCTCGATCGTATCGAAAAACGCCGCGAACGTGGCCGTGGACCAGCCCGCGCCGTGCGGCGAAAACTGAACCTGGGCCGTCATCGGCCCCTTGGGATCGAGGCCCCCGATAGGCATGTCGAAGGTGGCGAGCGGATCACCCGAGAACTGGCGTGCCGTCAGCCCGGCCAGCGGCCCGGACGACGCGGCCGACGGAGGCGGTACGACGGGCTTCGTGTCCGGTTCGGCTGTCGTGGAAGTTGGATCATTGCTCTCGGGCTGCTTCTCGGCCGGAGTCAAGGCTTGTGTAACACCCGGAGCGGGATCGGGCGTGACAGCAGGGGAAGGTACAGCGGAGGGGGTTGGTTGCGGCTGACCAACTTTCCATACCGACCAGACTACACCAAGCCCGAGCAGCGAGGCGATGAGTGGGACGGCGATTCGGAGGGTCGTGTTGACTGGCTTGGGCATGATCGAAAAACGCGGCGGATCGGAACTCCCCGCGCAGTGGTCATTTGGAGCGTGCCCCGACCGATTGCGGGTACAGCGGCACACAGGTGCTTCCGGCAACGCCGCCGGAAAAGGGCGGCAAGGATAGGGACGTTCTACGCGATGCACCCGTTCGAAAACGTCTGAGTACAACGTACGGCGAACGTGCGGCCCGTTTCCCAGCACCTTTCGCAGGCACGCAGGCCCGGCGGGCAACACAGTACGTCCCTCGAACGTGATATTACGGGCCGGTGCGTTCCGCCGGGGTTGACGGGCTGGAGGATTCACCGGTCGTGCCGCCGAGCGTGCGCGTGATAAACTCGAAAACGAGGCGTTGGTAGTGTTTCCCGCCCAGACCGTGGCGGCTCTCCGGATAGAACATGAGGTCGAACTGCTTGTCGGCACGTTGCAAGGCCCGGACAAGACGTGTGGCGTTCTGCGGGTGCACGTTGTCGTCCATCATGCCGTGCAGGAGCAGCAGACGGCCGTGCAGGTTCTTCGCCGCCGCGACGACGCTGGTTTTCTCGTAGTTCTCGGTGTTGTCCTGGGGGAGGAGCATGTAGCGCTCGGTATAGATCGAGTCGTAATCCTTCCAGTCGGTCACGGGCGCTCCCGCGATGCCCGCGGCGAAGGTCTTGCTGTGTGTCATCGCGTAACTGGTCATGAACCCGCCGTAGGAATGGCCGGACATGCCGATCCGCGCCGCGTCCACCCAGGGGTGTGCAATGAGCCAGGCCATGGTCTCTTCGATGTCGGCGAGTTCCTGAATACCCAGTTGCTTGTAGGCGCTCCAGGCCGAGATCGCGCCCTTGCCGCTGGCCGAACGCGGGTCGGCCCGGAAGACGATGAATCCGGCATCCGCCAGATACTCATCCATCACGCGGCGGGACCAGCCGTCGGTGATCGTCGGCGCGTGCGGGCCCGCGTAGGTCATGAACCAGACCGGGTAGCGCCGCGAGGGGTCGAACATCACGGGCTTCAAAATCGAGCCTTCGACGAGAAACCCGTCTTTCATCGGTATCTGAACGCGCTCGTACGCGCCGAGCATGAAGCGGGAGAGGTCACGCACCGGGTTGGTGTCGAGCGTTCGGACGATCTCGCCACCGTCCACCCTGCGGAGCACTACCCGCGTCGGCTGCTCCGGCGTTGACCACGCGTCGGTGAAGTACGTGCCGCCGGGTGAAACGGTGCAGCGGTGCGGGCCTGGAGCGTTGGTCAGTCGAACCAGTTCGGTCGTGGTCACATCTGACGGAGGCTCTCCCTCCTCCGCCGAACGACCATCCCCAGAGCCGGGCTTCAGGCTTATCCGGTACAGGTTCTCCGCGATGGGCGCATCCCGGGTCGCGCTCATGTACGCGTGCCCGTTCTTCTCGTCGAGTTCGAGAAGGCCGCGCGTCTCCCACTCGCCGGTAGTGAGGGGGGCGATGAGCGAGCCGTCCTTCAAATAGTGGTAGTAGTGCTTCCACCCGGTACGTTCCGAAGCAAAGAGAAAACTCCCATCCTTCAGAAACCGCGGCGGATCGGGCGGCTCGACCCATGCGCCCGTGGTCTCGCGGAAGAGTCTCGCGGGCGTCCCGCCATCGGCGGGGCAGCGCAGCGCATCGGCCCACGTCTGCACGCGGTTGCCCGCCAGCAGCATGAACGAGCTCGAATCGGGCCACCACGCGATGTTGAACGCGAGCAGGTCCTGAGGGTTGTAGCCGGAAATGTCCACAGGCGCGGGTGTGCCCCCGGCGACCTCGCACGCGAACACCTTGAACGTCGGGTTGGGCCGGCCGACCTTGGGGTACCGCTCGGCCTCGACGCGAAGCCCTTCGGGGATGTCGTTGACCAGCGTGTACACATCCACCGGGGAAGAATCGATCTCCAGGAACGCGATCCGACGTGAGTCGGGCGACCACCAGTGCGTGGTCCACGAACGATTGAAGATCTCCTCGTGGTACACCCAATCGGCCTTGCCGCGCCGTAAGGTGTCGGTGCCGCCGGTCGTCAAGGCTCGCTCGCGCTGCGTGGCGACATCCACCACCCAGAGGTCGTTGCTGCGAACAAAGGCGACGAACGCGCCGTCCGGGCTGATCGTGACGCATTCCTCCTCCTCGGGCGTGGATGTCAGCCGCGCCGCGAGCGTCCCGTCAAATCGCGCGTAGTACAGGTCGTTCTGGTGTGAAAAGACGAACCCAGTCCGGCCCTTGTCCCAGTTGAAGTTCGTCCGGTTCACGAAGCCCGCGGCCTGCCTCTGGCTGATCGTGGGCAGTTGTTCGAGGGCCGCGATCACGGGCTTGGGATCGAAGAACCGCTCCGCACGCCCGGTGGCGGCGTGGACCTTCCAGAGTTTGCCCTCCTTGCTCTGCAGGAAGTGCTCATCATCCAGCCACGCGCCGATGCTCACGGGCGAACCCGTGAGGTTGGGGGCGTCCTCCTGAGCTACGGCGAACGTCAGGGGTTGCGGCGGCTTTCGGTCCTCCGGCAGAGGCGGGCAAACGATCGTGTTCATCGGCACCGGCTTGGCGAGGCGCACGACCGGGTGTGGTGCATCCGCCGCGATCGCGGCATCAAAGAAGTTCCAGAGTGTCAGACCGTCGGCCGCGGCGGGTTCGAGCAGATACGCCGCGAACGTGCCTAGGGGCTGCGCGGTGCGGATGATGAGCGAACCGGCGGTCAATCGAACAGCCCCCACCCGATCACTCGCTTCGATCATGGACAACGTGTGCCCCTGGAACGGTCGGACGGACTTCGTCAGTTTCGAGGCGATGAGTTCCGTAGCCTCGATCTCAAGGTCTTCCCGTAGTTCATCCACCTTGATGCCGTGGCGCTGGAGATTCTCCATCACTCCCGTCAACCATGCCGGCGCATCAGCAGAGGCGGGCGCACGAACAACATACGCCCAGGGGCGTTCGATCGACTTCGCGGGCGAAAAGACCGTGAACAGATCGACGGTGTACTCCTTCGGTTCCGCGGTGGGACGTGCGCGGCCCTCTTCGCTGATCTCCACAAACCCTGGGATGGTGGCCTTGTCCGGCGCCGCGCTCATGGTGGATGCGAGCACCACAGTGCGTTTCTCCTCGTCGGTCCGGGCCTGCGGTCTATCGTCGTCCGTGGGTTGTGCAGGTTGGCTCGCGGGTGTTTGCACAGGATCGGGGCGCGGGACCGGGGCGGATCGGTTTCTGCCTCCTCGCACGGGACGGCGGGGTGTGGCACCCGCTGCGTCATCATCGGCATCCGCCTTCGCGGCTCGTTCATCGGCTTCGCGGATGAATCGGCGGATGTCCTCTCGTTGAGCGAGCGTGGCATTCAGGCACTCGGCGATAAACGCTTCCTGTGCCTTCACCCGATCACGGTACGGGGCGTAGGAATAGGACTCGGTCAGGATGCCGATGCGGTTCCTCAACCCCATGCCGTTCACGATGTAGCGGGGTTCATCGGGATAACTCTCCCACCGGCTGTGGCCGTCCTCGAAGTTGCCGTACCAGAAGGTATCGAGTGCGTGCTTTTCCTTCGCCGCCGAGGCGATAGCGGGAAGCAGCGTGCCCCGAGCGAATGCAACCAGGGCGGCATCACCGGCTGGATTTTTGATCGTGTCATAGGTAAGCGGGAATCGGTGGAATGAGCCGTTGGTCGTATGAGTATCGATCAAAATGGCGGGGTCGGCGGTGCGGATGAACCGGAGCAACGCGCGCGTCTCCGGCGCTTCGAGTTTGACAAAATCACGGTTGAGGTCCAGGCCCGCGGCGTTCTCCCGCCGGCCCATCGTCTCGGGTCCGTTCTGGCCGGGGCGATTCCCCGGGTCCACTCGCTCGTTCCCATCCGGGTTGTACAAGGGAATAAACGCGAGCACCGCGTGATCGAGCAGGTCCGCCGCCACCGGTCCCTCGGCTTTGGCCGCCCGTGCAAGCGCGATATCCCTGGCCAGCGCGAGCAGGGCCTCCTTGCCGTCGCACTCGCCGGGGTGGATGCTCCCCAGAAGAGCGATCACGATCTTACCCGATTTCCTCGCCTCTTCCGCGCTGGAAACGGCCGGATCGGCCACAAGGACGAGCGGGATGGTTCGCCCCTCGCCGGATGTGCCCAGTTCAGTGATGCGGACGAACGAACTCTTGGCCGCGAGTTCGGTGAGAAACGCGGATACGTCCGCGGCGGTAGCGGTCTGGCGGAACTCTGTTTTCTCCGCCACCGTCGGCGGATCGAAGGCGGGAACCAGCGTAAGACACGCGACGGCGAGAGTGGCAAGGAGCATCGTCGAGGGTATCGGGCTTGGGGAGTGAGGTGTCGCGGCACTGCCGCGTGGATCCGATCGACCCTTGGCCGCTCATCGCGAGGCAATGTGAAATGGTCACTTCCCCGGCTGACCCTGAGTTTGAGGCAACTCAGCCGAGCCGTCCGAACCCCGTACACTCGCCCCCATGCCCATCCCACTTTTTCAGGCGTACGGCGTGGAACTCGAATACATGATCGTGGATCGAGAAACGCTGCGCATCGCCCCGATCGCGGACGACCTGCTCCTGGCCGCCACAACGCTGCCGGGAGCCGAGTTGGATGAAGAAGAGGATGCGACCCATCCGGGATCGGTCGGGCTTGGGCCTGTTTCGTGGTCGAACGAACTGGCGCTCCACGTGGTTGAGTTCAAGACCGGCGCACCGGCATCGTCTCTCCCGGGCTTGGCGGGCGTGTTTCATGAAAGCGTTCGCCGGGCGAACGATCTGCTCGCGCCGCGCGGTGCGGCGCTCCTCCCCGGTGGGATGCACCCGCTCATGGACCCCGATAGTGAGATGCGCCTCTGGCCGCACGGGTACAGCGATGTGTACAGCGCGTTCAACCGAATCTTCGACTGCCGCGGGCACGGATGGGCGAACCTCCAGTCCGCGCACCTGAACCTCCCATTCGCCGATGACGATGCCGAAGAGAGCGAGTTCGGCCGCCTGCATGCGGCGATCCGGTTCCTCCTGCCGATCATGCCGGCGCTCACCGCCTCTTCGCCGATCATGGACGGCCGCACCACGGGCCTGCTCGACAATCGGCTCGAGGTCTACCGGCACAACGCGAGAAAACTGCCAGTCATCTCCGGTCGGGTGGTGCCCGAACCGGTCTTTACACGGACCGAGTACGAGCGGGTGATTCTCGGTGCCATCTACGCCGGGCTGTCTCCCCACGATCCCCAGGGCATCCTCCGGCACGAGTGGGCCAACGCCCGCGGGGCCATCGCGCGATTTGAACGCAACACCATCGAAGTCCGCGTGCTCGACGTGCAGGAGTGCCCGGCCAGCGACCTCGCCATCCTCGCGGCCATCACCGCCGTGCTGCGCGCGATGGTCGAGGGTCGGTTGAGCGATCTCGAGGTGATCCGACGCTGGCAGGTGGAGCCGCTGCACGCCATCCTGCTCTCGGTCATCCGCGATGCGGACGAGGCCATCGTGCCCGAGGAGTATGCGAGCGCGCTGGGCATTACCGGCAAGGCGTGCCGTGCGAAGGACGTGTGGCAGGCCCTGATCGAGACGACCCTGGCAAAGGAACCGGGCTACCCGGAGTTCCAATCCGCGTTGAACGTGATTCTCTCGCGCGGATGCCTGGCGAGACGGATCATGCGGGCGTGCGGGCCGGGGCCGTCACGTGATCGAGTCGAGTCGGTCTATCGGGACCTGGCCCGTTGTCTCGCGGAGAACCGGCCGTACGAGGCGTGCGTGTGAGCCACCGTCCGCACCGATCTCAACTGCCCCGGGCGGTCCAACTCCGCGCGAATCTGCGCCACTGTCTCATCGACGGGTTCGCGTATTGCGTCATGCTGGGCCTGGCCGAGATGTACCTGGCCAAGTTCGTGTTCGCCCTGGGCCTGGGGCCGTTGGCGGTGGGGTTGATCGCCACGGTGCCGATGGTCCTGGGCGCCGCATCGGGCATTCCCGGCGCATGGATTCTGCGGAAACTCAACTCGTACTCGAAGTTCGTGGGCGGCATGGCCGCGCTGCAGGCGTTCATGCTCCTTCCTCTCGCCGCCATCGCCATGGCAGGCCCGCACATCATGGAGTGGGCGCGCAGCGCGGGCGTTGTCTGGCTCATCACCGCGTCGGTCTTTGCCTGCACCACCCTCTATTTCTGCGGTTCGCTCGGCGGGGGTCCGGCCTGGGTCACCGTCACGGGGCACCTCTTCCCGGCCAGGATCCGATCCAACTACTTTGCGCGGCGGTCGCGCATCCTTCAGACGGGCACATTCGGCGGTCTCCTCGCCTTCGGGCTGATCGCTCAGGGAGTCGAGAGACTCTTTGCGGCATCGACAACGCTCCGGGACTCGGCGTTTGACCCGGTCCTTCTCGCGTGCGGGGTCTCATTCCTGCTCGCCGCCGCGGCCAGGGCCGTTTCGGCCTGGCACTTGTCGCGGTACTCCGAACCGCCCCAGTCGCCGCGGCATCAACGGGTCGTCACACTGCGGGAGTTCACCGCGCGCTTTTCTCACGGCAATGAAGGCCGTTTCATTCTCTACGCCCTCGCGGGCGGCTTCGCGCTCCAGATCGGACATCCCTACGCCAACCCCTTCATGCTCGATGTCCTGCGACCCACCGATGGTCTGCACGAATGGATCGTCCGCACCCTCGGTGCCCAGGCTCCGTACACCATGCTCCTGGCGGCGGTCTACGCGGGCCGCGTCTGTGTTCTACCCGCCGCGGGACGGCTGGCCGCCCGTGCGGGATCGCGTCGGCTGCTCTGGATCGGCGGGGCGGGGCTGGTGCCGCTGGCCGCGTTCTGGCTGTTGTCCGACCATTTCGCCTTTCTGCTGCTGTTTCAGTGCGCCACGGGTATGGCCCTTGCGGTCTGGGAGTTGGGCCTCTTTCTGATGAACTACGAGTCTATCGCACCCCACGAGCGCATCGCGATGATCACGTATTACACGCTCTCGAACGAGGCGGGAAAGACGGGTGGGTCGCTGGTCGGGGCGGGGTTGCTGGGTTGGGCGGGCAAGGACTGGGGGGCGTACGCGCTGGTCTTTCTCGTGTCCGCCGGTACTCGCCTGGTCTCGCTGGGTCTGCTGGCCAGGGTCCGCAACCCACGGCTGCCCCCACCGCCGGATCGGCCCGACATCGCCGCGGCCGAGGAAGGTGAGCGACTTACAGTTGAGTGATGCCCGCCTCGCGCCGCACTTCCAACACGCCAGGCCCTTCGCCCAACGAGCGCCGGACCCGTCAACGCACCGCCATCCGCGACGCCATCGCCGAGGCGGGTTCGCCGGTCTCCCCGCGTGAAATTCTGACCAGAGCGCAGTCGAGCGTGACCGGCCTGGGCCTCGCGACTGTCTACCGCACGCTCAAGCTGCTCGCGGAGGCGGGCGAGGTGCAGACGGTCGAGGTACCGGGAGAGTCCCCCCGTTTCGAATTGACAGGCAAGGGGCATCACCACCACTTCTACTGCCGGGCCTGCGGCAAGGTCTATGAAGTGGACGGTTGCCCCGGTGATTTTTCGGAGTTGACCCCGCGCGGATTCTCACTCGACGGCCACGAGTTGATGCTCTTCGGCAACTGCGCCGCGTGTCTTCCGCGGAAGAGGGGATGATCGTGAGCCCGTCTCTCCCTTCTCGTCCTCGCGCCACCCTGCCGCGTGCGGATCGCCTCTCGAAGGACAACGAGTACAAGGCCGTCTACGCGGCACGGATGAAGAAAGGTCAAGGACCCCTCATCGTCTACTCGCGCCCCAACGGGCTTGGACGGTACCGACTGGGCCTGTCGGTGGCCCGTCGCATCGGCAGCGCACCCTCCCGCAACCGGACCAAGCGTCTCATCCGCGAGGCGTTCAGGCTCTCGCGTTGTGATTGGCCGGTGGGACCGGGCTATGACCTGGTGGTGAGCGTCCGCGAAGCCCATGAGTTGACGCTCGATGAACACCGGCGGATCCTCGACGAACTCGCCGCCTCGCTCCACAGGGATTGGATGAAGCGCGAGCGGAGGAACGCGTGAGGCACATCGTCATCGCCTTGATCCGGCTGTATCAGTGGGTGCTGTCTCCTTTTGTGGGCGGGCATTGCCGGTTCTATCCGTCCTGCTCTCACTACGCCGCCGAGGCGTACCGCCTGCACGGCGTCGGGCGGGGCACGCGGCTGACGCTGAGCAGGCTGGCCCGGTGTCAACCCCTCGCCAAGGGTGGGTACGACCCTGTGCCGCCTCTGGCTGGCCGAGGTGACGCCGGTACAAGTTAGTGCTAAAGTTAGTGCTCAAGTTTGCCCCGGCTTACTTCAGAAGAGCGGCGGCGACACGGAGCATCAAGCATGAAACGCCTCCCCGCGGCCAAGCGCCGCGAACAACTCCTCGATTGTGCCCTCGAACTCTTCGCACGCGTCGGCTACGCCCGGGCTACCACCGCCCAACTCGCGAAGATGGCCGGCGTGACCGAGCCGATCATCTACCGCCACTTCGACAGCAAGCGGGACCTCTTTGTCGCGCTCATCACGCGCACCGCCAAGCGCACCCTCCAGCACTGGGAGGACCGCCTCGCCGACGCCGCCGACCCGCCCGAGCGTCTCCGACGGATCCTGGCCGACAACCCCATGACCCACCAGGGGCGAGAGGCCTACCGCGTCCTGATGCAGGCCATCACCGAAGTGGACGATGCCGAGGTGCAGAAGGCCGTCGCCCGGCACTTCTTCGAACTGCACAAGTTCATTACCAAGGAACTCGCCGCAGCGCAGGAGGAACGCAAACTCGCCCGTGTGTTCTCAGCCGAACTCATCGCCTGGGTCCTGATCGACATCGGCCTGGGCTACGGCGTGCTGGAGGCGCTCCGCGTGCCCAATCAGGGCGAAGACCGCAGGGGCCGGAGCGTCCGCGATGTGCTGGACCGGATGCTCGTGCGGCGTGGCCCCAAGCGCAAAGGCCGAGCCTCCTAACCCCGACCGGGAAGAGGTGACAGGTCCGGCTCGACGAACACCGCGCGTGCCAGCGGGGATTCAAGCAGCGGCCGCGAGTAATGCCCGAGCAGCGCATCCTTCGCGAGCGCCGCGGCGTGCCGTTCCAGAAATACGCGGGAATCCTGCGCAGCATCGCCACGCACCAATCCTTCGATGATGACGAGAAAACCCCGTGTGATGGTCTCGTGATAGCCCCGCGCGGGCGTCTCGATCAGCCCGTGAGAGGCGTTGAGCAGGATGATCCCCACCCGCATCAGAATATGGGCATCGTCCAGCGGGTGTCGGCGCAGGTGCATCCACGCGATGCGGAGGTGCGCCTCGTGCGTCCACAGTGCGGCGGGGAGTGACCGTGAATGGAACGCACGCCACAGGTCATCGTCGGTCATGGCTGAGCATAGCGGATCGGGCCGTGGTTTCCCTGTAAATCCGCGGCACCGCACAGCCGAACCTCGGGGCAGATGCCAAACCCGCCTTCCACCGCCCAGCGCCGCCGGCTGCGTTTCTCTTCGCTGAACGACATCCGCTCTGATCTCGCGAGAGTTGAAGCCGCCCACGCCGGGGGCTCGTTAGGCCACCTGGGTCGATGGCCCGCCGGCCCGATCCTCGAACATCTGGGTTTTGCCGTCGGCGGTTCAATAGACGGGATTCCCGCCATCCGATTCCCCTGGTTCTTTCGCTTCGGCGCGAGACGGGCCAGAGCGTGGGTGCTCAACCACCCGCTCAAGCCGGGCGTGAAGTTGAACGCCGAAGGCGAAGCCGCGGCATGGAACCCGAATACAACGTTCGAAGACGGCCTCAGAATGTACCTGGTCCAACTCGATCGTGCCGAGGTCCGGCCCGGGAAGCCCAACCCGGCCATGAACAAGCGGCATCCTCTCTTCGGGGCGCTGATGCCTGAAGAGTGGATGCTCTTTCACCTGCGGCATGCGGAACTCCACCTCGGGTTCGTGACCCTCTGAGCCGGTCATCACCGCCGAGACTGAGCGCTCTGTGGAGTCTCGCGGGCTTATGCCACCGTCACGCTCTTGTCGAGGTACACATCCTGCACCGCGTGCAGGAGAGCCGCGCCGTCCTTCATCGGCTTCTGGAAAGCCTTGCGACCGGAGATGAGGCCCATGCCCCCCGCGCGTTTATTCACGACCGCGGTCATCACGGCCTCGGCGAGGTCGCTCTCTCCCTTGCTCTCGCCGCCGGAGTTGATCAGCGGCACGCGGCCCATGTAGTTGTTCAGCACCTGATAGCGGCACAGGTCGATGGGATGGCCCCCCTTGCCCGCCTCGTCGCTCCCGCACAGGTTCGTGTACACGCGCTTGTCCCACTTGCCATAGGCCGAGCCGCCGCTGTTGATCGCCGCGTACCCGCCGTTGTTGGTCGGCAGTTTCTGCTTGATGATGTCGGCCTTGATCGTTGCGCCAAGGTGGTTGGCCTGGCCGGTCAGGTCGGCCGAGGCGTGATAGTCGACGCTCTTGCCGTCGGCGCCCTTCACTTTGAAGGCGTTGTTGCGGGTGTAGCACCAGAGCACCGTCACCATGCCGTACTCGTGAGCCTCATCAAACATGTCGGAGACATACGCAATCTCCTCGCGGCTCGTGTCGCTGCCGAAGTAGATCGTGGCCCCCACGGCCAGCGCCCCCATCTCGTAGCACTGCTTGATGCTCCCGAAGTAGCTCTGCTTGAAGGTGTTCGGGTACGTCAGCATCTCGTTGTGATTGAACTTGACCAGGAACGGGATCTTGTGGGCGTACTTGCGCGACACAGCGCCCAGCACGCCCAGCGTGCTCGCCACCGCGTTGCAACCCCCTTCGATGGCCAGTTTGACGATGTTCTCAGGGTCGAAATAGGCCGGGTTGGGCGCGAAACTCGCACCCGCCGAGTGCTCGATCCCCTGGTCCACAGGCAGGATGCTCACGAAACCCGTCCCCGCCAGGCGGCCGGTGTTGAGGATGGTCTGAAAGTTCCGCAACACCACGGGAGAACGATCGGTCTGAGCAAAGACACGATCGACAAAGTCCGGGCCGGGCAAGTGAATTTGCCCCTTGGCCACGGTCTTTGATTCATAGTTCAGCAGAGCATCGGCGTCTTTTCCAAGCAGTGAGCGGATTTCGGTTGGCATGGCCGATCATAGGAAACCACGCCGCCGCGGCAACGAACCTCGCGCGGGTACGAACGCCGTGTACGCGAAGCCTCCGTTCACGCGGCCCGCACACAGCGGGTACTCGATACAAGCACGCAGTTCGGACAGCTAGTCTCGATCCCCCCGGTGTCCGCGGGCTTGACTTTGTGTGAACCACACCCCGTTTCGACCGATCGCCTCAATGCGGAGGTCACCATGTGTGAAGTTGCTGTTCAGGTTCCGGTAACTCTCGTGTCCACCCACTCTTCCCCGGGGTAACATGCTGCAACACACCCGCAGATTCAGAGCGAACTCTCGCTTAAAAGGTGTGATTGTCTCTAAGGAGGACGACCGTGCACTTACGAAATCGACTTTGTTCAGGCTTGATGGCCCTCGCCGCCGCGATGGTCGGCCAGGCAAGTGGCCAACTGGTTGTCGGAAACGACAGCTCCACCGGACAACTCTGGGTGGTTGATCTGCTCATCCCTGCAAACACCAGGCAGTTGGGCACCGGCACGGATTATCAGGTGACAGCCGCCGCGGCGGACAACTCGGCGGGCATCCTCTATTGGATCGACAGCCCGAACCGACTTCTGCGAGCACCCTTTGTCACGACTGGTGAGTTGACGCCCACGCTGATCGGCACGACGAACATCGGCGGAACGAGCGTCACGCTCTCCGGACTCGCATGGGACTCCGTCGCGAACATGCTTGTGGCCTACAAAAACAACGCGACCGGCGGAGCGGAGGGCTTCTACGAAGTCAATCCCGCGACCGGCGCCTGTACCCTTCTGCACGCCATCGCACTTACCGCCGAGGATTATGGCGGGATCGATTACGACCCCGATACAGACGCCTTTTATGCCTGCAACGACTCGACAACAGTTGCAAGTCGGGGGTTGTACCGGATCAACAAACCCTGGTCCTCCCCCACCTTTACGCTCCTGGCACCGTACGGCGCGAGTGACACCGATATCGACGGCACGGCCGTCGGAGGCGGGCGCGTCTATCTCGTGAACGACACCGCGGCGCAAGGGGCGCAGGTTTGGAATATCGCTTCAGGCGCGTACGAAGCCACGATCGCACCGTTGCCGTTCACCGCCGGCAACATCAACTCAGCCGGTGCCTGGTCTCCGGGACTGATTCCTCCCGTCATGGGCGCGGACCTGGCCATCGCCATGACCGACTCGCCCGACCCGGTCATTATCCCGCCAGGGAGCAACATCACGTACACGATCACCGTAACCAACGGCGGGCCCAGCGAGGCGGAGAGTGTTCAGGTGACCAACACGCTGCCAGGCAATACCACGTTCGTGTCCGTGCAGCCGCCCGGCATGCATTCCGGCGGGATTGTGACCGCCAACCTCGGAACCATGCAGCCCGGGCAGCAGATTTCATTCCAGGTGGTCGTCAACCCGACAGGCATCGGCACGGTCACCAACATCGCTTCGGTGTCATCGGCCACCAGCGACCCCAACAGCCTGAACAACAGCGCCACCGCCACCACCACGGTGCGCAATCCGCAGGCCGACCTCCAGGCCGTCATCACCGCGCCGGCGAACTGCTCGGTCAATATCGGTGAAACTGCCACCTACCAGTTCACGCTGAACAATCGCGGCCCCGATTCCTCGGAAAACACCGTTCTCGCCGTGACTTTTCCGGACAACGTCACCTTTCTGTCATCGCTGCCTCCCCTCACCCCTGTGGGCAACACTCTGACGCTTGACCTGGGCACCATCGGCAACGGCGGCGGGGGCTCCATCAGCGCGGACTTCCGGGTCGACTCGGGGACGTCCGTTGTGATGGGCACCGCCGCGTCGAGCGGCACGCCCGACCCCGCCCCGGGCAACAACGCCGCCGGGCACTCGCTGACCATCGCGACCCCGCCGAGCAGCGCCGTGGCGACGGGCGTCTTCTCGACCATCCCGACCGATCCGGGGAGTCTGGTCCCGAACCTGGGCGGAGCGAGATTCTCCTCGACGGGCGGCATCCAGCGCCCCTTCGTCAGCGCCAACGGCTCGCACTTCGCCGTGATCGTTGACACGGACCTGCCGACGACCTCCGACCAGGTCCTCGTCGTGGGTACGACCACCGGCTCCTTCGCCGTGGCGGTGCAGGAAGGTGTCACGCCAACGCCCGAATCCGACATCGTCGGCATCCTCGATGAAGTCGTGGGCATCAACGATTCGGGCGACTACGCCTTCGCGACCAACACCGATCTCGCCACCAACGACGAGGTCATCATCAAGTCCGCGGGCGAGATCCTGATCACCGTAGCGAGAGAGAACCAGGGCGGCCCCACCGGCGGGTACCTGTGGGGTGCCACCTCCGACAGCGTGAGCATTCAGAACGACGGTTCCGTCTCGTTCTACAGCACGCTCCTCAACGCGACCACCACCACCGACACCTGCTACGTCACCGACGATGGCGCGACGTACCTCACGCAGGAAGGCGTCACCACCCCCACCGGCCAAGCCGGCGGCACCACGTACTTCGCGGGCCTGCTCCAGACGGGCGCCACCGAAGGCCTCTCACTCTCGCTCGACGGTTCGGGCGACCATTGGTGCGCCGTCATGGAACTCCAGGGCGCTCCCGCCGCGGAGAACCGCGTGCTGGTGGTGGACAACGATGTCAAGTTCCAGGAAGGCTACGTGCTCCCCAACAGCACCTTCTCCAGCCCGGTCGCGTCCACCGCGCCGCTCATGAACGCGATGATGGGCAACGGCGATTGGCTCGCCTACGGCAGCAACGCCGATGGCGGCGACTGGGTGGTCCGCAACGGCAGCGTCATCGCCGCCACCGGCGAACCGATCCACACCGGCGCTTCCGAGGTCTGGGGGGCCACGTTCTACACCCAGACATGGTTCTACGCCGCCGGCAACCCGCGGGGGGATTACGTCGTCGGCGGCGTCTTCGAGGGACCGACGATCTCCAACGCCGCGGTTGTCCTCAACGGCGAGCGGATCATCGCCCGCGAGAACGACCCCGTGGATCTCGACAACAACGGCGTCTTCGACGACGGGCTTTACATCCGCACCTTCATCGACGACCGCATCTTCATGACCGACGACTGGCTCTACATGGTTGTGCGCCTGCGCGATGCGGCCTCGGCGCTGTGCGACGCGACGGACACCGACCGGGGCCAGGCCCTGATCCGCATCCCGCTGGGATCCGGCGGCGGTTGCCCCCCCTGCGCGGCGGACTTCAATGAGGATGGCGGCGTCGACGGCGGCGATGTC
>DDSA01000092.1:50928-75223 GCA_002343715.1 Phycisphaerales bacterium UBA2402 | reverse complement strand
GGCGATGTCGAGGCCTTCTTCACGGCCTGGGAGGCCGGCGGCTGCTGAACCAAATGTGACGTGTTCCGTTTCAAATCCGCCCGCCCGGTGCCGAACCGGGCGGGCGGTTGTCCATCACCGTCAACCCTCGACGGAATCGGTGTGGTCGGGGGAGTACAGTCCGCGCATGCCCAACCTGTCGCGCGATGAGTTCGCGTCCTTTGTCGGTGCGCAGCGCCGTCTCCACGCGGATCGAACGATCGCGGTGCCGATGTGCCTGCGCCTGTTGAGCGACCAGCTGACGCCGGTGTTGGCCTATCGCCGTCTGGTGGCACGCGATGACCGGTCGGCCCCTTCATTCTTGCTCGAATCGGTGGAAGGCGGCGAACGCCAGGGACGCTACTCCATCCTCGGCGCGCAGCCGTCGGAAGAGATCATCGCCCGGGGCGAACTCCCGCTCACTGTTCACACCCACCGACCGCGGACCCCTACCGCCCGGACCGCGCCACTCGATACCCGCGACCCGTTCACGCTGCTCCGACACCGAACCCGCCACATCGTCCTCGCCCGCCCTCCTCGCCGGGGTGTGAAGGACGAACTCCCCTCGTGCGTCCTCGGCGGCTGGTTCGGCTACGCGGCGTACGACAGCGTCCGCTACGCTGAGCCGGCCAAACTGCCTTTTTCATACGCGCCGCCCGACGATCGTGGGCTTCCCGATCTGCACTTCGGTTTTTACGAGGGCGTCGTCGTCTTCGACCACGTGGACAAGATCGTCTTCGTGGTGAGGCTGGCGAGCGTGGGGCCGGGGGATGATCCCGGCGCGATCTACGACGCCACGGTCGATGAACTCCGCTACTGGACCGCGATGATCGAGCGGCACAGCAAGCCACTCCCCTCGGGCCTCGTGCCCAGGGAGGCCGCCCCGGGGCCGATGCCCAGCAACATGACCCGCGAGCAGCACCGGGCGATGCTCGCCAACGCCGCGGAGTTCATCCGCGCCGGTGATGTCTTCCAGGTTGTGCTGGGGCAACGCTTCGAGCGGACCAGCGCCGCCGACCCCTTCGATGTCTACCGGGCGCTGCGGGCGGTCAACCCCAGCCCCTACATGGTCTACATGCAGTGCGAAGGGTGCATCCTCGTGGCCAGCAGCCCGGAAATTCTCTGCCGCGTTCGCCGCGAAGGAGATTCGTTCATCGTGACCAACCGCCCCCTCGCGGGCACGCGCCGCCGCGGCGGCACGCCCCAGGAGGACCAGGCCCTTGAGCGCGAACTCCTCGCGGACCAGAAGGAGCGCGCCGAGCACATCATGCTCGTGGACCTGGGCCGCAATGACGTGGGCGTGGTCGCACGCCCTGGGTCCGTTCGTCTGCCCGCCGTCATGGAGGTCGAGCGGTACAGCCACGTCATGCACATCAGCAGCACCGTCACCGGCGAACTCCGCGAAGGGCTGGACTGCTGGGATGCGCTGCGCGCCGCCCTGCCCGTGGGCACCATCAGCGGCGCGCCCAAGGTCCGGGCGATGCAGGTGATCGATCAACTTGAGCCGATCCGCCGCGGCCCGTACGGCGGGGGCATGGGCTACGCCGGCCTCGACGGGCAGATGGACATCGCCCTGGCGCTTCGAACGATGGTCGTTCCGTTCGCTCGTCGGACCGCCGATGCCTGGGTCTATCACCTCCAGGCCTCGGGGGGGATCGTCGCGGACTCAAATCCCGATGATGAGTTCCTAGAGACCGTCAACAAGGCCGCCGCGCTCGCCCGGGCGATCACCGTCGCGGAGCAGGCGTTCGGCACCTGAGCATGGCCCCGCTCTCCGCATGGCCGGATCAATCCAGACCCGTCATCTTTCTCAGCACGTCCGCGTGTTCAGTCGCCACCGGCATCACGCTCAACCGCCCCTGCGTCACGAGCGGCAACGCCGAGAACCTCGGGTCCGCCTTGATCGCAGCGAGCGTGACCGGGGTCGTGGCCTCGCGAACGGCCTTCAGGTCCACCACCGCGTTCTTTGGTTCGCCCTTGGGTGTCTTGCCGGGTCTGGCCGGGTCTTCATACGCGGCCTTGACGATCTTCGCCAGCCCGACAATCGCCCGCTCATCCCCGGTGTGGTAGATCAGCACATCATCGCCGCGTCTAGCGGTGCGCAGGTGGGCCAGTGCCGCGGCGTTGGCGATGCCCGTCCAGACCGTGACCTTGTCGCGTACAAGATCGGCGAAGGAATACTCACCCGGTTCGGTCTTGAATAGAAAGGTGGCCATGACGGAACCGTACGGTGCGATGACGGGTCCGCGCCCGGGGCGCATCCTGTGGGTACATCGTTGCCGGAAGCGAGCGGATCGCACGCTTCCCAGCCCAGAGTTGTCCGCCGCCAACCCAACCATCTCATGCCAAAGACCACCCGCCGCGAGTTCCTTTCCACGTCCCTCTCCGCAGCGGCGGCCCTGTCGCTCGCTCCCGCGGCGCTCGCCCGCCCACGCCGCGAGAAACTGCGGATTCTGATCCTCGGCGGCACCGGGTTCCTCGGGCCGGCCTGCGTCGATGCCGCGATGGCCAAGGGGCACACGCTGACGCTCTTCAACCGCGGACTGACCGAGAAGCGCAAGGGCGGGATGTTCCCCACGATCGAAAAACTCCAAGGCGACCGCGACCCGAACAAAGGCGACGGCCTCAAAGCACTCGAAGGCCGCGAATGGGATGCGGTGATCGACACTTCTTCCTACTACCCCCGCATGGCCAAGGCCTCCGCCGAACTGTTGGCGAAGAACGTCAAGCAGTACCTGATCGTCTCCACCGTCTCGGTCTACAAGCACAACGACCAGCCGAACCAGGACGAGAGCGGTGAGATCGGCACGATCCCCGACACCACGGTCGAAGAGATGGGTGCCCAGTTCGAGAACTACGGCCCTCTCAAAGCCCTCTGCGAGGCCGAGGTGGAGAAGGCGATGCCCGGGCGGGCCTGCATCGTCCGACCGGGGTACATCGTCGGCCCCGGCGACCCCACCCCCCGCTTCAACTATTGGCCCTGGCGCGTTTCGCTGGGCGGCGAGATGCTCGCGCCCGGCACGCCCACGGATCCGGTCCAGATCATCGATGTCCGCGACCTGGGCGAATGGATCATCCACCTGATCGAGCAGCGCACCACGGGTATCTTCAACGCCCTTGGCCCGAAGCAACCCCTTGATATGGGCGCGATGCTCGACGGCTGCAAGAAGGGCGTGAGCGGCGATGCGAAGTTCATCTGGGTCGATGCAGACTTCCTGGAGAGTCAGGGTGTGCAGCCGCCGATCTGGATCCCGCCCAAGGGCGAGTACATCGGCTTCCACACGCGTTCCGCGGCGAAGGCTTTCGCCGCGGGCCTCACGACCCGCCCCGTGTCGGACACCGCCAAGGCAACCCTCGACTGGCTCAAGACGCTTCCGGAAGACCGGAGAGCACGGCTGGTGGGTGCCCTGCCGTCGGAGAAGGAGAAGGAAGTCCTCGCCGCGTTCAAAGCCAAGTAGCGAGCCACGCGCTCATGGCGGCGGGTAGCCGGTGCGGATCAGCGTTGGGGTCTCCTCTCCGCCGATCCGAGCGATATAGATGTGCTCATACTCCGACTCCGTAACGGGGGCCACTTCCCAACCGCCCAGTTCCTTCAGAAGCGTTGCCATCAGGTTCGAGTGTGTGACACAGAGAATCGTGGTGCCGGGCGCTTCGGCACGGATCATGTCCGCCAGCCCGGAGACGGGTGTCGTGGCGGGGTATTCCTTGACCGCAACGGGCGGCTTGATCCACCCTCTCACAGCGAGTTGCGCTGTTTCTTTCGTGCGGCGTCGATCGCTGACGTACACCACGCCGACGCGGGCATCCCGCAGCGCCCGGGACAGACGATCGGCCCGCGCCCTGCCCAGATCGCTCAAGACCGGGTCGCTCGAACCCTCCGCTTTCTCCGCGTGTCGCACGACAATGACCGTGGTGGGCCTCGGATCCGGCTCGTGCCGCGGCTCGAAGGGCATCAACGCCGCGCCGCATCCCACAACCAGCACACACATCACGCGGCGGAAGGCCCAGGGCATGGTCTTGCTCCGAGAAACGATCCTGTACAGACTCGACTACGGCAGCGTAGGACTCAGCGAACTGAGGAGACGCCTGAGCCAACCTCAAAATGGGTTCATAGAAACGTTGAGCTGTGCCCGTTCACGCCGAGGACCTCCGAAGACGTCAAATTGAGTATCCAACACCCCTCCTGTTTAGCCTGATCGTGCATCCTTCATACCCTACCCCGATGGCCGAATCCCGTGAAACCCCGGCGATGCAGCAATACCACCGCTTCAAGCGGGCGCACCCCGGCTGCATCCTCTTGTTCCGCATCGGCGATTTCTACGAGATGTTCGGCGAGGACGCCGTGAAGGTCAGCGCCGCCATCGGCCTCACACTCACCGCACGCTCCGAAGGGCAGCCCATGTGCGGCCTGCCGTTCCATCAACTCGAAGCCTACCTGCGCAAACTGATCGGCGCGGGCTTCCGCGTGGCCATCTGCGAGCAACTCGCCGATGCGAGTCAGGTCAAGGGCGTCATCCCCCGAGGCGTCACCCGCGTCGTCACCCCCGGCACCGCCGTCGATGAGTCCCTCCTCGAAGGCGAGGCCGTCAGCACCCTGGCCTGTGTCCTCTTCACCGGCGAGGGGGATGAGTCACCCGCTTCCGTCGCCATCGTCGAGGTCTCGACCGGCGACTTCATCGTCGCCGATGTGCCCGGCCCCGCGCTCATCGACGAACTCGCACGCCGCGGCGTCCGCGAACTTCTCTACGCCGACCCCGGCGACGGCAAGGCACCCCCCCGCGTCGAGCGCCTTCTCAAAGGCCTTGGCATCGCCGGCACGGCCCGGCCCTCGTGGCAGTTCAGACAGTCCGAGGCGCTCGCGGCCCTGCGCGATCACTTCGGCATCGCCACGCTCGAGGGCTTCGGCCTGCGCGATGATGAACCTGCGGCCCGCGCCGCCGGGGCCGTCGTCCGTTACCTCATCGAAACCCAGACACTCAGCGAAGAGGACGCCCGCACCGTCGCCAGGTTCATCGCCGTGCGGGCGACGATCAAGCACCTCCGCCCGCCGCGACGGGAGGACCCGTCGCGCCTGTGCATCATTGACGCCGTCAGCCTGCGCTCTCTCGAAATCGAACGCACGATGCGCGGCGGCCACTCCGCCGATGGCTCGCTCCTGGGCATCTTTCTCGGCGGGTCGGGGGTGGCGCGAACCGCGATGGGCAAGCGGCTGCTGCGCGAGTACCTCTGCCACCCGCTGCGCGATCGCGCCGAGATCATCGCCAGACAGGACGCCGTCGCGGCGCTGGTCGAAGACCGCCGACTCTCCGATGAACTCGGAGAATCCCTGAGCCGGGTGCAGGACATGGCCCGCATCGCCGGGCGGGTGGCCATGGGCCGCTGCACCCCGCGCGACATCGTCGGACTCGCCGGGTCGCTCCGAGCCGCACAGACCATCGCCGCGACGCTGGAAGGCGTCAAGGCTCTGGCGCCCACTCGGGAAGCCCTGATCCGCGCCACGACCGCGACGGACGAACTCGCCACGCTGGTCCTGACCGGCTGTGTCGAAGCCCCGCCCAACCACGCCCGCGAGGGGGGCATCTTCCGCGACGGGTTCGATGCCGAACTCGACGAGTGCCGCGCCCTGCAGCGCGATGCCGGCGCCTGGCTCTCCGAGTATCAGCGCACGCTCATCAACACCCACAACCTGCCGAGCCTCAAGGTCGCCTTCAACTCCGTCTTCGGTTATTACATCGAACTGCCCGCGGCCCAGGCCCGCTCGGCCCCCGCCGTGCTCATCCGCAAGCAGACGCTCAAGAACGCCGAGCGTTTCACCACACCCGAACTCCGCGAGTACGAGGGCAAGGTCATGGGCGCTCAGGCCCGGGGCTACGAACGGGAGCGCACCCTCTTCGCGGGGCTGTGCGAGAAGGCGGCGGGGCTGCTCGCCCCCATCGCCGGGGCGTCCGACGCCGTCGCTCGCATCGACGCCCTCCGCGGCTTCGCCGAGAAAGCCGTCCGCCGCGGCTGGAAGCGTCCCGAGGTCGTCGAGGATCCAGTCCTCCGCATCGATCAGGGCCGCCACCCGGTCCTGGATGAGGCCCTCGGCGCGGACTTTGTCCCCAACGACACCGAACTCGGCGGCGGGCACAGCGCGCCCCTGGCCCTCATCACCGGCCCGAATATGGCCGGCAAGAGCACCTACATCCGCCAGACCGCCCTCATCGCCATCCTCGCCCACGCGGGGAGTTTCGTCCCCGCCGATCGGGCCACCATCGGCCTGATCGACCGCGTCTTCACGCGCATCGGCGCCGATGACGCCCTGCACGCCGGGCAGTCCACGTTCATGGTCGAGATGATCGAGACCGCCAACATCCTCAACCACGCCACGCCGCGCAGCCTCGTGGTCCTCGATGAGGTGGGCCGCGGCACCAGCACGCTCGACGGCCTCTCGCTCGCGTGGGCCATCGTCGAGCACCTCGCCCGCGCGAACGAGGAAGCGCCCGGCCCCCGCACGCTCTTCGCGACCCACTACCACGAACTCACCGACCTCGAGGAGCGCCTGCCCGGCAGGGTCCGCAACCTGCACGTCAGCGTGCGTGAGTGGCCCGCTGGGGACGGCCACGCCGACATCGTCTTTCTCCACCGCATCCTCCCCGGCAGAACGGACCAGAGCTACGGCCTGCACGTCGCGCGCCTGGCGGGCATGCCCGCGAGCGTCGTGGCCCGAGGGCGCGAGGTCCTCGCCACCCTCGCCGTTCACCACGCGGGCCCCAAGCCCGAGGTGAAGCACGTGCCCCACGCCCGCGCCGAGAAGCGCAACGGCCAGCTCGGACTCTTCACCGAGTTCATCCAGCACCCCGCCGTCGATGCGGTGCGCGAACTCAAGGTCGAGCACCTCTCGCCGATGCAGGCCTTCGACGCCCTCCGCCAGATCAAGGAGATGGTCGATGCCGCGCGGTAATATCTCCACGCGTTCTGTGCGGCTCGCCACGGTCTCGGCTCTGGGTATGGTGTGGCTGGTGATCTCGTCCGCCTGTGAATCAAAGACTGTCAGTTACAACTCCTTTCTGTCCGGACTTCCGGGAGCGGAGCAGACGCTTCCCTACAGGCGCGACATCGGAGACTACCGGGATCCGACGCTCATCCCCGAGAACGAGATTGTGCAGGAGATCGAGCCTAAAAAGAAAAAACTGATCGCCAAGACCGGCCGCCATCTCATGATCCATATCTACACAACCGTGGATGAGAACGACGCCGACCTCTTCGTCGACCAGGTCCTCAGCACCGCGACCAAGCGCGAGTGCGCCGACAGAGGTGTCGATCCGCGCACGCTGTTCAACCGGCTCCGCAACCGCCAGGAAGACCTCCAGCGCCTCTTCGCCGCCATGCCCGCGGGAGAGCGAACGCCGGGCCTTTTCCTGCGCCCAGTCGCCGGCGGGGCCAAACGTGTCCAACTCGACGGCATCCCCGCCAAGGGCCTCTTCTGGGACGGCTTCGACATGATCATGGAAGACGGCAACTGGAAACTCGTGTGGATGACCGGCCCGGGGGCCTGAACGCAACCCACTCCGGCGCAGACTTCACAGACACCTACCCTTTCCACGATGGAAGGTCTCTTCGACCAGCGACGCTACCTCATCCCGTTCCGGTCCTCCCTTCTCCCGCAGATCTTTACCGACACGCTGGTGATCGGGGCGGGCGTGGCGGGGCTTCGCGCGGCCATCGCCGCCGCATCGCATGGTGACTGCATCGTCCTCAGCAAAGGCGACCTGCGCAACACCAACACGGCCTGGGCGCAGGGGGGCATCGCTGCCGTCACCGACCCCACCGACTCCACCGAGGCTCACCTCAAAGACACGCTCACCGCCGGGGCGGGTCTCTGCGATTCCCCCGCCGCGCGGCTGGTGGTGGAGCAAGGCCCGCGCCTGGTCCGCGAAGTGCTCTCGTGGGGGATGAACGCCGACCGCGATCACGCCGGGGCCATCAGCCTCGGGCGCGAAGGGGGCCACAGCGCCAGCCGGATCATCCATTCCCACGGGGACGCGACGGGGGCCGAACTCCAGCGCTGCCTGACCGAACGGGCGAAGGCCACCCCGGGCATCCGCCTCTTCGAGAAGTGCTTCGCCCTCGACCTCATCACCCCCCACCACGACCCCGGCTCGCCCGTCATGGGCGCCATCACCCATCACCCCAAGCACGGTCTGCAGATGATCTGGGCCAAGGCCACCATCCTCGCCAGCGGGGGTGCGGGCGTGCTCTACCGCGAGACCACCAACCCCGCCGTCGCCACGGCCGACGGTCTTTCGATGGCCTACCGCGCGGGCGCCACGCTCGCCGACATGGCCTTTGTCCAGTTCCACCCCACCACCCTGTACCTCGCCGGTGCCTCGCGCAGCCTCATCACCGAGGCCATCCGCGGCGCGGGGGCGCACCTGCTCGATGCGAGCGGGCACCGCTTCATGACCGACGTTCATCCCTTGGCGGAACTCGCGCCCCGCGATATCGTCGCCCACGCCATCGTCCGCCAGATCGCCAAGCAGGGCGGTCAGCACGTCTGGCTCGACTGCCGCGCCATCTCGGACTTTGAGCGCCGATTTCCCGGCATCGCAGCGCTGCTGCGCCGATTCGACCTCAACCCCGCCGAGGATCTCATCCCCGTCCATCCCGCGGCGCACTACATGGTCGGTGGCGTTCGCACCGACCTGGAGGGCCGCACCGATGTGCCGGGCCTGTACGCCGCGGGAGAAGCCGCGGCGTGCGGACTGCACGGGGCCAACCGACTCGCCAGCAACTCGTTGCTCGAAGGGCTTGTCCTGGGTGAGGCGGCGGGGATTGCCTGCGAGGAGATGAAGCAAGGCAACGGGAAGTCCTCCAGGAGCGGGCCGGTGCCGATCATCTCCGACATCCGCCCCAGCGACCGTGGCGAACTCGACCTGACCGATGTTCGTTCATCGCTGCGATCGGCGATGTGGCGGAACGTGGGCATCGAGCGAACCGCCCCCAAACTCGCCGGCGTCATCGAGATGATCGACTTCTGGGCACGCTACACCCTCGACAAGATCTTCGACGATGTCGCGGGTTGGGAGACGCAGAACATGCTCCTCGCCGCGGCGGTGGTCGCCAAGAGCGCCCTGTGGCGGCGCGAGAGCCGCGGGTGCCACTTCCGCTCGGACACTCCGGAGCCATCGGATGAGTTCCGGCTGCACGATCTCTGGCGGCGCGGGCGCGAAGAACCCCAGACCTCGCCCGTGCTCTGAAATCACCGCTCCCGTTCGCGGAAGAACTACTCATGCCCTGCCTGATCGCCGCCATCGCCTTTTTCATGCCGCGCCTGGTCATGTTCGTCATGTGGCTGACGGGTGATTACCTCGGCCGAGCCTATCAGACGGTCCTCTGGCCGTTGCTGGGGTTCTTCTTCCTTCCCTACACCACGCTCACGTACGCGTGGGCCCAGAACGCCGGGGGCGGCCTGCACGGGTGGTACCTCGTGGTGTTCATCATCGCGATCCTCTTCGATCTGGGCTGCGGCGGCGACACGGCCCGCAGGTCTTCGCGCAAGTCCGTATAGACCAAGAAACGCCCACTGCCAAACCCCGGCTTCGCGGGGCGCATCCAGATCCGAAGCGATACACCCTTCCTTGATCGCACGCCTCAACACTCCCAGAGTCGCACGGCATCGCAGACGCCGGTCGAGGGGTTGAAGTACGCTTTTCCCAGACACGCGTCGGAGTCCCACAGATCCAGATGCCCCGCTGCATCACTCCACCCGATGACCCGGAAGTGGATGATGCCCCGTTTCCCGGTGATCGCGGACTCCCAGGAACCGACGGCGGGCCGCGGGATGTCCACCGGAGGCCCGTAGCGAGCGCCGAGAAATCTCACCAGGTCATTGACGCGGAATACGTACCAGCGCCTGTCATCTCCGGAGTTCACCTTGATTCCGTAGTTCGCGGCCTCCGCGGGGCCGGGGATGCGGTGCTTCTCCCCGGCGTAGTTGAGCGCGCGGGAGAGACGGATGGCGCAGGTGTTCTTGTAGTCCGGATCGTTCTTGTAGTTCAGAAGTACTTTCCCGCCGATGGTCTCCGCGACCTCGGCGGGCGTCACGGATGCGCCCGGAAAGTGCGGCCGGAGAAGACCGAAGAGAGGGAGTTCCATGACTTTATCTCCTGCCGGAATGCCCGGAAGCGACGACGGGCAGTTGTCGGAGCGTAGGGAGCGATGTTGCACCGCCTGTGCGCGACTCATCCGACTCAACAGAGCGAGGGTCATCGAGCCGGAACGGGCATGTCATGCACAACAACACGTCTCGACGCGCATCGAAGTCTCCACACCCCGATGACTCGGCATCCGACCCGTATCCGCGTGGAGTGCCCCGGCACGGCGGAACCCGACACACCCCAACTCATCGCAGATCTTCCAACTCTGCGGTATGCGCGCTCCCGCGGAAGTACACCTCGTACCATCCGCCATGCGGGTCCTGATCCTCGCGGATGAGTTGTTCGCCTCGCGGGAGCGGGCGCTGCTGACGCGCCTGGAGGTCGGCCTCGCCGATGAGGGCGTCCGCATCGTCCACGCCGTGCCCGAATCGCTCCTGGAACACACGCCGGGCGGCGCGGCGGACTTGTCGGGAATCTTCTCACGCGTCATCACCTATACGCCCAGCAACCTCGCCCTCACACGCCCGCTGAACGTTCGCCGTCTGCTGCGCTCCATCGAGAAGTTCATCGGTGATGATGGAATTGATGTGGTCCATGCCTATGGCGGCGGCACGTGGCCGCTGGCGCTCGACCTGGCCGCGGCGTTCGATGCGGCGGTGGTCGTCGAAATCTGGAGAGCCGGGTTGATCGATCGGGCACGCTCACTTCGAACCTCCGACGCCGAGCCGCCGGTCTTCATCGTGTGCGATCCAGCGCTCGAACGGGCATTCGCCGATCACCCGCCCTCGGGCAGAGGCCCGGGCCTCGCCTCCACAGTCCGCATGGTGCCGTGGGGCGTTCTCTCCCCGCCCGCGGTCCGGGCCGGGCCACCGCCCGGTCAAACCCTGAGCGCGATGCTCATCGGCAACGGGCGTGATGCCCCCGCGTGGGAGGCGGCGCTGACCGGGCTGGCACACGCCGCACAGTCGAGGGAGATGCTCATCTTCTGCGATGCGCTGGCGGCACGCCGCGCCAACGTGTGGGCCGTCGCGCGACACCTGGGACTTCTCGACCGGCTGTCGCTCATCGACGAACTGGAAGGGCGGCGTGACCTGCTGCTCGCGGGCGACCTTCTTGTTCTGCCGGAAGCCCACGGCGAGCAGCGCAGTGTTGTGCTCGAAGCGATGGCGATCGGCATGAGCGTAATTGCCTCCGAAGATCCTCTGTCGGGCCTGTTGCGTCGCGGCGAGACCGCCGTCCTCGCCGCGAAAGCCGATGCCGCTTCCTGGCGGCGTGAACTCGCTTCCTGGATGAGCGACCCAGAGGCCGCCGCGGCGCTGCGTGAGTCCGCGCATCGTTATGTTCGTCTGCACAGGCGTGCCAGCGATCATGTCCGGGGTGTGCTCTCGGTATATGAGTGGTTGACTTCTCCCAACGCCATACCCATCCGGCAACCCGCCGCAGCGGAAGGTCCCATAGACGCGCCCAATACGTGAAAATCACCCGAAATGGGTGGTTTTTTCTTGCTTTTTTCCGTTTGTGGATCATCTTCTTAGGGGGCGCTGTGGCCGGGCTTCGCGTGGGGCGGCCCTTCCGCTGCTTCCCACCCGCTCGCGTTAACTTCAGAAAGGACCAAGACCATGCTTCTGTTCTCCGCCTGTATGCTCGCGTGCGCACTGTCTGCGCCTCAAACAGAACAACCCACGAACTCATTTCCATCGAGTGTCGGCTCGACGGAACCGATCAACGGCCGTCTCTGGTCTGGCCGACCGATCATCGGGGGCATGCCCGGGTCGATCCGCAACCCCACCCAGGACGATGCCGCGAGATATGGCGCGTTCGGCGAGGGCGGGATCACCATCACGGTCGAGACGCCGGGCCTCTTCGCTTTCGAGAGTATGAGGCTCGCCGAAGTGCGCCCGTTCGAGCCTGTCACCGACGCACTCGGCCCGGGCAACTCCACCACCAACCCATTCAACCGCGCCAGCCGCAAACTCGCGGCGGCACTCGAGGATGCTCGTCAGCGATGGCTCAAGGACAACAACTATGTCGGCGGAGTGCGGACGTTCGTCAATGATGCCGCGCTCCTGCCGGACTCATCGAAGAAGGCCACGCAACTCCCGACCCCGCGCGGCGTGATCGAACTGGCCCCCGATGCCCCTCGCTTCAAGAGCCGTATGCGTGTCGAGACCGATCCGCCCAAGCACCGCCCCGGCACCCGCACCTCGAGCGTGATCAAGGTCCTGCCCAAGGACCCGCCGAAACCGGCGGAGGCACCGGGAACTGCCGGCCCGGAACTCAAGACCGCCGCGAAGTAGACCGCCGCGGACGGTTCGTGACGCATGTACTCGATGGCTGTCTACTTCACCGTCGCCACGAGCACGATCGTCTCATCGGGCGAGAACCCCGACAGGACGCCGACCACGGTCGGCCTGCTTGTCGGCACGGATGTCGTCACCACGATGTCCCGTGTGCGGATGGTCGGTAGTCCGATGTGCAGCGATCCCTGCGGCCCGGCGCCCATCAGCGGCGAAGCGATTGAATCATCCGAGACTGCGCACACAGCACCCGTCACACGAAGGGATGTGCCGCCGCCGCTTTCTGCTCCCGGAGTGACCGTCACGGACAGCCCTTCCTTGACCAGCGCGGTCTGCGCGTCGTAGCCCATCGCGTTCTGTCCCACCACCGGGGTCCACCCGGCGAGAAACGAGATGGCATCCGTGGATTCGAGCGCTGTCCCGACTTTCCGCGGCACCGTGCCGCCTACTCGTCGAAACACCTTGTCCCCGGACCCCGGCACATGGGCCGATCCCAGCGCCGGCGCGGCACCGGAGGACGGCACAACAACCACGCTGATCTCCACCGTGCATGTCGATGTATACACAGCACGCACACTCTCCAGGAGTTGCACGAACTGCTCGTGACCCGACTTCTCTCCCGAGACGAGAAAGACACCGTCAGCGATCGAATCGCCCATCAGGCTCAGCGGAGGAAGTAACTGCGACACCAGCACATCGATCGGTGAGGTGGGGCCGGGGGTCGCCTTGTCATCGGGTATGAAGGGTGATTCCCCCCCCTCACCGGGATGGCGCAGCAGGAGCGCCGGCTCGCCTACAGACAGCCCCGTTCGCCTCCGCGGAGGCAACGCCGATGCCAGATCACGCAGGTCATAGACACGAAGCACACGGTCATCACTCGGATCGGGCGAGGACACCGCCGCGGTGCGAGCAAGTTCAGCGGTCGATGATCCATCATTGGCACAGGCCACCATCGAAACGGTCAACACGATGAATGAGAGCATAGTTTCTTTTCCGAGTTACAGTACACCGATCAAACGACGCGACCCGTACGGACACGGACCGCTCCAGCAGAGGCACGTGCAAATCTGAACAATCATCAAATCCGGGAAGGCCTTTCCGCGTGCTCGATCCTCCGCTCCGACGCCACGGCATACGCACGCAGCCCGGGATGCAGCGCGAGTTCGCGCAGCGCACCCAGCGCCGCCGCGCGCACCTCCGGCTCCTGCGCGAGCGCCACGATGCGCTCGAAGATCGCCGGTGAATGCCGCCGTTCACTCGCCCACCCTACGCAGGCATCGAGCTGCTCAAGCGCCCCGGGCATGGCCGCCAAACGCCGTTCCAGCTCAGCCGTAGAAAGCGGCGCGGGACCGACCCCACGCGGAGGCGGAAGACGCCGCGCCGGCGGCTGGTTGTCCGCTTTGATCGCCCGAACCGTCCGCTCCGGAGCGGTACCGCGCAAATCCAGCGACAGCACGATCCATTCTCCCGATGCCGATGGCGGAACAGCGTTCTCCGTCACCCCCGCCGACCGCGTCTCGCTGGAGTGCGGCTCAACCTTTGACAGCCTCCACGCACCCACTGCGGCAAGCCCGAGCGACGCCGCCAGGGCCAAGACCCGGACCCACGCGATGCGCCCGGTCTTCCGCCGTTGTGTGGCCGATGGGCCGACCGATACCGAAACCGCGGCCTTGACCGCGCTATCGGTCCGAGCGATCGAAGCCAGGCGGCCACGCAACCGCGGACGCTCCATCAGGTCACGCGAGAGCGCCGAGGCGGAATGCGCCGAGAGTTCGTCGTCGAGAAAGGCCTCGAGATCGAGGTCCGACCATTCATACGGCTCGGGTGTGGTGTCCCTATTCATCATGCCCCGCCCTCCAGCCTTGAACGCACCTTCATACGTGCGAGGTGCAGATTCGCCCGCACCGCCCCTACCTCGCATTCCAGGGCCTCGGCGATGGCTTCGTAGGACAATCCCTCCACCACGCGCAGGAGCAGCGCCGCCCGCTGTCTCGCGGGGAGCGAGTCGATCGCTTCCTTCGCCATCATCGCCTCATCCCGCACCTCGACGCGGTCGGACTCCTCAACCTTTCGCGCGCGTCGGCACGCCACGCTGCGAAGCCGTTCAAGAAGCCGCCGGTGCGCGCGGCGTCGCGAAAGATACAGCCTTGTCAGCGTGATGCGGGCCAGCCCTCTGTGGTCGGCGCACGCGGGCCGTTTCGCCAGAAGGGTGGCGATTGTTTGCTGCACAAGATCCTCGGCCTCGTGACGCGATCCGCATAACGCAACGGCGAATCCGAGCAGATTCTCCGCGAAGCGGGCCCAATCGGCATCCGCCAGGTGCGTTCGAGGTGGGATGGAGATGGGGACAACCCGCAATGGCATGAATTTCTCATCAAGATATACGCCGCCGTCTTCCCCGCATCAAAGCAGAAAAACAAAAGAAATTCACGCGTGAGTTGCTGGGGCGCAACCCGACTTGATCAGACTCGGGAGAGAGGGCCGTAGGCCACCTTCTCTCCGCGCCCTATTCTCTTCCAGGGTCCCATGCCCGAATCAAGCAACAGTCCAGGCACATTGACGCTGACGACCGCGGATGGGCCGCAGGCCCATACCCGCACCATCGGCAAGGATCGCCCATTCTCCATCGGAAGACTGAAGGAGTCGGACCTCTGCCTGCTGCACGAGAATGTCAGCCGGCAGCACGCCAGTATTCTCTACCGGGGCGGATCCTGGTTCGTCGTCGATCTCGACAGCAAGTGGGGTTCATACCTGAACGGAGTTCGGTTGAGCCGGCACAAGCCCGCGGCCTTGGCCGGCGGGGACCTGCTGCGGATCGGCCCCTGGACCTTCCGCGTGCAGGGAGCACCTTCAACCACCGGTACGATCTCCACGTCGGTCAAGAACGCCACCACGCTCGATGACGCGACCCTCCTCAATCAACGTGTGGAGCGTGGCTCCGTTCAGGGCGGCGCCTGGCGTGCGGACAAGCGCCTCAAACTCGTCCTTGAGTCCATGTCCCGTCTGGCGGAAGAAACCGAGGAAACCGCCCTGGCCGCCACCGCACTGGACCTGATCCTCAACGGCAGCGGCTACGCCCGTGGAGCGGCCTTGCGCCGACTCAGCGATTCCAGTGAAGTCCAACTGATCGCGCACGCCCCGAACACGGGCGCCACCGGCGGCCTGCCCGAGGATTTCGGTTTTTCTCGCTCGCTTCTCAACGCGGCGATTTCAGGCCAGACGGGTTTTCTGACGACCGCCGCTCCGTACATCCCCAGCCAGAGTATCTCGGACATGCGCATCCATTCCGCGGTGTGTGTGCCCGTTTCGATCGGGGACATGGTCGTCGGATTTCTGTATCTGGACGCCCGAGGGCGTGAAAACGAAGTCCATTCGGACGCGCTCGCTTTTTGTGAAGCGATCGCTTGCGCATACTCGCTCGCGCTGGCGAATATCAAACGTATTGAACTCGAAGGAAGAGAACACCTCCTTACGAATGAACTCGCGGGGGCACGAGCCGTTCAAGAAATGTTCGTGCCTCCAACAAAGCGCGATCTTGGTTCGATCTCCTACGCCGCACGAACGCAGCCCGGCCTGTTCGTTGCCGGAGACTTGTTTGATGTCGTGCCTTTGACTTCACCGTCCACGGGCGAGGGGGGGTTTGCCGTCCTGATCGGCGATGTCTCCGGGCGTGGTGCCGCGGCCGGTATGTTGATGGCGATGGTGCAGGCTTATCTGCACGCGGAGTTGGGAAGGGGTTCCAGGGTCGCCGACGCGGTGATGGCAGTGAACCGATATCTTCACGAGCGTATTTCGGTGGGAAAGTTCGTCTCACTCTGGGTCGGCATCTTTGATGGGTCTCCGACCGTGAAATACGTTGATGCTGGGCACGGCCATTGGCTCGTACAATCCCCCGGGGCGGGGGTTCGACATGCCATGGATTCCAGTTGGGAAGGCGGCATTCCCCTCGGAATCGACCGCGAGTTTCAGTATCGAGAAGGGATTATGAACCTTCGTCGGGGCGAAAAACTCGTGCTCTACAGCGATGGAATCATCGAACAGCGCGATCCTTCCGGCCAACAGTTCAAACGTCAGAGATTGGCCGAAGCGCTGACCGACAGTCAAACACCCGAACAAGCGGTTGAGGCTTGTTTCGCGGCTGTTTCCGCCTTTGCAGCGAGAACACAACTCGACGATGATTCAACACTGGCGGTTGTCCAAAATACCGGACATAAATAGAACATTGTCCTATAACTTCATTCTTAGCCTTTATCGGGTTTACGTTCGGGCATCTATCGGGGTGTCTGAGCCGAAGAATCGGAAGGAATCGTGACGTTTTTTGGCCAAGATATCAAGTTTCTATTGACATTGGGCCTCTAGCACGTCACACTTAGGGGGTCGGGACTTGAGACACCCCGGCCCACGTTCGAGCAAGACCTTGTCTCTCCGGACAAGGCGAGAGACTTTAGGAGGACAGAGACATGACCAATCGTTTCCGTGTTTCCGCTGCACTGTTCGCGGCCCTCGCCGGCGGCATTGTGGCATCGGCGAATGCCGAGATCATCGCCACCGTGTCGTACGACGACTTGGCCGGCACATTTACGAGCACCGGCGGCGGCAACGGCTCGTTCACCGCGATGGCTGTGAACACCCCGACGCTTGCCTCGGCCTACGAAGCCAGCCGTCTGGTTCCCGGGCTTGGCACCGCTTCGTTCGAGGCCGGCTTCGAGAGCAACCCCTTCAACCCGGCGAACTTTGTCATCAGCATCAGCGTGGTGAACATCAACGCGACCACCGCGATGGGCAATGGCACGTTCACCGCCACCGATGTCGATGGTGACACGCTCTCGGGTGATATCGCCGGTCTTTGGATTTTCGGCGGCCCCGGGTTCATCTTCTTCAACGGCAACCTCAGCAACGTGAACTTCGCCGACAACGGTGCGGCCGACGGCACGTTCGACGGTTCCGAGTCGGGCGACTTCAGCATGAATTTCCCCTCGCCGCAGCCCTTCTACGGCTCGGTGGTGCAACTCACCTTCGGCGGCAACAACTTCTTCCAGACTTCCTTCGCCGATCGTGCTACGGGCGGTTCGATGCAGATTCTGCCCACTCCCGGTTCTGTTGCCCTTCTGGGCATGGCCGGTCTCGCGGTGGCCACCCGCCGCCGTGCACGCTGAATCTCGAATTGCTTGCTCGGTCAATCCGACGAGCAAACGAGAAACCTAAAGCATCTCGAGAGCCTCTGGTCTACGCCAGAGGCTCTTTTTCATTCGCTGCATTCCATCGGCGCAGATTCTTCACGAAGGGTAAGCATCGATCATCAGCTTTGCGGTATCTTGAACGCTGATTGCTCCTGTTCGTTTCCCTTCTGATCTGAGAGTTCTTTGTCAACTCATGAACGCAGACGATTCGTCGCGGCACCAAGACAGGCACCCGGCATCCTGCTGCCCAGGATGGCACATGGAACCCCACCTGGACGATCCTTGCCGGATATGTTGCCTCAATCCAGGAAGCGTTATGCAAACACTACGATGTGCTTGAGATCGCACATCAGGATTCGACAACTCAACCTGCGGGGTGTAAGCGGATCTACCTCGAAAGAGGGAACTAATCCAAACGCTTTGTGGAGTTTTTTCATTTCAACCCTAGTAAAACACAAATACCAAATTTATTACGAACACAAGACTGATATCGGTCCGTAGTTTGGAAGGAAAATGCGGGCAACTTGTACGAATCCCCACAGTTTTTGCATGATTGCTATTGACATTTGCCCTCTGATACGTCAAACTTGTAGGGTCGGGACGTGAGACACCCCGGCACGTATAGTTCCCGAGTCCTGCCTGCTCCGCCGCGGGCTTGACTTAGTGAAGTTTGGAGGAGAAGACATGACCAATCGTTCCCGTACTGCCATTGCCCTTGCTGTCGCCGCTGGTGCGCTCACCAGCGCCGCGAACGCCGGGGTCATTCTGACTTACACATACCATGACTTGGCCGGCTCATACGCCGCGTCGAGCGCCAACACCGGTATGTTCACGGCCGTCGCCGTGAACCAGAACGGTGGGCTGCGTTCGGCCGGCGAAGTGTCCCGCACCGACAGCAACCCCGGCAGCGCCTCCTTCGAGGTCGGCTTCCCGGGCGGCGGCACAATGGCCGCGTTCTCGATGACCTGCTCGTTCACCCGCGACGGTACCTTCCCCGGTATCCTCGGAAGCGGCGTTGGTTCGTTCACCGCTACTGACGCGGATGGCGACACCATTACCGGCGACGTCATCGGCACCTGGCTCTTCGATGCTGTGAACAACTTCATCTACTTGAACGCCTCCCTCGCGAACGTTCTCTTGAGCGACAACGGCAATCAAGATGACGAGTTCAACGGAAGCCAGCTGGGCGATTTCCAGATCAGCGGTCTGGGCAACGCACCCTTCGAGGGCGCCCTCACTCAGATCACCTTCGGAGCCGGCAACTTCTTCTTTGCCGACTTCCAGGACAAGGCCACCGGCCTGACCGCTCAGATCCTGCCCGCTCCCGGCTCGCTGGCCCTCCTGGGCCTCGGCGGCCTCGTCGCGGCCCGCCGTCGCCGCTAAGTTTGAAATCGCTCTGAAAGGAGCGTATTCAAGCCAGCAAGGCGACTTGCCTTCTCCGTATCTCAAGAGCCTTCGGCGTCAGCCGGAGGCTCTTTTTCTATATCGAGTCGGTCTCTCCAGGCACGATCTATCAGGAACGATCGTTCTCGATCGCCGCCTTGCCCATTGGCAGCGAAATCCTATCTCGAGTACGACAATACTCAAACCCGCCCATCCGACCCACAGCGTCCAACCGTCCGGGGTCGATGCGCCATCGTCCATCGGTCACGATGGGTGACACCCACACCCCTACTACGCGGCCGATGACGATGTTGCCGCCGCTCGGCGCTCCGGGGTTGGTACGAACCACCTGAACCGTTCGACATTCGTAGGCCAGTGCAGATTCAGCAACCCGGCAGGGTCGAACGGTCACGCTGGGCAACGGGTTGAGTCCGCTGAGATCGAACTCCGACTCCCCGTAGGCGAGAGGCTCGGCCGTCGCCACGGCCCTCGCGATGAACGCATCGCTCACTACGTTCACCACGAACTCACCGGTCCCTCCTTCGTCCGCGGGCTTGGCGTTGCGGAGTGTGTCCTTCTCCGTGCCGTCCTCCTTGTTTGCCGGGCAGAAGAGCAGGGTCATCGGGTTCGATCCCACGCCCGCGAAGAAGGAGAAAGGCGCCAGGTTGGACCTCCCTTCCGGCGACAGGGTAGAGACCAGAGCGATCGGCCGCGGCACGATGCCGCCGATCAACAACTTGTACCGATCGGCAACCGGGAGAGAATCCGGATCGATGTGCATGTTGTCAGTGTATCGATCGGCGCACGGCGGTTGCACACGCATCAAGCGCAAACCCAACCCGATTGAACGGCGCTACCGTCATGATGAATGAACTGGCGGCCTTTGCTTCTGGTTGCGGCGACCTTCGCACTTTCCGGGTGCGGATACATCCATTATCGCGCGGAGAACTTCCCGCCCACAGAACACTCTCCGCCGCCCCGGTGGCCCACCACCTGGACCGATTCGATGCCCGCTCTGCGAACACCGATCGGGTCTGCCGCTCCGGAAACTTTCTCTTCGCGGCGATCTTCGTATGGCCCTCCCGACAACCCGCGTGACCTGGTCTCCGTTCCTATCGGCGCCGGGTTGGTGACGTATGTATCACCTTCGTTGGCGCAAGGCCCACCCTCGACCGATATCTCCTTCGATTTCTTTGCCTGGCGTGAACGCCCGCCAGCGCTCGACGCCCTTCACCTCTCGCCCGAATCCGCCGAGGCCGCGAGCCTGTACGCGTTGACCGCTTCGGCCCCGCTCCACATGGAGTTCCGGCTGTGGCTTCCTTCGGAGCGCCCTGCTCGCGGACTCGTCCTGTATCAGTGGGGCCTCTCGGGCTACAAGTACGAGAAAGAACTCGTGCGGATTCTGACCGAGCGGGGCTGGGCGGTGCTGGGCCACAATGGCCTGGCCTGGAGGCGTCCGGGCGCGCTGACCGTCTCGCCCGATGCACCGGCTGCGCAGCCGCCAAAGCCGGCCGATGGGATCTCGGTTCGCCGAAGGCCCATGAAGGAAGAACGACCCGACGAAAGGACAAGGCGTACCTATCTCGACGCGACCGCGGCGCTCGCCGCCACGGACTTCGACGATGCCATCGGCCTCTATGCCCTGGCGAACGAGTCCGCGCTGCGCTTTGTCTACGAACGTTTCCCGGCGATCCCCCACAGCCCGTTGATCATCGTCGGGTGCAGTTTCGGGGCGATCATGTCCCCTTCCGTCTCGGCAAGGCTCGACGAGGTCGGCCTCCCCGCCGAGGCGGTCATCCTGATCGGCGGGGGTACCAACTTCCTCGAAGTCGCGGGCTCCGAGTGGATGGACTATTACTACTCCCGGGTCCGGGGCCGGGTATCGACTGAACTTCACTTGACCGTCGCCGAGCGCAAGATCGTGACGGCGGAGTACATCCGCCGATCCACGCTCGACCCGTACCACACCGCGCCGCTTCTGCGCGACAAACACGTGCTCATCATGCACGCCTCGTGGGACGCCATTGTGCCCGCTGCCAAGGGTGAGGAACTCTGGGAACGGGCCGGAAGGCCTGAACGATGGGTCGGGAACTTCGGCCACCTCTATATGTTCGCCACGCTCTCTTGGGCCGCGGATGACATCGTGGCGTGGATCGATCGCCGCTTCCCCGACACGGGAACTAAGGACGGACGTTGAATCACGTTCAGGATGCTGAAACTCCGTCTGGCGTACGACCAACAATGGCCTCGCCGGGGCGGCTTACTTGAAAGGGAGTTGGCATGATGAGAGCAAACACATTGGGAATCGCGGCGCTGGGTGTCTTGCTCGCCGCCGCAGCCGGTTGTGTAGTGGCGATCGGGAACGAGACGACAGCAAACCACGGCGCCAGGGTGGCGCTGACACCGACCGAACGGTCGAGCCTGCCCGTGGTGCAGTCGAAGTCCGAACTCCCAACCATCCGGGAGAGATATTCCGCTCAGTTGATGGCGCTGGGTCCCTCGACGACCGTAGAGCAGTTCAGAGCACTCTTCCCCGAGGCGAAGTTTGTCCAGCGTAGTGAACAACCCCCGGTTGACGCGTACTCGGTGGAACTGGTGCAGAAGTACCGCGTCGGGAACAAGTCCTACGGATACCTCGCCCGTGATGAGGCGTGGTTCTACTTCCAGAACAACACGCTCATCAAGTGGGGCGCGCCCCACAGTTTTCCTTGACCCCGATCCGGGCTTTACTCGAAACTGATCATCTCGATCTCAAAGACAAGATCCGACTTCGGCGGGATGACCGGCGGCATCCCTTGCTCGCCGTACGCCATCATGTACGGAATAGTCAGCCTGCGCTTGCCACCTGCTTTCATCCCCGGGATCCCCTCCTGCCAACCTTTGATGAGCCGTCCGAGCGGGAACGTGGCCGGATCGCCGCCGTGACTGGAATCGAACTCCGTGCCGTTTTTCAGCGTGCCTCGGTAGTGGATCGTGACCGTCGAACCGGGCGGACAACCCGCTCCGGAACCAAGCGCGAGGTCTTCGATCATGATGCCGCTGGGGAGAGTCTGCACGTGGAGTGGCTCCGTAGGGATTGCCGTGTGTGTCGGGGTGGGTGAGGCCGGCACAACCGGCTCGGGAATGGGCTGAACCTTCGTCGGGACCGGCATGGCGGCATCCGCGGGCACAGCGCGATCACACCCGATGAGGCTGACGCACAGGCCCGCGCACGCGAGCATGATTCGTGATGAGTTCCAGACCATGAGGCCAAGCATAGGGACGTCCCCCGCTTCGCTACGATTCCTGCTCACGACACCGGCCCACCCGTGACAATCCCACCACGCCCATCCGACCGCCGCCCCATCACCATCGCCGTGTCGATGGGCGATCCCGGCGGCATCGGGCCCGAGGTCATCGTCAAGGCGCTCGACCCTCGACGCCGTCGTGCTTGCCCGGGAGTTCGCTTCGTCATTCTCGCTGCGGAATCCGCCATGAACGCCGCCGCGGGCCGGGCGAGGGTGCCGCGGTTCTGGAGCCTGTGCCCCCCGGGCGTTCCCTGGCCGAAAGGCGATGTCCTCATGGACTATGAAGAACGCCCGCCCCGCAGCGGGTACGCGGCGAAGCCGACAGCGCTGGGAGGGGACATGTCCTTCCGTTGCTTCAGCGATGCGGTGATGCTGGCTTTGCACGGGTCACACACCGGTGTGAGCGCGGTTGTGACCGGGCCGATCAGCAAAAAAGCGTGGGAGTTGGCGGGGCACGGCGAGTTTCCGGGCCACACCGAAGCGCTCGCTCGCCTGTGCGCGGTGAAGCAATGCGCGATGTTCTTCCACGCACCGCCGAGCGCGAACGGCCCCGGCCTGAATGTCATTCTCGCGACGGTGCACGTGCCGCTCGCCCGTGTGCCCGGCTTTCTCACCAGTGATCGCATCGAGAATGTCATCTCGCTGGGACACCAGACCATGCGCCAACTCGGCACGCCACGCCCACGGATCGCGGTGTGCGGGCTCAACCCGCACGCCGGAGAAGGCGGGCTGTTGGGTGATGATGAAGCCCGTGTGATCGAACCCGCTCTTCGCGCTTCGCGCCGGCGGGGGATCCGCTGCGCGGGGCCGTTCCCGGCGGACACGATTTTTCAACGGGCGCTCTCGACCCGGACGAAGCCAGCGGAGTTCGATCTGGTTGTGGCCATGTACCACGACCAGGGGCTGATTCCGCTCAAGACCCTGGCTTGGGACAGAGCGGTGAACCTCACCGCGGGCCTGCCCATCATCCGTACCAGCCCGGACCACGGGACGGCCTTCGACATCGCGGGGACAAACCGGGCCGATGCCGGGAGTATGAGGGCCGCGGTTCAGACCGCGGTGCGTCTGGCGGCTTCGATGGGCGGACGGCAGCGTTGACCGTCTACCTCTGCCCGCCCAGGTTCTTTTCGTACGGTTGCACGAGCACGAACCCTTCGCCGCGGAAGACCTTCTGAAAACTCTCACCGCTGCCCCGGCCCAGGAAGGTCTTGAACTGCAGGTCGGTTTTGAGTTCGGGCTCGAGGCCGCCGGACCAGGCCACTGTAGCGTTGGGATCGGTGTAGACGGGGAGGGATGGCGTGACGGCGAGGGCCAGGGGCAGCCCGTGGGTCCCCACGGCGACGAGCCCGTTCCCGGCGACCTTGACGTTGAAAAGCCCGCCGTGGAGCACGGAGGAGATCTTGCGCATCAGGCGGATGTCGTGAGACAGGCCGTCCTGGAAGGCGAGTAGATCGGTCCCGTTGATCCAGAGCGATTCGTCGCGGAGTTCGAGAATGCTGAGTTTCTTGGCGCCGTCGGCGAGGTATAACTTTCCCCGGCCCTCGGCCTTGGTGAGCCAGCCGCCCTCGAACGTCACGATCTTCTTGAGCGCGTTGCCCAGCCCCTGGTTGAAGAGCCCCTCGCGCGTGAAGGTCATCGCTCCCCGGTAGGCGATCATCGCCCCGACCTTCATCCATACACGTCCGTCGAGGTTGACCTCGAGCACTCGGTCGGATTCGAGTTCAAAGAGGCCCTGGGCGCGGTCCTGCTCGCGGTGCCGTGCAAAGGAGTCCGTGAGTGTCTGTCGGGGCATGCCGCAGATTATGCTCCCTGGTCCGACCTTGGGGGGGCGCTCAGACGTTGAACAGGAAGTGGCAGATGTCGCCGTCCTTCATCACGTAGTCCTTCCCCTCGACCCGCATCTTCCCCGCTTCCTTGATCGCTTTCTCGGTCTTGTACTTTTCAAGGTCGGCGAGGGTGTAGATCTCGGCGCGGATGAAGCCCTTCTCGAA
>DDSA01000092.1:0-50647 GCA_002343715.1 Phycisphaerales bacterium UBA2402 | reverse complement strand
CGGTGTGGATCACGCCCGCGGCCTGCGGCGCGGTCGCGCCGATGGGGATCGTCCACGCACGGACTTCCTTCTCGCCCGCGGTGAAGTACGACTGCAACCCCAGCAGGCGGTACGCGGCGTGGGCGACGCTCTCGAGCGCAGGCTCCTTCAATCCCAGGGCTTCGAGCATCTCGACCCGTTCTTCATCGTTCATCTGGGCCAGTTCGGCCTCGATCTTGGCGCAGACCGGTACGGCCTCGCTCCCCTCGCCCTTGGCGTGCTCACGGACCTTGCGGCACATGTCGCTCTCGCCCCCCAGGTCATCCTCATCGACGTTCATCACGTACAGCACGCGCTTGCCGGTAATGAGGCTCAACTGTTTCAACTGCTTCTGCTGGTCGGGGTCGTCGATCTTCACGGACCGGGCGGGCTTTCCCTCCGACAGGACCGGCAGGATCTTCTTCAAGACCTCGTAGCGGGCGATATCCTCGGTCTTGCCGCTCTTGGCCGCGCGTTCCGCCTTGCCGATCGCCCCCTCCACCGTCTGCAGGTCCGCCAGGATCAGTTCCGTGTTGATGATCTCGATGTCGCGCATCGGATCGACACTGCCCGAGACGTGCAGGATGTCTTCACCCCCCGGCGCTTTCGTGAAGCACCGCACCACCTGCACGATCGCGTCCACCTCGCGGATGTGGCTTAGGAACTTGTTCCCCAGCCCCTCGCCCACGCTCGCCCCCTTCACGATCCCCGCGATATCCACCAGCCGCAACGCCGCGGGGATCACTTTCTGCGGCGGGATGTACTTCGTGATGGTCTCCAGCCGCGCATCGGGGATGGGCACCACCCCGACGTTGGGCTCGATGGTGGCGAAGGGGTAGTTCGCGGCCAGGATGTTGGCCTTGGTCAGTGCGTTGAAGAGCGTGCTTTTGCCCACGTTGGGCAGCCCGACGATACCGGCTTCCATGTGCGAATCCTCTCGAAAAAAGGCCGAGATGGTAGGAAGTCCGTTCAGCGGCCGCGCTGGCTGCAGTTCACGGCTCCGCCCCGGATGTTGAATGATCGGCATCCGCCACGAACATCCCCGCGCAGGCGACTTCTCCGGTCGAGTGACCATTCAGCCCCACCCGCCCTCAGCGCCATGATCGCGTGCTCAACGGTCCTGATTGAGATCGATTCGGTCGTCATCATCGGCCCGCCCGCTTATGCCCGGCTGCAAGCGATACTCGTCCGGAGAGATGTGAACGCATCTCCAGACAACCCATCATGACAGGATCGACCATGTTAAAAACTGTGAAAACGCTTGTCGCGTAGCGCCGGTATCACGGATACCAAGATTACGGAGATCGTGAACCAACGGACCCAAGCATCAGCAGGTAGCACTGATGAGCATGAGCATGTCCGCGAGAGTGCGAGCACGTATGGGAGAACTGTCGGTGGTGGTTGGCATAAGCCTCGCTCCCGCAGCCCTTGCCCAGTAGACAGTCACCGATAATCCCAACCGCTGAGCTTTTTGCTATTGCACGCTCGAACCACGGGACTCTCCCCCCGAATCCATTGAAAAGCCCCTTAACCACTCCGCGGCGTGCAACGGCCTGAGGGGTCGGATCTCGGCCAAGTAATCGTCCGGATCGGGAAGCGTCAACTCACCACCCTGCGCGTTGGTCAGGGCTAGGAGGTAGCCCAGTGTCTCGCGCGGTCGTGGCTGTGCCCGATGCGGGTCTTCGCCGCGGACATCAGCCGCCGTCTCGTAGGGTGATGCTGGACTGGTAGGCGCGAGCGCTAGCCACGCCGACCCCGCAACCGCCAACCCCGCGACGACCGCGCACACCACTCCAAACCTGCGGATGCGATGTTGACGGCGGCGGGTGCGCAACGCCGCGATCACTCGTCCGCTCAGCGCGGGTGTCGCGGCAGTCTCCCCGGCTCCGAAAAGTTCGGCGATCGGGTCTCGATGAATCGGGTCTTTCAATGCACACCTCCGGCGGAAACGACCGCCATCCCATGAGTTAGATTACGAACCCCGCCCTCCGAGAGTGCACATCCCTCCATTCTACCAGTCGAAACCGACGAGTCGTAAACAAGACGTAGTTCGTTCATCCCCGCGCGGTACCTCGCCGCGGCGGTGTTGCGGTTCAGGCTCAGGGCCAGCGCGATCTGGTCGAACGTCAGGCCCGCGAAATGGCGCAGGACGATTACCTCTCGCTGGCGTCGCGGGAGCGCCGCCAAAGCCGCTCCCGCATCGACGGTTCCAACTCGCTCGCTCGGCGATGGCGCCTCCCGGGTGCGTGCGTGCCGAGTCTGCCGCGCTTTGTCTCGCCGGAGCGCACGCAGTTGATCCGCGGCTTCGCGCCGTGTCAGCGTGACAAGGTACGCCATCGGGTCGTTCACGGCAGCAACATCGGCCCTTCGTGCCGCGAGGAGCCGAAGCAACGCCCCCTGCACGGCGTCCTCGGCGGCCTGATGATCCCGCACCACGCTCCGCGCAAACGCCACAAGCCCCCGTCCCAGGCGCTCGAGGAGCAACCTGGCCGAAGGCTCGTGGCCTTTGTGCGTGTCCAAGAGAAGTTGACAGTCGGATGAGTTCACGGAATCACTCGACCTCGGCAGGCTCCGCGATCTTTGCTGTATCGAGCGAGGCTCGGGTCTCTTTCAGATCCTTTTCGAACCGCGATGCTACGAAGCGGGAACGCGCCACCGAAGGGCAGAGTTCGGCCGCCAGCGGGCCGAACTCGTGCCGTTTCATCCGTTCCGCGACGGCCTTGCAGGCTTCATCGGGATCTTCTGAGTCCCAGGCGTCGAGCATGGCCTGATAAGCCTTCTCGGTCTGAACGACTTCCCGAACCAGCCCGCCCTCGTCGAGTTTTTCGATGATCGCACGGTTGACCTCGGTCAATCCCTGATCGTCCTGGTTCTGCACTTCAAACAACAAGGAAGCGAGCTTTGCCCCCGCCTCCGGGCCGGTGCAGGCGACCCGAATCCAATCGAGCATGATCGTCTGCTCACCCACGAGCGCCGCGCGGATGCGCATCGGGTCTTTCTCGTCGATCTGGTCGAGGCCTCTCTGGATGGTCTCCCGGGCGGAAGCCGTCATGCGGCCGCTTTCGGCGTACTCCCGAATCTCCGCCATGCTCATGCTGACTATGGCGTTACCGACGAGGCTGGAGATCAGGAACCCGTCGCCGCAAACGTGGTTGCCGATCCGGATCAACGCCGCCAGGTACCTTGCGGTATCATCGGGCCGCCCTTCGATGATCGCACGGCGAGCCTCGAATCGGAGCAGCCGCGCTCCGGATCGCAGTTTCCCAAGGTGCGGCAGCAACGCACCGACTCCATCTTCGTAACGTACTTCAAAGTCGCAACGTGTGTACCCGCTCGCGTGCAGCCATTCGCCCGCGTTGCTCCCCCCGGCGGCCTTGAGGGCGGCTTTCCAGGCTTCATTCTTCTCAGCGGACTCCGGCGTCATGCCTACTTCTTCGTAATTCAGTTCACCAAGCGCCGTACTCAACTCACGGCTCATCCCCGCGGAGGCCTCCCAGTACTTGAGCGCCGCGTTGCGTTCCGAAGGTTTCACTCGGTGCAACGGCTGCGGGCGAAACTCCATGGCGGCGGCGGTCGCTGTCTGCATGGGCAGCAAGATCAACCCGGCAAGACAGATGTATTTCAATGGCTTCACGCGAGACTCCTTTCGTTCAAACAACACGGCGGTACTGGTCACGGCTCGGCGACGGGAGATATGCACCTCGTTCCTTGTGCCGGGCAACGAAAAGAAAGTCGCCACAGACTTGTGAGTCGGTGTCTTTCTCAGTGAATTTTCTCAGTTTCTTGTGATTACTGACTAAATACGAACAGACTCACCTACAGGTCAACCTGGGCAACTTCATGTTCTCTAAATGTTGGTATGCACATGTAAGTTTGATCAAACCTGCTGCCCCAAACCGGGGGAAGTCCCGAGACACTTGGATGAGAAAAACTTGAAAATCGGACTTTGTAATTCTTCAATCGGGAGAAACACAGCCCCTTCTCGGGCGTATGGTTGAGAAGTGTCTGTTGTTGGTACTGACTTCAGAGAGAGCAAGTCATGAGACAGTATGTTGATTCGTGGAGGGGATGGACTCCTCACCGGCTGACGGCGATGGCATTGTGGTTATCGTGCGGCTTTGCCGGCAGCGCGCACGCCGGTTACACACTCATGACCAACCCGGTCTGGATCAGCGCTCCTCGCGAGACCGCGCGTCCTTTCGCCGTGAATGATCTGTTCTGGACGGGTGAGTTCGGTACGTTCTCCGAGATCTATCGCGACACCGCCTACGACCTCAACATACAACCCGCCGACCTTGTGACCTATCGGTACACGCTCTCCGGCCAGGTGATCGCCGCTTCCAACGAATCAGTGGTATACAGCGGCGAGTACGAAGTCTTCATCGTGCTTGGCCACATCCGAATCGCGGATGTATCCGCAGGCTCGTTTTTGCTGTCCGCTGAGTTTCAATCACCGACGCGGGCGATCCTCAGGGGCGACCTCATTCAGGACCCCGGCCGCGGACCTGGAGATCCGAGCCTGCCCGATCTTTCATACGGCGGCTTTCCGATCGAGTTCTCCGGGGTCTATGAAGAGACTCTGGTTGGAGTGGGCGGTTTGCTGGATGGTGAGTTCCGACAGGAGGCGATACCCTCACCAGCCACCGCTCTCTTGCTTGGTGTGACCGGTATTGGCTACGCGACACGCCGCCGCCGATAAACCTTGGGTTCGCCCCTCGCCGTTCGCCGGCTTCGCCCGTGATTAGCGGAGGGGCCTGTGAGTATCATCGCGCCCGTGCCGAGGAAACCAACCACACCAAACTCAACCCGACCTGGTGTTCTTGCTCTCTTCCTTGCTTCCGAACTGGAACTGAGAGCATTGCTCAGGCTTCGTCCCGGACGTGCGCCCCGAATACCGCGATGGAGACTCGTACCCGTTCGACCCGGGATCGAAATCTGCCTGACAGGCATCGGTAAGGTCAACGCCGCGGCGGCCGCCGCGTCGGTGCTGCGTCCCGACTATCACGCGGCGGCGATCAGCATCGGTATCGGCGGGGCGCTCCCCAAAGGACCGAATCTGTGTGAAACGATCGTCGCGACCGGGTGTGTGTGGGCGGATGAGGGCGTGCGTACTCCCGGTGGTTTTATCACGTGCGAGGAACTGGGATTCCCTGTTGGGCCGTACCGACACGGAGTCGTGCCTGTGTCGCGGGTTCTGTCGAAGCGAATGACCCTTGCGTTGCGTGCGAAGCGGGGCTTGATCGCGACGGTTTCCACGTGTTCCGGGGATGACGCACTCGCCGCGGATGTTGCGGAACGCACACGAGCAAAGGCGGAGGCGATGGAAGGAGCCGCTGTGGGGCACGTCGCCCACGCGTTGGGCATCCCGTTCGCGGAGGTGCGGGTAATCAGCAACACGACTGGTAACCGACACGCACAGGAATGGCGTCTGAAGGAAGCCCTCGAAGTTCTCGGTCGTGCGGTGGTGGTGCTCTCCGAGCCAGGGTTGGGTCTGACCGGGGAACCGCGAGAAAGTAGGGTCCCTCTCTCGGACCGGAAATGAACACACGCGAGAAACGGGCCGATGACGCCCGTGCATGGGCCTGGCTTCACTGCGTCAACTCGGATCCATCGCCCGCGTGGGGCGTGCGCTCTCGGCAACCATGACCAACTCGCTTGGGGTACGTCCGCCGACGCAACTCCCGATCGCGGTGGATTTCGGTACCGGGTCGTTGAAGGTGCTTCAACTTGAACCCGGCGAACCGCCGAGGTTGGTTTCCGCGGCGTGCGAACCCACGCCCAAAGAGTGCCTGACTCATCACGAATCTCGCCTGGAGTTCCAGACGCAGCGTCTGCCCTCGCTGGTGCGTGAGGCCGGTTTCAAAGGCCGGAGGGCCGTGTGCGCGATCCCGGCATGGGCGACCACCTGCAAGCATGTTCAGATTACACGCCCCGATGCGACGACGCCGCTGGACACGCTGGTGGAGCAGGCGATACCCCTCCACCTGAATAAGGAACCGCACGATGTGGTGCATCGCTATCTGACCGTCAGCGCTGTGGCGGAGAAGGCCGGCGCGAAGGTCGAGACGATCATCATGGCGGTCGATCGTGAACTGGTGCGTCGCTTGATGGCCGGGATCGCCGCGTGCAAACTCGAGCCCGTGGGGATGCACAGCGAGTTCGCCGCCGCCCTGCACGCCTTTGACTACGTGCACCGGCGGGCGGGCGATGTGGCGTGCAACACGCTGTACCTGGACATCGGGCGGGGCACCACCACCGTCGAAATTTCTCACGGCAAGAACCTGGCGTTCACGCGGGTCATCGACCTGGGTGGTCGATCGCTGGATGAGGCCGTCGGTCAACAACTCGACTGCGACATCGAGGAAGCGCACCGAATCCGCCGGGAGCCGGTGACATCGCCCCCATCGGCGGCCATGTCGATGGCCGAACGAGCGAGCGGCAAAGCCGCCGCGGCGGACCTCGACGCGATGCTGGACCGCCGAGCCGCCAAGACCGCGCCCGGGTTCGGGCCGCACCTTCACGCGCAGGCGGAAGTGCCGCTGGGGCCGAACAAGACCGACCTGACCGAGATCATGGAGATGCTCGCCGACGAGGTCCGCATGTGCCTTCGTTTCCACGCGGCCCAGTTCCCGGAGAAAAAAGTGGAGCGAGTGGTCTTTCTCGGAGGCGAGAGCCGGAACGTGGGCCTGTGCCAGTATATCGCCAAGTCGTTGAAACTCCCGGCGCAGATGGCCGACCCAATGGCCCGGATCGCGCGGACAGGCAAGGAACCCTGCATCGGCGTAGACCTCTCCCAGCCCCAGCCCGGGTGGGCCGTGGCGATGGGTCTGTGCCTGGGGCCGACAGACTTGTAGCACGCGGACCGGATGCCCCTCATTTGTGACCGATGACCGACCTCTCGTCCCCTTCCTCCCCATGAAAAACCCCTTCCAATCACCGATGCCGGGGCGGAACAGTTTTCTGCCCGAGGATTACATCGCGGCCAAGACCGAGGCCCGCGCGAACGTGCTGATGCTCACGCTCTTCGCCATCGCCATGGCGGGCGTCGTGGGCGCGTTCTTCGTCACCAACCGGCACTGGCAGCGTCTGCGGTCGCGTCAGGAGATGGTCAGCACCGAATACGCCGCGGAAGGTCGCAAGATCGAGCAACTCAAGGCCCTTGAAAGCCAGCGAGCCTCGATGATGGAGAAAGCCGAGATCACAGCGGCCCTGGTCGAGAAGCTGCCCCGCTGGGCGGTGCTGGGAGAGATGACGCTGCGGATGCCCACCACGATGCGGCTGGACCTCTTCACCATCAAGAGCACGCGCGAGCAGCCGCCCCCGCCGCCGCCCCCGCCGGGAAAGGGAGCCCCGCAGTCGCTGGTCAAGAACATCTCGGACAAGGTCAAGGACCCGAAGAAGGAGCCGGAACGCCGGCCCGTGCACGCGCCGCGCTTCACTTACGCTGTCACGATCGATGGAACGGCGCACGAGAACAACGACGTGGCAGACTTCCTCGCCAGCCTCAAGCGAAGCCCCGCCTTCGACAGGGTTGAGTTGCAGTTCATCCGCGACGGCAAGGAGAGCGGGCGGGATGTCCGTAAGTTCCAGGTCACCGCCTCGCTGCGTCAGAACGCGGGCACCGGCGAACTCTCCAACAGCCTGCAGGACCTGGTGAACGAGCGCACGCGACTGCTCACGTCGATGCGGGAAGCCGGCGCGACCGCCGCGGCGGGCGAAGGGAGGAATCCATGAATCTCGGGTTGCGAGGCGCGATGGTGATGGGGATCGTGGTGGGGATGCCCGTGGCCTCCTACTTCCTCGTCTTCAAGCCGCAGAACAAGGCGATCGAAGCGGCCCGGAAGGAAGTCGAGCACAAGGCGGGTCTGCTGGCGAAACTACGCGAGGAGACGGCTCGCAACGACGACCTCGTCAAGGCCAACGAGGACATCCAGCGGAGCGTCAAGACCATCGAGGCCCGTCTGCCCAGCGGGAAGGAACTCGACGCCCTGGTTCGGCAGGTTTCGGATCTGGCGGTCTCGTCAGGGCTGCAGCCTCCGGCGATGAAGAGCGCCAAACCCGTGCCCGCCGCGCTGTACATGGAGCAGCCCATCGAGATGGAGGTTCTGGGGAACTTCGTGGGGTTCTTCACCTTCCTCGCCCAGATCGAGAAACTGCCTCGGATCACGCGGATCCACGACATCAAAATTACGGGCATGGCCCGGGAGGATGTGGAACTGAAAGCCGAGTTCACGCTGAGCATTTATTTTCAGGATGATCGGCAACTCGCGCATGGAGGCACGCCTTGAACACACCGAACCACACCGCGCCCCCGCCGCCCGCGGATCCGCCGCCCTTCGCCTCGCCGGAGATACCGCCTCCGCGCGCGAAGACCAAACTCCCGCAGCAGACCATCGTGGCCATGATCGTGCTCACCGTCAGCGCCGGCGCGATCTTCGGCATGCGCAAGTTGGGGATGCGTGCGGGCATCGCCTTCGGCGACCAGACCATCGAGTACACACCGCCCGACTCGGAGCGTGCCCGCACCTACGAACGGATCATGGGCGACCTGGCCCGCATCCAGACGCCTCTCGATGTGGCCCTGGGTGAGTTTGGTGCCAGCCCTTTCATGCTCAAGCAGACCTTCCCGCCCACGCCCGGTTCGGACATGATCGAGCCCGAGTCCCCTGAAAAGAGGGCAGCCGAGGAGGCAAGGCGGCGCGCGGAGGAACGCTCACGCCAGTTGACCGAGGCGCTGAGCAAGGTCAAACTCCAGAGCATCATGGACGGAACCCGCCCGCTCGCACGGATCAACAACGAGACCGTGCGTGTCGGCGATCCTGTCGGCGAGTTCAGGGTCAAGGCCATCGGCGGGCGGAGCGTGATGCTCACCGCGGACGGACGAGACTTCCCCCTGACACTCGAAGTGAACACCCAGGGACCGAAAGCGCCGCCGGTCAAGATGGGCAAGCCGGGCGGCAAGAAGTAGCCAACGCTCCCCGCGCTGTCGCATCGAACAACCGAAGACGAGATTCCATGGGCAAGTTCAACATCGATGACATCCTCAACGAACTCGGCTGCGATGACGGCAAGGGTGAAGCGAAGTCGAAGAAGCCCCACACCGTGGACCGCGCCGAGAAAGCGATGGGGCACATCCCCATGGCTCCGGGCAATCAAGGCGCCGCCGTCGTGCCATCGCAGCCGGCGGCGCCACCGCGGAAGCCGCCCCCTCCCGCCGCGCCTGTGGCCACCGCCGGCCCTGAACCGGACCACCCGAACATCACACGCCCGAGCACACCGTCTTCTGGCGGCGGCCCCGCGCTCAGCGAGGTCTACCGGCCCGACCCGAGCATCCACGATGAGCCTAAGCCCGCGGACCTGATCGCGATGCTGACAGTGAAGGGAGCGCCGGCGGACAAACTGAACGCCGCTCAGAACATCTCCAAGCAGTCTCCCAATCGCAGGATGTCGGACATCCTGATCGAGCAGGGCGTCGATGAAGCGCTGGTCCAGAGCGCGGTGGCGGAGATGGGCGGGCTTCCCTTCGAGCGGATCGACCTGGAGAAAGGGCTTGACGGCGGCTTCGACGGCGTGATGCTCCAGCGCCTGACAAGCGACTACTGCAAGCAGCACATGATCCTTCCGCTGCGGATGGAGGGGCCGCGGTGCGTGCTCGGCGTTGTGCGCCCCGATGAGGTGTTTCTTTTCGACGAGGTGAAGAGCAAGTTGGGCGTGGCGGGCGTAAAGATCGTTCTGGTCACGGGGTTCGACATCCGCGGAGCGATGGAGATCGTGGGGCAGGGCGCCGACCGCGAAACCGAGACAAACATCGCCGACATCCTCGAGAACGTCGATGAAGGCGATGTTCAGGTCGAAAAGAAGCAGTCCGAGGAGACGGATCTGGAGAAGGCCGCGGGCGAGAACCCGGTCATCCGGTTCGTGAACCACATTATCCAGACCGCGGTGAAAGAAGGCGCCAGCGACATCCACATCGAGCCCGCGGAGAAAAAACTCAAGGTTCGCTTCCGCATCGACGGCGAACTCTTCGAAATGATGAACCCGCCCGCGAGCATGTCCGCGGCGATCACCAGCCGCCTGAAGATCATGGCGAACCTCGATATCGCCGAGCGTCGCCTGCCTCAGGACGGCCGCATCCGGTGCCAGGTGGGCGGGCGGAAACTCGACCTGCGCATGAGCACGATCCCGTGCGGGCACGGTGAGAAGACGGTCATGCGCATCCTGGACTCGCGCTCGATCAGCGTGGAGTTGAACCAGCTGGGCTTCGACGACGACACCTATACCATCTGGCGCAAGTCCATCGACGCCCCCCACGGCATCAACCTGGTGACGGGGCCGACCGGCTCGGGAAAGACGACGACGCTCTACGCCAGCCTGCGCCAGCTCGACAAGGTGTCGATGAACATCTCAACGGTCGAGGACCCCATCGAGTACCACCTCGACGGCATCACGCAGACCCAGATGCACGAAAAGATCGGCATGACCTTCGCGATGGCCCTGCGGGCATTGCTCCGCCAGGACCCGGACGTCATCATGCTGGGCGAGATCCGAGACATGGAGACGGCGCTCATCGCGGTGCAGGCCGCGCTCACGGGTCACCTGGTGCTCAGCACCCTGCACACCAACGACGCCCCCAGCAGCATCACACGCCTGGTGAACATCGGTCTGGAGCCATTCCTGGTGGGCGCCGCCGTCAACGCGGTGCTGGCTCAGCGGCTCATACGCCGCCTCTGTATTCACTGCAAGACTGAAGAATCTCCCAGCGAGGACCTGGCCGAGTTCCTCACGATGCAGGGACTTCCCACGGAACTGGTCTGGGCCGCGAAAGGGTGCGACAAGTGCCGGAAGACGGGCTTCTCGGGGCGTGTGGGCATCTACGAACTGCTGGCGGTGGATGACCAACTCCGCGACACAATCGCCCGGAACCCCAACGTCGCGGAGTTCCGCCGCCTGTGCATCGAGCGGGGCATGGTGACGCTGCGCAACGACGGCATGCGGAAAGTGGCCAAGGGCCTGACCACGATCGGCGAAGTGCTCCGCGTGACGGAAGGGCATTGACAGGCGACAAGGATTCGAGGAAATCGAATCGGGCATCCGATGTCAGATTGCGGGCAAAGTGATTTGCAATTCACAGTTCGCTCATCGTTTGTCGCAAGTCTTCATATCGCCGGGGCATCCGGAAACACCTGCGGCATGGATATTTTATGAATTTACTGAATCCTGCTCCACTGCGAGATTCGGTACCCGAGTAGTTTTGCTTTGCATCCGTCAAGCATGAAGACCAAATCCTCGTTCCGGATACTCGCACAAAGGCTCGGACGGTTTATTCACCACGGGAGTAAGCGCTCTGAATTGGGACGGACGGGAATGTGAACGACCGCACGGGTCCGGGCACCGCGGACGTGACCAGCGGGGGACGAATCTCTCGCGATGAGCCGTCAGCCGCTTTCAGTATGATGCGATCTACCAGCGACACATCCCCCGCAGCATCGATGCAAAGCGGGACTGTGACCGCCCATGGGATACGCGAGTGCCCGGCAACATCGAGATACGGCGGTATCGGCGTGTGATACGTGAATCCTTCGGGAACTGGATCGACGATCGGCAGCGGGTTCCAGACGTTGAGGTGCGTGCTAAAAATGTCGTCTTTATTCAAGGCGTGCCTGAGTGCTGACTGCGCGGTCAGCCACGAGCCCGTCCAACTAATCAACGCGTTGTTGAAAAGATAGTGCTGGGTCGCCGCCGGCTTGAACCTGTCTTCGAGCACGACGATGACCGCGCCGGACGGTAACATAGGTACCCGAGCAGCGAGTGCCGCCAACTGCCGCTCGTTCGCAGCAAAGCGTGCGCGGTGCAGGACCTGCCAGCCGACGAAGCAAAACGCGCTGAACGTAACGGCGAGAACGCACGCACCGCCAACAACAACGCGGAGACCTGCGGTCCACGGCTTGCGCTGCAAGACGGCGAAGAGCCCATCGAGCGCCACCGCCAAACAAATCGCAGCCGGGAGCAAGGGAGTGTAAAAAGAGCGGCAATAAACCAGCTGATCCCGGATTACCACCAACGGGAGCCACGCCAGCAGGAACCACGAGACGGCAAAGATGATAATCCATCCGCGCTGCGGACGGGACTGAAATTGTTCCCCCGGTGCGGGTTCCGACCCGCTGGCGAACCAGCGCACCCATACCACGCCGCCGACCAAACCTGCACCGGCCGCGAGCGGACCGACCCAAGATCCCAACGTCTGCCAACTCAGCGCAAACGCTCCTTCACAGAAGAGCCGCAACTGTGGCCCGGCAAAACTCAGGACCTGGCCCCACACCGCCCCGACCCGGCCAAAAATTTCGCCAGGCGTGACTAGGCTCATTGCACCGCCGCGGCGAGCCGCTGGCACCGTCGCGAACATGAGCCCGATGTACACACACAACCCCAGCCCCATATAGACTACCGGCAAGGAAGCGTGGAGTAGTCGCGCCCTCCATGGCTGCTCGCGTGGACAGGCCGCGAAGTACAGAAGCGGAAGCGCGGGCACGAGCGTAACCGGCTGCTCATAGAAGCAAGGAATGATGAACGCGAGCACGATGAGCGTCGCCATGGTCGCCCGCCGCGGCACTGCGACGTGGCGCAAGTACACCAAGCACAAGAGCACCGCTAGCCCCGCCGGAAGAGACGTGGTGATGGCCGTGGACCAGAAAACCACATCGAAATGCAACGGATAGAAAGCGAAGAGAAGCGTGCCGACGGCAGCAGCCTCGATTGACACCCCAAGACGACGCAAAAGCGTGAAGAGCGCGAGTACGACAAATCCGTGACAGATGATGTTGAGGGCGTGCATAACCCACATATGGTCCCACAGAAGGCCCAGGGTGTAATGCAAGAACGGAAACAGGAGCGGGCGCCAGAAGTACGGTGTGTGCCGCCAAGGATTTCCTGTCCAATCGATCGCGTTCGAGACCGGGTCGCGCCCAGCCAGGGCGTAATCGTCGTAGTACCGGCCCAGGTCACCCAGGAGACAAAAGAACGCGAAGACGAAAAGCGCCGTCGGGAAGACCAAGGGTGCCATACGGATGGATGTGCGCGAGATCGGCATTGAGAGCGGAGTAGTTTCGGGTTACTTCATACTACAAACGGCCCCGCCGCTACAGGGTTAAACACATGAATTCGATCGTTCCTCCGCCGTCAGCCGCTCGCTAGAAATATCGCAGAGTGAGAATACGGCGGCATTCATAGTGCCTGAATCAACCATATCTCTTGCGGGGGATGACGCTCCAAGGAACCCAGGCGGCCCGTCTTCTGTGGAGTACCTCAGCGACGGGCCTTTGCATCGGCGAAGACCTGTGGCAGCGAGAGTTTCTGGAATAACTGAATCCCGTTCTGCTGTGTGGTGCGGTAGACGAAGAGGTTCTCGCCGCGGCCGTCGAGCACCAGCACGAGATCCTCGTTGCCCGATTCGGCCGTCATCACGGTGTATTGTCCGCGCTGGCTGACCATCGCCGGCGCCGCCGAACCCGCCCCTCCCACTGGTGGAGCGCCGAACAGGAACTGCGCCGCGAGAAGCGATGAGAGCGCTCCCGCGCTGACCCAGAGCGACACTCGCCGTGGCCGATCCGATGGGCCGGTTGCCGTTTGAGGATGCGTATTCATCGGCCCGGCACCACTTTCGTATCCGCGGCCAGATCTCTGTAGCCCACCCCGATGAGCGATTGACGGGCCGGATCCCACCGGAGTGCAACCATCTCCTGATTGGTGACATCGACGATGTAGATCGCGCCGCCACCCCCGCTGCTGGTCTTGCCCGAGACCATCGTGTACTCACCCCTCGCACGGCCCGAGCCGCCCGAGGGCTGTGCGGCGTTCTGAGCACCCGCGGGCCGGATGAACGCGACGAACACGACCGCCCCGAGCAGAGCGAGGTTCAGAATCACAAGCCCACGTTCACGATGAAAGATCGAACGCATGGAGTTGTTCCGATCCGATCAGTCCTGGTGGCCGCGTTTGCTGGGGATCAGGTTCGCTCCCACCACCGACGCGATAATGAGGAGCATGGTGAGATAGTTCATCACCACCGGAGGATTGTCGGGCTTGCCCGGCGTGGGTGGGGCAAGGGTCGGGGCGGGCTGGCCTCCATCCTGCGCGCGGACGGGAGCAACAAACGCCAGAGCCGAAATTGCGGACACCGCTCCGAGAATGATGAACGAACGAGACACGTGCATCGCTTAGTTTAGGACCGCCCTCGCACCACGGCGACCGAACATGCCGGAAGTTGTTTCTCTCGGAGCCGCTTACGACGGTGCGTTGAATCCGGGCACGCCGTCACCACACCTAACCCACATAGAACCCGTCAACAAACGGCGACCGGGCGCGACAAACACGTACAATCAAGTCAATAACCCGAGCCGACTCCGAGTGACCGAAAGAAACGCGATAGAAATTCATGCGCCACTTCCAAACTCTCGCCGCTGCCTGCTTTACGTTTGCCGTTGTCCTTCTCGCGCCGGCGTGGCGGCCCGCGTGCGCCGAGCCGCCCGGCATCTACGCGGGGTTCAACGTTGGAGGTTCGGATTGGCGGAGGCAGGAAATCGAGGGTATTACGGACCCTGAGCATCGTCGCCAGGTGCTCGACCGCATCGGGCATGATGAAGCCAGAATGGTTCACGCCGCGGGCGGAAACATGATCCGAACGCTGTATTCCGCGGATGCGCTCCTGGGGGAGGAGATTCGCGATCTGCTCCGTGTACCCGGAGAACCTTGGGAACCCGGAGTAAAACCTGTCTTTCGGGCCACGATCGAGGAGCGATTGAAGCGGCTGGATGATTCCTACGAGATTCTGGGAAGCCTTCTCAGTTCAATCCCGGAGGGGAAAAATCACCGGGGGGAACCGATTCGATTCGCCGCGCTCGACGGTTACCTCGGTGGAATTGAGCGGTTCAATGCCGGGCTGACGGACCAGTCCCAACGTGTGCGCGTGCTCCTGACACTGATCTGCCGCCCGCCCCGATGGATCATCGAATCGCCCGGGAAGGGCACCCTGGGGTACTTTCGCAAGCCGTATACATTCGACACGGTCTGGGAACGGTTCGTCAAGATGCAGATCGCGCTCAATCGGCTCGTTGTTCGACGCTACGTGACCGACTGCTCGGAACAACGCGGGCAGACACTTCCGCCCGCCGTGCGGGCGATCGAAGTCGTCAACGAACCCGACTACGACTGGATTCCTGACGAGATGCGCATTGAATGGTCGTACCACCCCAGCAGCAACGCCCTCGGAAAATACATCACCGAACTGCACCTGATGCAGATTCCCACGGGGATCGGGTTTCACCGAGCCTATGAAGTGACGCCTTGGGGCCATCAGCCGCAGGATGCGGAGTGGGCCGACGAAGTCGAGCCGGTGGGCGTGTTTGACTTTCCATGGGGCCCGAAGTTTGACTGGTATGTCCGGTGTTTCGCTCAACTGCACGAACACGTAGCGTTCGCGGTGCGGGACGAGTCTTTGAAAGGAACAGAGGACGGCCGACCGAGGGTTCTGCTCGTGTCGGGTGGGGTCACGCACAACAACCTGGATTATCTGATCCGAATGTACCGTGCGAACCCCAACACGTTTAAGTACATCGACCGGATCGGTATACATCCGTATCACTGGCCGCGGCACGACATCTTCGATACGGCTTTCATCTCCGATGTGCCGCACGACAACTGGCGTCGTGTCTCGCCGCAGGAGTACGCACGCAGTTACTTCAAGCGTTTCGATTTTCTCGAGGAGTTCGCGGCCCTCATCCGTGAACCGGACGAGACCAAGAGTTTCGGCATGTCGGGCAAGAGACTGTGGGTCACCGAGTTCGGCATCCCAACGAAGCAGATCGGCGAGGCCAACCGTGAGTTGAAGGACTTCATCAAGTTCATCCGTCCTCGTCACGGACCGCCGATCGAGAGCGCCGAAGTTCGAACTTGGGAAGACCTGTGGGAAGCCTTCCTCCGGCAGTGCAGCCGGCGTTATCTTGAAGACAACATGGTCGACGCGTTCCTCTTGTACGCGCTGCGTGAATCGGGCGCCAAAGGATTCGACCTGCACGACGATGACCGCAGCAACTTCGCGGTGCACCACCGCGACGGAACTCCCCGCATGGACGCGGAAACTTACAAGCATGTTTGCGAGTTTCTTCGGTCACTCACGGTGCCCAGATAGGCGGTGCGAATGTCGTCACTCTCAGGTCAATCGGTCACGGACTTTTTATCTTCTATCGCGGCCAAATCTCCCACGCCGGGCGGGGGGGCGGTGGCGTCGGTCATCGGGGCGCTCGGGGCGGCGCTGGCGCAGATGGTCGTGAACTACTCGGTCGGGAAAAAAGCACTGATCGAGTTCGAGCCGGCCCTGCGGGCCGCCTTGCCAAGGCTGGAGATCGCTCGCCGGTTGCTGTTGGAACTGGCGGATGAGGATGCCGCGGCCTACGGACTTGTGAACGAACTCTCACGCCTGCCCGAGGGCGACCCGCGCCGCTGTGCGGAATGGGCGGACGCGATGAGAGCGAGTGTGCAGGTGCCGATGTCGGTAGCGGCGACCTGCGTCGAGCTCCTTCGGAGTTTTGAACCGCTCGCGGGGATTACAAACCGACAGTTGCGCAGTGACCTGGGCATCGCCGCGGTCCTGGCCGATGCCGCGGTTCGAGCGAGCCGGTGGAACGTGGCGGTCAATCTGAGCGGGCTTTCGGAAACCGATCGGGCGAGCACCGAGGCGGACATCAAGCGGCTGGTGGAAGAGTCGGCCCGGCTCCGGGAGACGGTGGAGCGCGTATGCACGTGAACTCGGCGCCGTACGCCCAGCATCCAAACCTCCCGTTGCCAACAGACCTTTGATACGCGGCCCGACCGCGGCTCTCACGCGTGCGGAGTAATCACGGAGAGCGAATCATGACAGCACCGAGCGATCAGTGAGAGCAACGCTGACCCAAGGTAGTTCATGCCCCGCGGTTCGCCATCGCTACATGGGATCACCCGGTCCCCCACGACCAGCCCCGAACCGATGACCACCGCGGCCGCGCGGGGGTGTGTTCCCAGCACTTCACACCATCTCGACAAGTGTTCCTCCGCATTGTCCAGCATCGCGGGGGTCAGCAACGAGATGGGATCAAAGATGAACCGCCAACGCGGCCTGGCTCGCAGGAACGTCACCAGCGAGGGGGCATCTCCAACAGCGCACGCCGAATGCGGCCACAGCACCGGCTCTTGGAGGTCCACCGCCGCGGAATCACAGGCGGCTTCAAAGCGAGCCCTCGCACCCGGGAGCCAGGACAACTCGCCCTCGGCGGGAGGCAGGGGGTAGAAGATGTGCCGCTCGGCTTCGGGGTCGGCGGCGACGGGCCGCGTAGTCCTGTCGTCCATCCCGACATGCAGCGGGATGACGGTGCCGAACCCTCGTCCTGCAGCATCGAGGATTCTGTGAACCGCGGATGCTTCCCGCGCCGATGAGAACCACTCGGGCGTCGAACCAACGATGCGTCCCGCGATGTGTGCCGGTACATTCACGGCGGATTCTTGCCGGCGTGTCTCTCCGGGCAAGGGGCGGGGTGCAACAATCGACACTCGCGGTCGGCATGGACGCTGCCCGCACGCTATCGCACTACCCAACACGGCGAACACCGCCGGGTTGGCTGATCGCACACGGAGGTACGTTGTGCAGGAACAGATTCATCTACTCGACATCTCGAAGCCGACGGCCGTCACCGGTCGCGGGCTGGACCGTGATCGGCTTCTAGGGAATATCCTCGACCTCAACCCGACAGCGCAGAGAGAGTTCCTGGACAGGTTCTCTGATCAGTCCCTTCGACGCTACCTCAATCATCTCTCGTTGACACACGGCCCTCGGGGCGGCGTCTGGGTGCGAGAAAGCAAATCACCCGCTATCGTGCAGCGGGAGAACCCGGACTGATCCCGGCCGGTGGCTCCTTCACTGGCACATGCATCACCAAAACTACTTTGGCTTGGACTCCAACTGCTTGAGCAGTTCGGGGGAGACCCGGCGATTCGCCGCGGGGGCCTCTTCTGTGGCCGGGGGCGGAGTCGGTTCATCACCCTTCGGGTTGCGAATGCCGAACCAGTAGATCAGCACAAGGGCGAGTACGAGAAGGCCACCGGCGATCCCCAGTTTCATCTTCTCTTGTTGGGACATATTGGCCCAGTCAGGCATTTCCATAGCGCGGCGTTCCTCGTTCGCGGCCGACGGTGCCCAGATCGGACATCGCCGTCCGAGCCGCACCATGCGGAGTCGGCCCGTTTGCGAATGCGGCTGAGAGGACTTGAACCTCCAAGGTATTGCTACCACTAGAACCTGAATCTAGCGCGTCTGCCAATTTCGCCACAGCCGCGGCGTGAGCGCAATGATAGTACCCGAATGAAACCGCGTACAGGTCCGCACGTGGCGTCCTATCGATCTCAAAAAAAGAGACACCGGATCAGTCGCCACGGTGTCCGCCCCGGGAGTTTCGACTCCCGAGCACCGTGAATCCCGATCCGGGTCCTTTATTCTCCCCGCCTACTTACCTTCTCGGCGGCGGAAACCGTCGGAAGATACCTTCAGCGAGTGACTAACCTCGCGACACACTCACGACAGGGTACAAAAAGCACACTGGCGCGCCAACACCTAATCATGCGAAGAAACTCTGAAAGCGGGATAAAAATGGCATGAGGGATCGCCAAATTAGTTATTCGGACGTTCCGCCACTTCGCCTAAAGCCGCGCACAGACGATCTACCGCGTTCTTGACCTCGATCAGTTCACGTTCCAGACGGGCGATCCGCTCGGTAATGTCACTTTCGCTCTGGTTATTCGGGGAATCCTTGGCAATTTCAGATCGAGAGTGTTCCGAATCGTGCGATAGGGCGGGGCAAAAGAGTTGTATGTAACGAGGAGCACGCTCCCCAGGCCGGGTCGGAACCTGCCGCACGTATGGCTCTGGACGACCCGCGAGTCCGTCGAGGGTGGCCTGCACCGACTCGAGCGAATCGAGAGGGTGCATCCTCGAGGCGTGGGAACGGAGTTCTCCCGCCGGCTGCGGGCCACGGAGCCAGAGTTCCGCCAGCAAGACCAGTTCCTCGGATGACACCTGGAACGTCTCGCGGGCGACATGCCGGAACTTGGAAACCCGGCTGCCCGAGAGCATGACCTCTCGGACAAGTTGCTTGGCCCGCAATCCATCGATGGCTTCGTAGACAGTCTCTTCCGAGTAGTTCGTGACCGGGTCGCGATTGTTCTTCTGATTGCACCCGATAGTCAGCGCATTGATGGAGAGCGGGTACTGGCCCGGCGTAGTCTGCGCTTTCTCGATCAGGGTGCCGAGAACGCGGCATTCGGCGGCGGTGAGTGTCACCATGCTCAAGGATACATCCCGCGCGGCAGCGCCGCAGGAGGGACGCTGACCCCGCCAGCGGCCCCACGACGCATGAACTCAACTCGCCTGCGCACGCGGGTGGGCGCGGTTGTAGGCGTCCTGCATCCGGGCGGTGGTGAGGTGGGTGTACACCTGGGTAGTGGAAAGACTCTGGTGGCCGAGCATCTCCTGAACGGTGCGGAGGTCCGCCCCGTTGTCGAGAAGGTGCGTGGCGAAACTGTGCCGCAGTGTGTGCGGGCTGATGGTCGGATCGAGTCCAACGGCCTTGAGGTACTTGTCGAGTTTTCGACGAACGGAGCGGCTGGAGAGACGGCCGCCGTGCTTGTTGACGAACAGCGCGGCGTTGGACGAGGCGCTCTTGCTTTCCTGGTGCAGAAGATCGAGGTATCGCTTGACCGCACCCACGGCGTGGCTGCCAAGAGGGACGATGCGTTCCTTCTTGCCTTTGCCCCGCACGCGGAGGGCTTCGTTGGCGAGATCGAGGTCCTCGGCATTGAGACCGACGAGTTCGCTCACGCGGATGCCCGTTGAGTAGAGAGTCTCGAGCATGGCGCGGTCGCGCCGTCCGAGCATGTCGGCATCGCCCGGCGCGGCGAGCAGACGCTCAACCTGCTCGATCGTGATCGCCTTCGGCAGCCGCTTGGCCTGGCGGGGCGTACGGATGGTCGTCATCGGGTTGCCGGTGCAATGTCCCCGCTTGTCGGCCCACTTGAAGAACGATCGGAGCGTGGCGATCTTGCGGGCCATCGTCGCGGATGAGTATTTGTGCTCACCCAGATGTGCCAGGAAACCACGGATCAGTTCAGAGCCGGCCGTGCGGATGATCTCGGTCACCGTGCGGCCCGGGATGGAGCCCGCGATGTCCGGGGAGCGCTTGGGCAGTTCCTTCTCAAAGGCTTCTTTCTCTCGCGCAGGATCGATCTCCACGCGGTGTTCCTTTATCAGGAACTCGACAAACTGGCGAAGATCCGCGCCGTAACAACGGGCCGTGTACGGGCTGAAGTGCCTCTCGTCCGAGAGATACCGCGTGAACGCATCGGTAATGGGTAGCATCGACATCTGAACACTCCTGACCGCAGGAAACCGTCCGCGGCGGCCGCGCGAAAATGTCGCACGGGCAACGCCGCTGCTCTTGTTCGTCGGCGTGGATTGATAACTACTTCAATCCTCGTCCGACTTTCGTTCCGAGTTGTCGGTCGTGGGCTCGCGCCACCGGCGCGAGTACTCGACCCTCCGCTCTTCCTTTCGTTCTCGGCCCCACGTTCGGTTCGTTCCGTGTGCTCGAATTCTGTTCCGATTTCCCGTTATGGGTGTCCATCATTACTTCTCGGTCTGTATCGTATCTACTTGTCCTGCAAGCACTTGGTTCGTTGCAGTGCGGCCTCTCAGTGAGTTATCGGGTTTTGTACCTACCTGAGTTTGGGATGCGGACACCCTCATCGCTTCTTGCTGTACGAGCACCTGTATGGTCCTATAAGTCGCAAACTCGGTGAATCGCTTGCTTGTAGAGGCATAACTCCGCCAGCCCAACGCTGTCGGTCCTTTGAGCCTGCCCGTGGCGTATGTCTGGAGGTCGGCAAGAACTTGATGGTTTCGGGCATCAAAGTGCTCGGAAGTCATGGCCAGTGGGGCATCGGAGGCGGCGAACGAGGCCGATGATTCGGTGGTGCTGGTCTGGATGTCTCGGCTCGAAGCGGTCGCTGCGGGAGAAACTTCGAGCGCTCCCGGACGGGCGAAGAGAGCCGCGGCGATCCCGATTTCAGGCTTGTATGAGTCCCACGCGGTGATCGTGGAGATCAGCACCGCATCGACACGCATCGCCTGAGCGAGCCGACGGGCATCGGCGGCGGACTGAGGAGCTTCCATCTTGAGGCCGCGGAGCGCTTCGATCGTTCGGTTGAGAGGCAGGCACCTCACCCCGCGGACCTGCTCTGCGGCCGCGACGAGCGCATCTCCTACGGCGAGCGTATCCACCTCGCTCGCTCCGGAGTCGTTGCGGGGCGGCACGACCGCCCAGGTCACCTCGCGTGCGCCCGTGTACGGGGCGAGCGTGGGCTGCGGCGGCACGATCGCATCTTTCGGGGTGCCCTGACACCCGGTGAGAAGAAACGCGAAACCGATCAGCGAGAGAGTTCGTTCGAGCATGTCGCCTCCTGCGAATCAAGCGCCGGGATCCTCCGGCGGGTGGGTACGGGCTAGTGGTGCGGGGAGTCGCTCGCGCCCGCCACGGCAGGGTCGGCGGGATGCGGTACGGGTGAAGAGGCGAGGGGATCGGTCGTGCCCTTTGCCGCGGCGACAGCCCGCGACGCGTCGAGAGACCAGATATTCTCGACACCGCCAGCGTTGGAGGTGTAATAGAGGCGATTGGAGGCCGTCCATACCGGGCCGAAACTCGCGGATGCATCCGAGGTAAGCCGCACCCTCGCATCACCATCGATTCCGATCATCCAGACCGAGGCGCGGCGCGGTCTTGTATCAGGATCGGCCACTGAGGCATCGACTTCGGCGAAAGCGACCCACTGCCCATCGGGGCTCCATGCCGGATTGATGAGCGCGGCATCGGGATGACCGGCGATTTCGGTGTTGTTCAAGGCGTTACCGTCGGCGTAGTCGAGCGTCCAGATGCCGAAGGATCGGCGGCCGCGATCCCGTCCGAGTTGAAAGAGAATCTTGTCTGCGCCGTTCTCGCCCGTGCCCGGTTTGGGACACCAACGCGGGTGCATGCCGTTCCCGATGAACGTCGCGGCGGCGGGGTTCTGGACCGGCGTGACCCAGAGTTCCCAGCGCCCGCTGGTGTCGCCGCGTCTGGAGTAGACAAGGCGGGTGCCGTCGGGGGACCAGGAGGGCTGAATCTCATCCGCCGAGTCGCTGGTGAGCTGGACCGCCTGGCCTCCTGAGGCGCTCATGACGTAGAGGTCCCAGTTTCCGGCGCGATTGCTGGCAAAGGCGATGCGCGAACCGTCCGGGCTGAGCGCGGGCATCGCGTCGTCGGCTGGGTCCGTGGTAAGACGCGTGATGATGCGGCTGTCGGTGCGCTTGATGTAAATGTCGGATGTGGGGCGGTGCTGCGTGCTGGCAAAGACCAGCCGTGTGCCGTCCATCGAGACACACGGATCGAAATCCGCGCCCTCTTCCGCAAAGGTCATGCGCCGAACGTTGGTTGTCACTCCGTTGAGTTCGTGGCTCACCCGCTCGTGTGGAGGCGTGTCGGTCTGGGCCGTCTGGGGTTGTTCCGGCGCGGGAGTCTGACCGGGCGTCGAGTGGCTGACGGCGGGCGCGGTGGTACCACAGGCGGAAAGCAGCATCGCCACGGCGGGCGCAACCAAACAGGGGATTAGAGTCTTCATGATGGATCACTCCGGAGCGAGGCCCGACGTGAGATAGCCCCTATCGGACGACGCGCCGAACGGGCACAAACGCGGGGGAGGGCATTGCCGAGAACAGGATCGGTTGAAGCCGAGCGCGAGTTCAGAATCGCACCGACCGCCTCGAAAAGGGGGGCTGCGGCGGGGTGTGCTCAACCGAGGAGTCTGGCATCCTTGAGAGCCGGGAAAGCGGAGCGCCATTCCGCGGCGGCCGCCGGGTTCACATCGACGCTCAAGATCCCGGGAGCATCGGTCAGTTCGCCGAGGATGTCGCCCTTCGGAGAGATCGCGATACTCCCGCCCGCGTAGTGAAGCATGGGGTCCTTGCCGGTGCGGTTGACACCGAAGACGTAGGCCTGGTTCTCGATGGCACGGGCGATGAGCAGGGCACGCCAGTGGTGGGCTCGGAGCGCGGGCCAGCAGGCCCCGATGGCGAAGACGTCCGCCCCCCGGCGCATCCCTTGACGGAAGAGTTCGGGGAAGCGAAGGTCGTAGCAAATGGCGGGGCAGACCCGCAGACCCTCCCAGGAGTATGTGACGATCTCGCGTCCCGGCTCAAACCGTTCCGCTTCACGCTGGAAGGGGTGAATTTTCGTGTACTCCACGAGAACTGAGTTTCCCGGAGCCACCACGGACATGACGTTGCGGGCGGCGCTCGCCTGGCATGGGGCGATGGTGCGGCCGCCCTGGACGGTGACCTTCAGTTCGTCTGCGAGTTCGGAAAGAAAGGCCAGGGTTCTGCCGGATGTGTCGCTCGTTCGCTCGATGCGGAACGAGAAACCGGTATCGAACATCTCCGGAAGTACCAGAAGATCACCGGGGGAGATGCCGGCTTTGTCGGTCAGATTCCGCACGGACTCGAAGTTGGAAACGGGGTCTTCCCACGCGATATCGAGTTGGACGAGGTGCGCTTTCACTGTGGAGTGTACCTGTCGTTGCGGGCCGAGGAATGTCCAGATCACCGCAAAAGCGAGGGAGTCCGCGTGAGAGGCGCGTGACCTGGGTCGGAGGCCTGCTCGTTCATCACCGAGGGAGACCGCAGGACACACTCTCGGCCTCCTACGCTCCGCCCGGCATGTCCGAGCGCACCCTCCAGAACGACCCCGCCAGCCGGGACTACACGCCCGGCGCAGCGCCGTTGACCAATGACGAGCCGGCGGCGCCGCCCCCGGCCGGGCCTGTGCTCTTCGAGATCGCGTGGGAAGTGTGCAACCAGGTGGGCGGCATCTATCAGGTGCTGCGCAGCAAGGCCCCGCTGATGGTACAGCGCTGGGCGGATCGGTATTGCCTGATCGGTCCGTACGACGCGAAGTCCGCCGCGGTCGAGTTCGAGGAGATGAAGCCCGCGGCGTGGATCGGGCGGGCGGTGCAGGCGCTGCGCGATCAGGGGCTGGTCGTTCACTACGGGCGATGGCTGGTGCCGGGGCGGCCGCGAGTTCTGCTCATCGAGCATTGGCAGGGAGCGGAACGGCTCGCGGATGCGAAGTACCGCCTCTGGGCGGACCACGGGATCCCCGCGCCGCAGCAGGATCACCTGATCGATGGGGTGATCAGTTTCGCGGACGCGGCGGTCCGGCTCTTCTCGGCGCTGTGCGACTCCCGAAACGCTGGCCCGAAGCCGCCCGCGGCGAACGCCCCGATCATCGGTCATTTCCACGAGTGGATGGGCGGCCTGGCGATATCAGAGATCCGCCGGCGCGGCCTGCCGGTGGCCTGCGTCTTCACGACGCACGCGACGCTCCTGGGCCGGTACATCGCCAGCAGCCGCGACGACTTCTACGACCAGTTGCGTTGGATCGACGACGCGGCGGAGGCTCAGCGTTTCAACATCGTGTGCCAGCACGGGATCGAGCGGGCGTGCGCGCACGGGGCACACGTCTTTACGACCGTTTCGGCGGTGACGGCGGAAGAGTGCGCCCAGCTCCTGGGTCGCCCGGTGGATGTCGTGCTGCCCAACGGCCTGACCATCGGGCTGTACAACGCGGGGCACGAGCAGCAGCGCCTGCACGGGGAGTACAAGGAGCAGATCCACCGGTTCACGATGGGTCACTTCTTCCCTTCGTATTCATTCGACCTCGACCGGACGCTCTATTTCTTTACATCGGGCCGCTACGAGCCGAAGAACAAGGGCTTTGACCTCTGCCTGGAGTCCATGGCCCGTCTCAACGCGGAACTGAAGCGGGCCAACCTGGGAAAGACCGTGATCTTCTTCGTCATCTCGCGTCGGCCCACGCGCAGCATCAACCCGCTGGCGATGGAGAAGCGGGGGGTCCTGAATGAACTGGCCGAGGTGTGCGAGAAGATCACCGACGGGGTGAGGCACCGGCTCTTCGCCCGGGCCGCGTCGGGCGGCAAGCTCCACCTCGAGGACCTGATCGATGAGTACTGGATGCTCCGCTACCGCCGAGCCCAGCACGCGCTCAAGCAGAACTGCCTGCCGATGGTCGTGACCCACATGCTGGAGGATGACCTGCACGACCCGGTTCTGAACCAGATCCGGTACCTGAACCTCATCAACTGGGAGCACGACCCGGTGAAGGTCGTCTATTGCCCGGACTTCATCACGCCGACCAACCGGCTCTGGGGGATGGAGTACGACCAGTTTGTTCGCGGATGCCACCTGGGCCTTTTCCCAAGCATGTACGAGCCATGGGGGTACACGCCCCTGGAGTGCGCCGCGATGGGCGTGCCCAGCGTGACCAGCGACCTGGCCGGGTTCGGACGCTACGTCCAGGAGAATCACCCCAACCCTGAGCAACATGGGATGATGGTCCTGCGTCGGCGGGGGCGGAGTTTTCACGACGCCTCGGCGGATCTGACCCGGTACTTGCTTGATTTCTGCAAACTCGAGCGGCGGGAGCGGATCGCGCTCCGCAACGAAGTGGATAAACGCTCCTGGGAGTTCGATTGGGCAAAACTGGGACGGGCGTATCACGCTGCCCATGATCTTGCCGTGGGCCGCTTCGAGTCAGAGCGCACGGGCGGGGGCGTGGCGATGTTCTCGGCGGCGAGTCTGGCACGCCGGGGCGCCGATGCTGATGAGGCCGACAACCGCTAGGATTGCAGCAGTCGGGATTGTGATGGACCAGTCCCGCACCGAAAGAGCCACCGATGACCACCGAGAACAACTCCAACCCCGCGTTCGTCAAGGCATTTCTTCCCGGCCTGATTCTGGGCTTGGTCGTCGGGGCGCTGGCGGGAGCCTTTCTGCCCCCGATGCTCAGCGGCGGCGATGTGATCGGGCCGATGCCCGCCACGACGGGCAACTCGCTCAAGACCGGCGCACCGGACTCGCGGCAGCGTGAGTTGGATGCGCTGAGCAAGAGCGAGGTCAAGCCGGAAGAGGGCGTCGCTCCGGCGGCATCGCCCGATGCCGAGAAGCAGCCCGAACCAAAGCCCGAGTCAGCAACTCCCCCGGCGAAACCGGAGCCGAAACCAGCGGACAACCAGCCCGCCGAAGCCTCACCCAAGTAAAGCGAGCGCCGCGACGTGAACGACCGCGTGCGCCGATGCGCCATCCAGAACGCTGAAACGTCACGGCTCCTGGGCGTGCCCTATGTGCCGATGTATCGAACAGGCCTCGATGTCTCGGAGATCACACCCGCGAGATCGCCTGAACCGCAAGACGGCACCACATCGAACATCCAAACCGCGTCGCCGCCGCCCGCACAGCCCGGCCCCCTGCTGATCGAGGTCAAGGCCTCTGGCACTTCTGCGCAATCGACACCGCCCCCTGAGATGGATGCGCCCCCGGGCGTGCCGAAACTCCCGGCGTGGTTGCCGACGTGCGATGCGGCGACGGCCGCGTCGCGCACACGCGAGCAAGCGCGGGCGGCGCTGGATGCGCTGCGGTCCAGGTACGAGGCCGATGCCCCGCACAGGCACTTCAAGACCGACCACCACAACATCGTGTGGGGCGAGGGCGACCCTCGGGCATCGCTCATGTTCATCGGCGAAGCGCCGGGGGAGGAGGAGGACAAGGCCGGCCGTCCTTTCGTGGGCCGCTCGGGACAGTTGCTCGACAAGATGATCATCGCGATGGGCCTCTCGCGCGAGAAGGTCTACATCGCCAACACGCTCAAAACGCGACCGCCCGACAACGCCACGCCCACGCTGCGAGAGACGCATCTGTGCGCGCCCTATCTCTTTGAACAGATCGCCATCGTCGGGCCGAAAGCGATTGTGACGCTCGGGCTGCCCGCGACGCGGCTGATCCTTTCGACGGAAGCAACGATGGGATCGCTGCGCGGCCGTTGGGCGGGGTTCACGCTGCCCGATGGCCGACGCATCCCGGTCATGCCCACGTACCACCCGGCCTACGTGCTGCGTTCATACACTGATGAGGTCCGCGGCAAGGTCTGGTCGGACCTGCAACTGGCGATGAAGAAACTGGCCGAGTGACGTGATCCCCTGTGATCGGACGTACCGGCATCATGCCCGAACCGCGTACGATAGTTCTCGTGCTACTCCCGGAGAGATTGATGTGCGTTGCGAATTGATTGTCAGCATACCGATGTTGGTCTGCGGCGTTTGGCCCGCCTGGGCCCAGGTGGGTTCCGTTGATCTGTCGCGGTACGTCCGCATCGGAAGGTACAACCTTCCCGCGCCCGGGCAGACACCGGCGCCTGTCGGGAGTCTGCTTGCGGAGGAAGCGTCGGGGGTCACGTACAACCGGGACACGGGAACCCTCTTTGTTGTGGGCGATCGTGGCACCTCGGTGGTGCAGGTTACCAAGACCGGCGCACTGATCGACTCCATGACGCTGGCGGCGGGCTCTTCGCCTCAGGGCACGGCGTTTTATGATGTCGAAGGGATCACCTGGATCGGCAACGGTCAGTTCGTGATCGTGGAGGAGCGGTACCGCATCGCGAATCGGTTCGTCTACACCGCGGGGACGACGCTGGGGTTGGCCGGGGCACAACGGGTCACGCTCGGCACATCCACGGGGAACAGCGGGCTGGAGGGCGTGGCGCACGACCCGCTGACCGGGGGCTTCATCTTCGTGAAAGAAAAGTCGCCGCAAGGCGTCTTTCAAACAACGATCAACTTTGCCAACGGCACCGCGAGCAACGGCTCGCCGACGACAGCGAACTCGGTCAACCTCTTCTCGCCGGCGCTGCTGGGTGTGACGGACCTCGCGGATGTGTACGCCCTGTCGGCGCTCCCATCGCTGGCGGGGCACCCGGACTACAGCCGGTTGCTCATCCTGAGCCAGGAGTCCGGCCGCGTGCTGAAAGTGGATCGATCGGGGAACATCCACGGTGTGCTGGTGCTGCCGCGGGATCCGGACAACCCACTCTCCATCGAGGAACAGCACCACGAGGGCCTGACGATGGACGATGACGGCCTGCTGTACATCGTGAGCGAAGCGGGCGGCGGGGCTGAGGAAATCCCGCAGTTGTGGGTCTTTGCCCCACCCAGGTATCTGTGCGGGTGTGCGGCGGACTTCAACGCGGACGGCGGTGTGGACGGGGCCGACGTTGATGCCTTTTTCGCATCGTGGGAGGCGGCCCGATCGTGCGCGGACGTTAACGAGGATGGGGGCATCGACGGTGCCGATGTCGATGCCTTCTTTTCCCGGTGGGAAGCGGGCGGCTGCGAGTGAATGGCGTGATCGACCCAACCACCCCGTCCACGTCCGCGCGGGGACTTCGGCGGCTTCGCGGCGTATAATCAGTCCAGACGGTGGCCATAGCTCAGTTGGCAGAGCACGAGGTTGTGATCCTCGGGGTCGCGGGTTCAAGTCCCGTTGGTCACCCTTTCATCCCGCGGCGGGTTTCAATGCCGCATCGCACACCCCGCACAACTGGTCGATGAGTGTGAACGGGTCCGCCCCCGCGGACGGTTCGGTGATCGCCGCGGCGGCCTTGTTCGCGGCCGCAGTGAAAGCCGGGTTGTTGAATGCCGCCGCGGCGCCTTTCAGGATCAGACACAGAGGCATGGCTTTCACCGCGTCTTTGGCGGCCAGGGCCGCCCGGAGGCCATCGGCGGTTTTGCGCATTTCGGCGAGGAGTTCGGGCGCGACCGGCGCGCCAACCGGACCGATCGCCTGGGCTTTGGACTTCGCGCTCGAAATCGGCGCGATCAACAGACGCTCCGCGAGGGCACGCATCACCGCCTCGTGCTCCAGGGGCTTTGTGAGCACACCGAACTCGCCGGCGAGGCCCGAAGGATCGCCGCTCATCAGGAACGCCGCACCCGTGAAGCCGTTCTCCCTGAGTTTCGCCAGGAGTTCCGGCCCGGTCATGTCCGGGAGCGCTGCGCCGACCATGACGACCTCGAACGCGCCGCCGGCGGCGAGCGCCTCGGCCCCGGTCTTGAAGTGCGTCACCAGCAGTTCCGTCTCCCGGAGAAAGTGCTGCACAATCCGCGAACTCATGTGGCACTCTTCCACGAGAAGGACCCGCCCTTTCAACTTGTCCGGCGCAACGCGCTCGAGCGAGTAGACTTCCTGCCCGCGCTCGGGTGCGATGTAACGGCGAAGATCCACGGGATTGTTGAACTTCACCCCCAGTTCGTGCAGCGTGCCCCTGCGGTGGGAGCAGCGGCAGATGACGCCGGGCACATCGTCGGCACCGCCGCCGACTCTCGGAAGGTGAATCCGGCACGCTGTGCCGGGATGAAAATACCCGTTGTGGAGCAGACAGGCCCCGCCGCGCGAGATGTTGCGGCAGGCCAGTCGCAACTCCACCTCGGACCCTCCCGGATGCACGATACGAAGCGCGATACTGGCATGGCGAAAGGGCCAACGCGCAAAGTCTCGGCGGATCGGCGCGGCCTCGCCCTCGGACTCGCGATGGTCAAGGCCCTCCAGGAGTTCCGAGAGTTCGTGATCCGCCAGCCCGATCGTGTTCACACGCCCCGCGGCCACGATTTTGGCCCCCGATGTGGTGCCGACGGAACGAACGGTGGCGACAGGGCGAGGGGGCATGCGGGTGGGTTTCCTTCCGGCTTGGGCTCGCGGCCGGGGATCAGGCCGCGGGACTAGATCGGCATCGCGGGAAGGGTGATTGACCATCCGCCTTCAATCACACGCGGAGCGATGCTCTCCAGGCTTCACAATGACCCGAGTCGTTGTGCACGCACACCACCCGAAATAGGTGGTTACAGAAATCAAGCCGCGGGCATTGGGGATGCGCGGATCGCGCGCATGTAACAGTTGGGTCAGACGTCGAGGTTGCGTACCTCGAGGGCGTGTTCTTCGATAAACCGGCGTCGCGGCTCAACCTCCTCGCCCATCAGGATGGAAAAGAGCTGGTCGGCTTCGCTGGACATGTCCATGTTCACCTTAAGCAGCACCCGCTTCGTGGGATCCATGGTGGTTTCCCAGAGTTGTTCGGCATCCATCTCGCCCAGGCCCTTGAAACGCTGCACTTCAAGGCCGCGCCGGCCTAACTCGCGCAGACCATCAAGGATGGAGGGGATGTTCGGGCATTCCACGATGTTGCCGCGGGAGGAGGGCTTGGCGGCCTTGCCGGTTTCCGCGGCTTCATCGGCAATCTCGGACTCCGCGGCGGGAAGAGGCTCTTCGGCTGGCGATGACTTCGAGACCATCCACGCGAAGCGCGAAGGGAGACGCTCACCGGTGACCGCTTCACCTTGGACGGCCGCGTACGCCACATGAGAGACGGGGATTCCCAAAGACCTGAGTTCCGCGAAGATGCGGTCGAGTTCACGGTTCTCGTGCAGTTCGCGGACGGTGGCGCGTCCGTCGCCCCCATGACCGTTCTGGGCGGCGGTGTCGGCGAGGTGCAGACCACGCCGATTGACAACTGCCAGGGCATCGTGCTCGGACCACGCGTATTCATCACCAGCCCGCCACGAAACCTTGTGGGTGGGCAGGCGCCCGGCACCGGAGGGATCTTTTTCGGCCTGACCGATGAGGTCGGCGAAACGGGTGCCGCGGCGCTCCGCGATGGTCACCAGTTCGGCCAGGCGGCGGAGGTGCTGCACCAGGCGACGCAGCGCCTGGCCCTCGATACGGCGGGCTTCCTTGGCGTCATAACCACGCTCATCGCCGGAGTGATCGGGCAGTTCGCGGATGATCAACATCGCCCCTTCGATGCCGATGTCCATGAGAGCATCGTCGAGGGCTTTGTCGTTCAGAACATAGGTGCCCTTCTTGTTCCTCGCGCCAGACTTGGCCAGTTTGTAGAGCGGGGGCTGGGCGATGTACACGTGGCCGCGTCGGATGAGTTCCTGCATCTGCCGGAAGAGGAACGTGAGCAGCAGCGAGCGGATGTGGCTGCCGTCCACATCGGCGTCGGTCATGATGATGATCTTGCCGTAGCGGAGTTTGGAGATGTCGAGTTCATTGCCGATGCCGACGCGCAGGGCGGCGATGAGCGTGCGGATCTCCTCGAAGGCGAGCATCTTGTCGATCCGGGCCTTTTCGACATTGAGGATCTTGCCCTTGAGGGGGAGGATGGCCTGCGTCTCGACGTTGCGGCCCTGCGTGGCCGACCCACCGGCCGAATCACCCTCGACGATGAAGAGTTCGCTCTCTTCGACGTTGCGGGTCTTGCAGTCGCGGAGCTTGGCGGGCAGGCCGCCGCCCTCGAGGCCGCTTTTGCGTCGGGTGAGTTCGCGGGCCTTGCGGGCGGCCTCGCGGGCCTGGGCGGCAACGATGCCCTTGAGGCAGAGCCGCTTGGCCTCGGCGGGGGGCTCCTCGAGCCAACTGTCAAGCCCGTCGCTCACGGCGCCGCTGACGAAACTCTCGATCTCGGGATTGAGGAGTTTCTCCTTGGGCTGGTTGTTGAAGGTCGGGTTGGGGAGTTTGACGGAGACGATGGCGATGAGGCCCTCGCGCAGGTCCTCGCCCGAGGGGACGGGGTCTTTGTCCTTGATGATCCCCGTCTTGCGGGCGTAGGCGTTCATGACGCGGGTGAGCGCGACCTTGAAGCCCGCGCCGTGCGTGCCGCCGTCCACGTTGTTGATGTTGTTGGCGAAGGTGAGGAGCGTTTCGTTGTACCCGTCGTGGTACTGGAAGGCGACCTCGGCCACAAAACTCTGGGCGGTATCCTCACGACGGAAGTACACGGGCGCGGCCACGGGTGTCTTGCCCGTCATCAGGTGCTGCACATACTCCGCCAGGCCGTTGGTGGCTTTGAACGTCTCGGAGCGGATGCGCCCGTCGGGGCCGACGCGTTCATCCGTGAAACGAATGGTGACGCCGGGGTTGAGGAAGGCCAGTTCCCGAAGCCGGTTGGCGACCGTGGCGGAATCGAAGGTGGTATCCGGGAAGATATCCGGATCAGGACGGAACGTGACTGTTGTGCCGCGGGGCCGCAACGCCCCGGCGGGGATCGGCCCCACCTCCCTCAGCGGAGTGGTCACTCGGCCTCGCTCGAACCCGATGGAATAGATTCGTCCGTCGCGGAAGACCTCGGCGTCAAGGTACTCGGAAAGGGCATTGACGCACGACACGCCCACGCCGTGAAGGCCGCCCGACACTTTGTACGCGCTTCCCTCCTGCTGAAACTTGCCCCCGGCGTGAAGTTTGGTGAGGACGATCTCGACCGCGGGCTTGCCGTTGAGGTTCGGGTCCTCGTGCTTCATCGGCTCGACGGGGATGCCTCGACCGTCATCGATGACCTGGCAGGACCCATCGGGCTGGATGGTCACATGGACAAAGGTCGCGTGCCCGGCCATGGCCTCATCGATGGAGTTATCGACGACCTCGTAGATCAGGTGATGCAGCGCGTTCAGACCCGTGCCGCCGATGTACATGCCCGGGCGCTTGCGCACGGCATCCAGCCCTTCCAAGACCTGGATCTGATCCGCGCCGTACTCGCCGTTCACCTGACCGATGGCTGTCTCGGGTCGGGATTCAGGAGCATCCGTAGCAGCATCGGGAGAAAGTCGCGGGCCTGAAGTCGGTTTGATCGCTGCCATGCGTGGTGTGTCATCCGGTTAGGGTTGTGGGCGAACCGAGTCGCCGAGAGTCCGGCATAAAATTCGATCCGGCAAGGCGTCCGGATCGGACACCGAAAACCGGACGTGAATCATAGGTTCGTTCATCATACACAGCATTGAAAACCCCCGTTTTTACACAATGAATGATCGAATTTGTTGAGTGATACGGCCTCGCTCAGGTGCAAGATCACACCTGACACAGACGTATCACAGGTGGGTTTGGATTTGGACTGCATTTTGTCGATCTGCGTGGGGTTGAACATCCTTCCACAAACCGCACACAATACAAACATAGATGGCGGAGATGTGAGTTCACCGATCACATCCGCAGGAGGTGCGATCGAAAGACCGGAACCCGATCCGATCCATGTGTCGCATCAAGATGTCGAACCAGCCGTCGCGACTCCGTTTGCGCCCGCGATCTTCATGATCTCCGGGGTGTTGATGCCGGTGATTCTCGCGCTGATGCTGCTTGTAAAGGCGCTGCGGCTTCCGTTGGCACCGATGGCAATCACGATTGCAGCCGTCGGTGTTGCGGTCGGGTTGTGGTACGGCATCCGCGTCTGGCATCGATCGGTAGCAGGGTGGAAGCGGGCACGGGACGCGACCCGCTCCGATCCTTCGTTTCGAATCCGCGTGATCGGTGAGGGCGCGGACACCTCGAAACTCGTCGCTGACCTGCCCGATGTCCCCTTTGAACCCGTTGTTGGGTTCGCCTGGTTCGCCGCGGCGTACGTGTCCGATCAGCGGGCCTCTTCCGCGACGTCATCGGATCCCAAACAGTCGCCGCTGAAAGCCCTGTCCGAGATGACCCACCCGCAGAAGTGGCTGATCGCGTGCCTCACCATCATCTTCATTGTGGCGATTTTCACGGCGCAGTGGCACATCCTCGGCTCGCGCCAAGCCTTCGGCCCGCTTCAGTTCTGGGCCGGATTCGGCCTGGCGAGTATCGCGGCGGCGTTTCTGACCCCGACGTACGTACGCGTTGCCCCGGGATCGCTGGACATCCTCCGATTCGGCTGGCGGCCGAAAGGACTGCCCGCGTACGAGCACTGGGATCTTCGAGAGTGCCGCGTCCTGGTGGATACACGCCTCAAGCGTGCGCGGATCACCGGGCCGGGTATCGGCCCGCGAAGGGATGTCGTGCTCTCGCTCTTTCAGATCGCCGGAGGACAACGCTTGGTAGCGCGGGCCATCCTCCGCGCAGCACGGACCCGTCACCCCACGCCCCCGCTCCCGACCGATGCGCTGGTGGGATAAGACCAGAATTCACGGATCGAATCGCCCGGGAGAGCGGAGTCGAGCATCGGTGGTGATGAATCGTGCCCCCGCCGAAGGGACAGCGCCGGGTTCAAAGACATCATCACGGAACGACGCGGACGGTGCTGACCTTCATCGCCAGCATCTCGTAGATCTGCGCGATGTCGTCGTGGAGCATCCTCACGCAGCCCATCGAGCGAGATTGGCCGATGCTGTCCGGCTCGATCGTGCCGTGGATGCCGAAGCCGGTGTGGACCGACGAATCACCCACGCCCTGCCACCCGAGCCAGAACTCGCCGATGGGGTTCTTGGGATCATCAGCGGCGAACTTCTCACCGGTGCGGGGGTTGGTCCACGGCGGGTTCTTCTGCTTGTTGCGGATCACGAAGACGCCCAACGGCGTGCCGTTGCTCTCGCCCAGTCCCACGCGGTAGGAGCGGATGTAGAGCCAGTTCTCGGGATCATCGGGCGAACCCGCGAAGAGGTCGAGGCGGAAGTCGCTCTTGTCGACCACGGCGTGGAAGGGGCCGCGGACGAGTTTGAGTTTCTGGCCCACCTTCAGGTCGTTGGGGCTGGTCAGCTTGTTGACCCGCTGGATGAGCATCCATTCGGTCGAGAGTTCACGCTTGCGTCGGATGCGCTCCAGCGCATCGCCCGCGACCACGGTGTACATCTCTGTCAGCCCGTCGCCCGGGGTCACGTTGGGTGAAAAGACCAGATTCTCGTTGATCGCGGTGAGCTTGGAGCGAAGCACATCCGCATCCGCGCGTGACACTTCGGGGTTGAGCAGCGCCTTGCTGTAGAGCGTCCTGGCCTCCACGAGTTTGTTGGCCGCCATCGCCCGATCACCCGCTTCGATCTGGGTTCTCACACTCTGGGATGATGCGGTCGAGGTCAGCGATGGCGTCGGGGGCGCGAACCCCTCGTCCTTCAGTGGTGTCGAGCCAGATGGCGGGGTGGGCGGGCTGACCAAGTCCACCGGGCCGGGTTTGCCGATGTCACCGGCGGGCGGAGCGCCTTCTTTCGCCTGTGTATCGAGTGGCCGGCCTGTCATCGCCTCCGTGAGCGAACCGGGCAGGTTCGGGGGCGGGTTCACGGCCTTCTGCTCCACCGTCACCGGGGCCTTGTTCGCGTCTGTGTTGGCGCTGAGCGAAACGGGCGGCACGCTCCGTGAGTCGGGTGTGGAGTTGAGCGTGGTGCGGCTGTCGGTGTGGGACGTGCCGCCGGTTGAACCCTTGGCCTCGGAGGCGCCACCGCCGCGGAGTTTCCACACACCGAAAACCGCGCCGGCCGCCACGAGCACCATCGCGGCGCCGATCCAGACTTTGTTGGCGTTCGCCGCGGGTCTGCGTCCGCTTCTGGCCATCACGGGGCGGCTTGTCTCGGAAGAGCGTTCGAGTTGAGAAGGAAGTGCCATGGTCAGTCCTTTGAGTCCTGTCTTCTGTGGAACGGCTCTCCGAGCCGTGTGTGGTTCCGATCCGTCTTCGCGGTCCATTGCCGCGTCGGTGTCACGACACCGTCGAGCCTCGCATCGTGCGGTTCCCGCGGCACTCTCGCCACCATGTGCTCATCGAACGCCGCCCCGATGCAGGCCGCCCGCAGTTGCGGGTCTACAAGGAACCGATCATAGAACCCCCCGCCGCGCCCGACGCGAAAACACGCCGGATCAAACGCCACTCCGGGCACAATCACCAGCGATAGATCGCCCAGATTCACCGCCGGCGCCTCGGCCCCAGGCTGCATCACGCCGCGGCCTGCATCCTCCAGCCCCACACCCCATTCCCGAACCGCCCGGGGCGTCATCTGCGACTCGCCCCAGTTCACCCGGGGCAGGCACACCACCCGTCCCGCCTTCAAAGCAGCTCGGGCCAGGTCCCCTACATCGACCTCGCCGGGCATCGGCCAATACAGCATCACCGCGCCCGCCGCCGTGTCTCCCCCCCACCACTCACCCGCGATGATCCGTCGGCAGACCGCGGCGCTCTCCAATGCGACCCTTGCCGGTGACATCGCTTGCAGCGCTGCTCGCGCGGCCCGCCTCAACCCGGGTTTGTCGCCGGTTTCATCGCTCACAATAAACGCTCGCTCAGGCCCCAGTATCGACCAACTGCCGCGGCGGAGGTCACACATTGCCGGTCCCTCTTACCCCTGCGGCTGAGACCTCGAGGCCGCCTGCTGCCGCGCCTTGCGGGCGGCCTCGAGGAGTTCCTTCATCGCCTTCTCCGCGCCTCGTTCGGTCGGTCGGTAGTAGTGCTTCTCGACGCCTAAATAGTCTTGCCGCCCAAGGCCATCGGCGTGCTGGTGGCTGTAGTCGTAGGCCTGGCCCTTGCCGAACCCCTGCACCCCGCCGACGCTCAATTCGCCTGCCTTGCGGACGTTCCCGTCCTTCAGGTACACGGGCACCTGCACCGTGCGGCCCTCGCGGACATCGGCGAGGGCCTCGTCGATCGCGAGGTACGCCGCGTTGCTCTTGGGCGCACACGCCAGGTACACCGCGGCCTGGGAGAGCGTGATACGGGCTTCGGGCATGCCGATCCGTTCGACGAGTTCCCATGCCGCGGCGGCGACCATGATGCCGCGGGGGTCGGCGTTGCCGATGTCCTCGCTCGCCAAGATCGCCAGGCGGCGGGCGATGTACCGGGGGTCTTCACCGGCTTCGAGCATCCGCGCGATCCAGTAGACCGCGGCATCGGGGTCGCTGCCACGGATCGACTTGATCATCGCCGAGATCGTGTCGTAATGCTCATCGCCGGTGCCGTCGTACACCGCCGCCTTCTGCTGGATGGAATCCTCGGCGACGGCACGATCGATGGTGATGCCCCCGCCACCGCCGGGGCCACTGGAGAGCACCGCGACCTCCAGCGCGGTCAAGGCCCGCCGCACATCACCATCGCACTTGACCGCCCAGACTCGAAGGGCCTCATCGGTCACGGTCAGGGGGAGCGTGCCGTACCCGTTCGTCGGGTCCGCGATGGCCCGGCGCAGCGCGGCGATGATGTCTTCCTCCCCCACCGCTTCCAGTCTGAAGAGCGTGCTGCGGCTGACGAGGGCGGAGTTGACGGCGAAGAGCGGGTTCTCCGTCGTCGCGCCGATGAGCGTGATGAGGCCTCGCTCCACATCGCTGAGCAGGACATCCTGCTGCGACTTCGTGAACCTGTGGATCTCGTCGAGGAACAGGATGGTGCGACGCTTCTCGTGCTCCAACCGGCGGGCGGCCTCATCCACGATCTCGCGGATGCGCTTGACGCCCACCGACGCCGCGTTCTCCCGCTCGAAATGGCGTTTGCTCACCCCGGCGATCAGTTCCGCGAGCGTGGTCTTGCCCGTGCCCGGCGGGCCGTGCAGGATGATGCTCGTGATGGCATCGGCCTCCAACATGCGGCGGAGCAGTTTCCCCGGCCCCAGGATGTGCTTTTGGCCGACGAACTCGGCGAGCGAGCGCGGGCGCATCCGCAGCGCCAGCGGCTTCACACGGTCGCGGGCCTTCTCGCGTTGATCGTTCCAGAGGTCGGGCACGAGGGGAGGGTAGTGGGCACCGTACAGATCGTGCCGGATACCCAACAGTTCATCCGCGGGACATCCCCAATCGTCCGGTTCTTCCGGGATTTCCGAGGTGAGTGGTAAAGAAGTAGGGCAGACGGCCCCGGCCCACACCGGAGCACTCACTACCCTCGTGAGTGATCGACACTCACTGCCACCTCACCTTCCCGGATTTTCAGGAACCCGCGTACACGGGCGGCACCGCGGCGGTGCTGCGCAAGGCGGCGGAGAGCGGCGTGACCGGGTGCATCACGGTCTCGACCACGCCGCCGGATGCGGCCGAAGCGCTCTCGGTGGCGGTGCGGTTCCCGAATGTCTGGTGCAGCGCGGGGGTCCATCCGCTGTACAGCGATGAAGGACCGCACGATTGGGGGCTACTTCGGCGGGTCGCGGCCCACGAACGCTGCATCGCGTGGGGTGAACTGGGTCTGGACAATCACTACAAGGAACCCGCCCGGGCCACGCAGGATGCCGTGCTGGAACACCACCTCGCCCTGATCGAATCGTGCCGGCGCGAGGGGCTGGACAAGCCCATCATCATCCATTGCCGCGAGGCGTTCGATGATGTACTCCCGGTCCTTCGCCGTTCGACGCTCGACCCCGCGCGCTTCGTCTTTCACTGTTTCACCGGCACGCCGGATGATGCCCGCAAGGTGCTCGACTTCGGCGCGTGCGTCTCCTTCACGGGGGTGGTGACGTACAAGAACGCTTCGGGAGTGGCCGAGGCCGCGCGGCTCGTGCCCGCCGACCGCATCATGGTCGAGACCGATGCACCGTACCTCTCGCCCGATCCGCACCGGGGCGTTCGGCCCTGTGAGCCGTGGATGGCGAGCGTGACGGCCCTCCGGCTCGCCCAGATCCGCGGCGTGGCGTGGGATGAGTTTCACGCGCAGATCAACGCCAACGCCGCCCGGTTCTTCGGCGTTTCATAGTCCCTCACACCTCACCCGAACCCCCGAGACCCGGCCAACAACTCCATTCGCGCGAAATCCACTCAGGGCACCGGCACCTCATCGCCGTCGAAATCCCGTCCGCCGAGACCGTTGCGCGTATACCGGTACACCCCCTGCACGCTGGTGCCGCTCGAGGGCAACGGCGCCTCCCACGCGGTGGGCTGGTAGGTGAAGGTCGTCGGCAGCATCACGCGCGGGTTCGTGGGGTTGAAGCCCCGGTTCGCTGATGCCGTAGGCCGCACACGAACACTCCCATCTGTGAAGCAGACCGGGACACGGGCCTCGTTGAAGGCGAAGAAGATCACCCTGGTGCCGAAGTGCCGCTGCGCGGAATCCCACACGAAGGCCTTCTGTGACGGGTGGAACACCTCGCTTAATCTTCTGCCGCCCAGCACCGCGCCAGATCCAATCATGAATGTGTTGTGCGTCGTGCTTTGAGAGATGGTGCCCTCGGAGCCGCTCGCGTAATCACTGCTGTAAAAAGCCGGCCCCATCTCATAACTGCTGCTGTACGGCCAGCGCTGGCTGCCGGTGCCGGGCGATGGTTGGGGGGGATACTGGCCCTGGTCGAAACCCGCGGGGTCGCTCGCCCAGAGCGACAACGGTTGATCTTCAGGTGAAATCGCCGCCTTCATCGGCAGGTTCGATCCCAGATAGTCCGCCAGGACCAGATGCCAGAACTTGATGTGCGGAATCCACCCCTGGATCGCGGGCATGTCGGGCCGTTGCCCGCGACGCCGCAGAATGTCCACCGCTTGTGCCGCGGCGGCGCTGAGCGCATCGGAGTACGGCCCCCGAAGGTCGGGGAACGTGGAGGGCGTTACGACGCCGGCACGCCAGGAATAGGAGTAAATCAACCCCGCGCTGTCCGCGGCGTACGCCTCCAGCCCGCTGCCGAACTGACGCAGATTGCCCATCGACTCACCGAGGCTCGACAGGCGGCGGGTTCGCTGCCCCGCGACCATCAAGAGCGCGAGAGCGCAGAACACAACCGTGATGAGCATGAACGCATCTGGGAGTGCGAATCCGCGACGAGTGAACAAGCGAGTCATTCAATATCCTCAAGTATCGATCGGGACTTGGTATTCTACAGATGCTTCCGGGATCGGTTGCGGCGGGTCGCGGCACGCGAACCCCTACCCTTCACCATGCCCACTGCCCCGTTGGCTCCCACCACTGAGTTTTTGACCGCCGCCGCGGCGCTGGGCATCGAGTTTGAGCCGGGCGATCTGGAGAAACTAGGCAGGTATCTGGCCCTGCTGTTGGAGGTCAACCAGACCACAAACCTGACGGCCATCCGCGAGCCCGATGCGGCCTGGATGAAGCACATCCTCGATTCGCTCACGCTCTTGCCGGTCTTGAGCACACTGGAGGATGGGGATCGCGTGCTGGATGTCGGATCGGGCGGCGGCCTGCCGGGCATCCCGTTGGCCATCACGCTCCCATCCCTGCGCTTCACACTGCTCGAAGCCACGGGCAAGAAGGCGGAGTTTCTTCGGCGTGCCGCGACGGAACTAGGACTGGCCAATGTCACGGTACTTCAGTCCAGGGCCGAAACAGCCGCCCACGACCGTGGAGTCCGCACGGCGAAGGGCCGAACCGAAGGACACCGCGAGGCCTACAGCGCGGTAGTTGCGCGTGCGGTGGGTCGGCTGGCTGTGCTGGCCGAACTCACCGTGCCATTCGCCCGCTCGCCCGGAGAGGGTCGAGCACCCGGACTCATCGCGCTCATCAAAGGGCAGCGGGCCGATGAGGAACTCGCGGAGGCCTCCTACGCCCTGCACCAGTTGAAAGCCGTTCATTCCGCCACGCTCGACACCCCCACCGGGCGGATCATCATGCTTGAAAAGGGAGCCGCGACGCCGCGGATGTACCCGCGTCGCGATGGTGAACCGGCCCGAGCGCCGATCGTGAACCCCGAACAGAACGTGCAACGAAGAGCGGGTGCGTGATCCGAGCCGTGGTTTACGGCGCCGCCTGCCCGAGCGTAACGAGCCAGGACCCCTTTTCGCACACGATGTCCGAGACGGCTCGGATCGGGCCTTGGGTGCCCAACCCGGCCAGGAGTGAAACCCCTCCCGGCAATACGCCGTCGCGCATCCGCGTGTTGACCGATATGGAAATCGCCGCGCGGAGTGCCGAAGTCCGAGGAGTAAGCACCGTCCCGGCGGCAGGACCGCAGGCGATCGACAGAGTTCCGGGATCAGCGATCTCGATCTTGGCGTTCGTGATCGGCGGGGTGGGGACAGAGAGCGTGTAGTTTTCGGAGGCGGAAAGGTTGCCGACCACGGCAAGCGCTTCAAGGGGCACGGCGGGGTTGCCGACCCACACGTCCGCGGACCAGTCCTCGAGCGATAGCCGCCACGGCGAGGATTGAGTTGTCGATTCGGAGGTTAGGATGCTGCTGAAAGTCAACAACTCGACACGAGGCTCACCGCCGATGAACGGATCTCCCGCTGCGCCGGCGACCGCAAGCAATAGAACGTACAACAGACAAGGCTCGTGTATCCGCCGCTTCATTCGTCACGCCGCCTTCGACAGGTCGCCGCCAGAAGAACGACCGTGGCGGCGACGCTCGCCCCGGGGGTGGGAACAACGATGATCGTGGCAGGCCGAACGACCACACGGCCCTTGATCTGCCCGAAGTTATCGATCTGTCCTGCGAACCAGGATGCCTCTCGCTCCCCTGTGGCCGAGTTGCGGCTCATGCCGTTGAGAGGGGCATCAAAGATAATTGAACGGGCCGGCCCGCCGCCGATGTCGATGCCGAGTTTCAGGATCGCGCGATCCGAGATGTCGGAAGCGAAACGAGGGTCGCGCGCCGAGACGTTCGCCCAGGACTTCTGCCAGGTGTGCACCCCACCGCTGCCGTTGAAGTTGTTGAATGCGTTGGTGCCCGAAGAGGCACCTTCACCCACCCAGTTCGTGATGCTCGAGCGGGCGATGCGAAGGTAAGGCACTCCGGACACGAAGTTCACATGGCCGGTGTACGGATCACTCGCCGTTGGACCGGTGGCGGCAAAAGGAATGAGCCTGCCAAAGGGGCCATTCAACCCGCCGACATCGGGCACGGATCCTCCGTTGACGTTGGTCCCGCGATCGGCGTACGGGAGTAGCGAGTCTGTACCGACGTTCCACCCGGAGAGGGTCGGCTGCCACGTCAATCCGGCGAAGCCCAGCGGTGCCGCTGGGGTCAAACTCACAAAAGAAACGCTCGCTTGAAGAACTACGCGTCCTCCCTCGCGGGGAAGGTACACTCGGTCGGCCCAGGTATGACCGTCCAGACTGGCCCGCAGATTGAGGATCGTGATGTGTTCCGCGGGAGCATCGCGGGACAGGCCCGCGATGGATACCAACACCGCCGCCGCCGTCGAGCGGACCCGTGTCGCTGTCATCGCTTGACTCCTGTGTGAGAGTGGCTCGTGCCGGTTACAGGATACACGGTCGGCTGTGCGGATGCAACCTCTTACCGATCAGATTCCGTGAAGATTGATGCCCTGCTCAGCCCGACCGCGAACGGTCACGTGGACCGAAGGAGCCGAACGCCACCAGCACGGCGGGCGTGAGCGTGCGGAACCAAAGCCACAGGTCGAGTGCTTCAGCGCTGAGTCCGCGCAGTTTCATGATGTATTTTCTGCTCGTCATTGTCTCTCTCCGAACGTAAAACTATAGCACAGGCGTACACGCCGGAATCGGGCATTGTCGAAGCTACGCCGATCCCCGTGACACGCAGGAAACGTGCCGCGGGTGCCGAAAATCGCCGAAGTTCGATGCGAACCCGATGGATTCGAGGGTGTTCGATCCCTCCGGGGGCACCCCGCGGCTGCTCCTTCTCAACCTCTCGCAGGCGAGCCTGTTCTTACCTCACCGTTCTCGAAACTCGCCTACTTCCAACAACATTGGAACACCGAACTTGATGGATCAACAACCCAGGCGTCGGACAAACCTCGGGGTGTTGGGGTACAAGCCCCATTCGGGATAAAGACGCTCGTTGGTGTGTGTCTTGGTCATACAACAGAACGCCTCGCTTGTACCCGATTTCGCGGGCGGAAAAGGGTGGTCGTGCGCTTTCACGCACGCCGCCCTCACTCTCCTCCGATCTTGTCTGTCGCATCCGGGCCGGTCTCTCCTCCGGCCGGGATGCTCCCGACGCGCTTCTCTCCGGGTCCACGCACGTCGCATCAGCCGACGGGCGTTTGAGCAGACGGACCCACGGTCGGGATTTGGCGGGGCGTGTCTTACGTGCCCCGCCCTGCTCCATCGCGGGCGGAAAATCGGAGGCGGGCGCTGTCGCGCACGCGTCCGGTGGTTCTGGCTCCAACTCCTGGGCATCTCGGGTGGTCTGGAACGAGTGCCGCGGAGTCATGGCCTCGTTCATGCCTTCCGCATCATCCTCCGTCTGCGAGGGACGAAGGTGAACGCCAAGCCCAACATCGCGATGGAAGCCGGGCCGGGCAGAACGGTGATCATCGCGCCGTCGACGATGACCTGGGCCTTGATCGTCCCGGAGTTGTCTCCATCTCCGGAGAACCAAGAAGCCTCGCGGGCACCCGAGGCGGTGTTGCGGCTCATGCCCTCCGTGGGTGCCCCGATCTCGACCTGGCGTGACAGGGCCGTGGGTTCGAGCCGAAGGGCGAACTTGAAGATCACGATGTCGGTGATACCGCGTTGGAACGGCGGATCGACAGTCGGGTTGACATTCCCAGCTGATTTCTGCACATTGGCCACTCCCCCGGCGCCGTTGAAGTTGTTCGACGCCGTTGTGCCGGATGTGGCCCCCTGCCCAACCCAGTTGGTGATGCTGGTTCGGGCGATGCGGAGGTAGTTGACACCGCCGGCGTTCTGAACATGACCGCGGTACGGATCGCTGCTGGTCGGCCCCGTCGAAGCGAAGGGGATGATTCTCCCGTAGGGCGCGGGCATGCCCGGCTGATCTGTTACAGCGCCGCCGTTGAGGTTGTTGCCCCGATCGGCGAAGGGCAGGAGTTCATCCTGGGCCGCCCAGTTCGAGGCCGTCGGTTGCCAGGTCAAGAACGAGAAGGCCGTGGGGATCTGCGTCGATCCGTTGGCCTGGTACGTGACAGAAGCACGAACCTGAACGGTGATGCCGGGTCGGTCCACGGTCACCGCGTTCAACCAGTTGATGCCGTCGAGGCTGACGGTGAGATCGAGCAAGGTGCGGCTCTGCCCCACGGCGTGGGTCACGCCGCCGGCGATGGCCGCGAGCAGCACCGCCCGCAGAGGATGATTCAGTCGATGAATGGTGTTCATGTTCGTTCGGCTCCGCGTCGTGGGTTCGGTCTGTCTTGTCACTCCGTGGAGTCCCGCGACCGGCACGACAAGCGCCGGTCACGGATCAGTTCCGCCCCGGAAAGGGCGTGGTGATAAAGGGACCGGGCGGCTTTCGCTCGCTCGGCGCCCGGGTCCGGCGGTCACGGGTTCGAGGGTCCGCGGCGGCCGTTGGTCTGCGGGTCGGATCTTCGATCATGCCGCGGGGGCATGAAAGTTCTCAACATCGTCGAAGGCGCTGCACGAGCGACCACGCTACCGATCGCAACGCGAGTTCGGATTTCGATATTGCTTTGTCTGGATCAACCGGACAAAACGTCGGTGCTTTGAATATGTGTCAGTGTGGTACGAGATGCAACGGTCGGCGACGTTTCAAACTTGTCATGGACAGATTCCTTTATCTGTCTTGTCGCTCTTCTCCCGTCGAGGCATCAATATACACGATGTTTTGCCCACTTGCAAGTCTTTTTTTCAATTTTGTCGCGAATTGTACAAATTGTCGGTGGGCATCCTGCGATGACCTTGGTGTTTTCAATCCATGAGCACTATTCAAGGACGTTGTCACTCCAACGCTCCGATGCACGAGATCGTTCGTACGCAACAACACGGGTTGCAAGAAGAGACCGTGTACTGCGAATCGACGAACACGTCGGGTGTGCGAAAGCCTTCCATCAACGACTCGTGGTCGCGGCCCCGCACAAACGCCCCACCATGTCCGTCGTGTCGTTCGAACGCCGAAACTGTTTTCCTCGAATAGACTCCCGACACATGGCTCAGAATCCCACCGAGCAAGTGACCCTTCTGCTCTCGCGGATCGCCGCGGGCGAAGCCCATGCCGCGGCGAATCTGCTGCCGCTGGTGTACGACGAACTGCGGAACCTCGCCGCGGCCCGAATGGCCAAGGAGCAACCGGGCCTGACACTGGAGCCGACGGCGCTCGTGCACGAGGCGTACATACGCCTGATCGGCGCGGAAGGTGGTCGCGCGGACCAGAAGTGGGACGGCAGGGCGCACTTCTTCGGCGCGGCGGCGATCGCGATGCGGCGAATCCTGGTGGAACGGGCACGCCGGGCGGCATCGCTCAAACGCGGAGGGCATATGTCGCGTGTAGAACTCGCGGACGAACCCGCCAATGCGACGGTCGCGCCCGATGAAGTGGACATGGTCGCGCTCGACCGCGTGATGGAGGGGCTCAAGGCACAGGACGCCAGGAAACACGAGGTCGTGATGCTGCGGTACTTCGCCGGGCTCACCATCGAAGAGACATCGCTGGCGCTCGACCTCTCACCCGCGACCGTCAAGAACGAATGGACCATCGCCAGGGCGTGGCTGCACCGCGAACTCGCTCGGGAAGGATCCGGGGTGTGAACGGGATGCCCTCCACCAGGGCCGAGGCACTCTTCCTCGACCTCGTTGAGGCCGATGCGGCGGCTCGGCGAGAGCGGCTCGACAAGGAGTGCGCGGACGATGCCCCGCTGCGGGCCGAGGTCGAGAGCCTGCTGGCCCACCACGACGGCGCGGGTGTCCGATTTCTCGACACCAACAAGATACGTTTGATGGCGGCCCACGGGAACGAGCACTCGCTGGAGCCTGAGTCCCGGATCGGCGGGTACCGGATCCTGGGCACGCTTGGTCAAGGGGGCATGGGCATCGTCTATCGGGCGCAGCAGGAGAGGCCACGGAGGATCGTGGCGCTGAAGGTGATCCGGCGTGCGTCCGCCTCACCGTCGCTTCTCCGGCGCTTCGAGCACGAGGCGGAGATGCTGGGTCGTCTGCAGCACCCCGGCATCGCGCAGATCTATGAAGCGGGCCGGGCCGACACCGGACAGGGGCCACAGCCCTTCATCGCCATGGAACTGATCCAGGGACGGTCGCTCACGGAGTATGGCCGCGAGCGGGGTTTGGGCTGGCGCGAGAGGATGTCGCTGGTGGCGCAGGTCTGCGACGCGGTGCAGCACGCGCACCAGAGGGGCATCATCCACCGCGATCTCAAGCCTTCGAACATCCTCGTGAACGAGTCCGGCCAGCCCAAGGTGCTCGACTTCGGCGTGGCAAGGTCGGACGATGCCGATGCCCTGACACTGCACACCGGGATCGGCGAACTTGTTGGCACACTGCCGTACATGAGCCCCGAGCAGGTCGGTGGCCGAAGCGATGAGATCGACACGAGGACCGACGTGTATTCATTGGGCGTGGTGCTGTACGAACTCCTGGCCGAACGACTGCCGCACGACTTGTCGGGCCTGTCGCTGCCGGAAGCGGCACGCAAAGTGCGCGAAGACGATCCCGCACGGCTGTCCACGACGAACAAGGTGCTCCGCGGCGACGTGGAGACTGTGGTCAGTAAGGCACTGGAGCGTGACCGCTCCCGTCGCTACCAGACCGCCGCGGAGTTCGGGGCCGACATCCGCCGTTGCATCACGGGCGAGCCGATCCAGGCCAAGGCCGATTCGGCGATGTACGTCCTCCGCAAGCAACTACGACGCTACCGCGGTGTGGTGATCGGCGCGGGCGTCAGCGTGGCGGCGCTCGCCGTCTTTACGGCGCTCCTGTACAGCAAATCGACCAGCAACGCCCGTCTCGCGGAGAGCGAACGGCTGCAGGCCGCACGGGCGAACATCCTGCTGCACGAAGTGACCGAGGCGGAGCGGAAGGCCAGGGCCGAACTCACGGCCTCGCGCATCGAGCAGGGACGCCTGTTCGCCCGTGCCGGCAACCTTCGCGCCGCCGAGGGGCTGATCTGGAGCGAGCATGCGAGGGACCCGGAGGATCCTTACACCGCCTGGGCGCTGGCGGAAACCTACACGCGAAACCCGTGCGTCCGTGCCTTCCGCGCCCACAACAACCCGGCTCGGGCGGCGCTGACAACGCCCGACGGACGGACGCTGATCACCGCCGCGGAGGATGATCCGGTCGTCCGGTTCTGGTCGCTGCCCGATGGTGTAAGCACGGGCGAGATCGACACGGGCTCGGCCCAGATCAACGCCATGGCACTCGATGCTCCGGGCCTGCGGCTCGCGCTGGTGCGGCGAGACGGCGCGGCCGAGGTATGGAATACCCAAACCTTCAGGAGAGTTTTTACGGCATGCACCGGCGATGCTTCCTCGGAGAGCGTGACCTTCACACCCGATGGACGATATCTGCTCTGCGGCACCCGGGCCGGGTCGATCGTGATGCTGAGCGCGACGGACGGGTCGCGTCTGGCGGGCCTTCAAGTCGGCAGAGTGAATGTGAACGGCCTGGTCTACTCCCACGACGGGAGCCGTCTCGCCGTCTGGACACCGGAGCGCATCGGACGCCTCTGGAACGGCGTCACCCTCGAACCGGTGCACGTTCTCCGTGGTCACAACGATTGGATCCACAGCGCCGCGTTTTCTCCGGACGGGTCCGTGCTCGCCACGGGCAGCGCGGATCGCAGCGTCCGGCTGTGGGATGTGGACACGGGCGCGCCGCTGTCGAGGCTCCTGTCACCCAACGGCACGGTGAACACGCTTCGCTGGCTCGAAGACGGTTCGCTCCTGAGTTGCGGGTGGCACAGCATCGACCGCTGGTATCCCTGGCCGGTCCACGGAGGGCCGGCGTTGCGAGAGGCCTGGATCAGTCAATCGGAACAAACCAAGGTCTTTGCGTGCGGCGGACGGGGTGAGTACGGCGCCACGGTTCGGGCCGACGGGCGCGTTCATATCTGGCGGTTACGAGGGGCTGAACGGATCACCGAGTACGGAGGCGGGTCGGAGCGATCCGCCGCGGCCATCAGCCCGTCGGGAAGAGTGGTCGCCGTGTCGGACCAGGCGGGTGTCCTGCGTCTGTACGAAGCGAATCGGGGTGAACTGTTGGCGGCCATTCCCGCGCACAAAGGCCGGAGCCGCTACGTTCAGTTTCAACCGGGGGGCAGGCTGCTGGCCACAGGCGGCACGGATCGGTACCTGCGGCTTTGGGACATGACCACCGGCTCGCTCGTAAGGGAATGGAACGACTTTCACAACATCTCCGGGAGCAGCGGCTGCTTCAGCCCGGACGGCTCGCTGATCGCCTCGTGCGGGCCTGGGTACCGGTTCCGTGTGCGTCGGGTAGACTCGGGGGCCGAAGTGGCGACGACCGAGCCGATGCGCGATGAGGCGATTTCGGTGCATTTCAGCCCCGATGGGCGAACGCTGGCAACGATCAGACGGGATGTGGCGGTCGAGTTGCGGAGAACCGACACGCTGGAACTGGTTTCTCGGTCGTTGCTGCGTGCCCAGCCGTGGGCCACGCAGTTTTCTCCGGACGGAACCCGGCTCTTCGTATCGGGCTGGCACGACGACGTCTTTGTCCTCGATGTTCCGAGCCTGTCCATCGAGCGGGCGCTTGTTGGGCACTTCGCACTCGTGCCGAGCCTGGCGTGCGTTGAGACCGGCGATCCCCGACTGCCTCTGCTGCTGGCCTCTTCCAGCTCGGACGGCGATGTGCGGCTCTGGGACTGGCGGAGCGGGCGGTGCCTGGCGACGTTCCAACCCGCGCCGGGATGGGAGGCCATCTGCGTCGCGATGGATAACGCGGGGAGACGGCTGGTCTCCGCGCATTCGGACGGCGGCGCGGTCTCGTGGGATCTGTCAGCGCTGAAACGGGGTATCGCGGGCAATGTCCCTCCCGAGCCGGAACGTTGGTTGCCCGGCGTGTCCCCCGCCGAGGGATCGACACTGCTCCAATGGGCAAGCCGTGCCCTGCGCGAGCCGCTCATCGAACCACCGATCGACATGTACGATCCCGAAGTGATCCGCTCCTGGGGTCGGCTGACACCCGGAGCGCCTTCCGGTTCCGGTCCGCCTACCGCCCCTGCCGAAATTGACGGGGGATGACGCTCAGGCGACCAGTTCCGGCTGATCCTGTGAGCAACTTGTGACGATGGGGCCTTTGGATGGATCCACGTACATATTGATCTCCATCCGCACGCCGAACTCCGGAAGATAGATTCCCGGCTCGATCGTGAATCCCACGCCCGGGAGCAACCCGCGGGTATCGTGCGTTTCGAGGTTGTCGATGTTGACGCCCATGCCGTGGACCTTGGGGCCGGGAGATAGGCTATGGCCAGTCCGGTGTTTGATACCGTGCGCGAAGCCGGCATTCACGATCTGCTCTCGGGCGGCTTCGTCAACCTGCCAACCCTGCGCGGGACGGCCTTCGCGGAAGCCTTTGACCGCTCGCGCGATGCCCGCATCGCGCGCGGCTTTCACGGCATCAAAGACCTTTCGGTGCATGGGGGGCACCTCTCGCCCCGCGAATCCGACCCAGGTGATGTCGGAGAAGATGTTCTCATCACCGGGCAGGCGTGCCCACAGGTCGATCAGGATCCAGTCGCCTTTGCGTATCGCCGAGGAACCTGTCTCGCGTACCTCGAAGTGCGGATCGCCCGCGTGCTCATTGACCGCGACGATGGGACCGTCGGGTGTCTCGAGCCCCTCGGCCTTGAACCGGGAGAGAATGTGGAGTTGCACCTCGCGCTCGCAGATCGGTGCGCCCGCGGCGAGTCGATCACGGATCAGGCCGAAGGCGCTGCGCATGATGTCCCCGGTGTGCCGAGAGGCGGTCGTGTGCCCATCGACCGCCGCGGCAGACCAGACCGCGATGCTGACCTGCACGAGATTGGCGGATGAAACGACGTCGGCCCCCAGCGAGCGGACGAGTTCGATGGTGCCCGCATCGACGATGCCCATGACGGGCAGTGAACCGCCGGGGGCGTACTCCATCGCGATGCGGGCGCGGCCCTCGAGCCGTCGGGCGATCCACTCGCGGAAATCGCCCCACGAGAGGTAGAGGTCCTGAGCGAGATCGACCTTCTTGTATTGCCCTTCATCGATGTGGTGAACAAGCAGACGAACCTCGCCCTCGGCGGGGATGAAGAGGACCGCGCGGCGGGTGACAAAGCGCTTGCCGGGGAGCAACTGTGCGAAGACCGGGTTGCCGCCCCTGAAGTCGTAGACCAGCCAACCGTCGATGCGCTCCTGCCGCATGTACCGTTGAACACCGGACCAATCCATATGTACATCCTTGTTCGGGGTCGCTCGATGGCTCGGTCTGATCAGGAACCGCCGCCGCTGAAGGTCTTTGGGTTGAAGGTGCCGTTCTCCATGGTGTAGAGTCCGACGAGCCAGTCGCCGACGATGTACGGCTTGACGCCGAACTTGCCGGTGACAGCGCCCGTGACGGCGAACCGGGCATCACCGACGGCGACTTTGTCGAGCGTGGCCTCGATGGCGTCGTAGGGCGTGGGGGGAACTCCGATGCAGCACCCGTCCCATTGATTGAGCATCAGGAGCAGTTCTCGGGGTGACTGAACATTGAGCGGGAAGGCGATCCATCCGCTGAGACGAACGTACTTGTCGTGCAGCATGGCGATGCGCTCGGGGACACGTTTTTTGCCTGCCTGCGGATCGAAGTCCTGCTCGACGCTGACGAGGAGTTCCCACGTGATCTCGTAGGGCTTCTCGGCGGTCCCATCGCCGGAGATGGTGAAGCGGTCATCGAGCAGAATGCTGCCATCGCTCTTGCGTTCGACCTTTCCGGGAGCGATCGAGAAGGCGCCGATCTTCCCCGCTGCGTCGCTCTCGGGATCAACCGATGCCGTTTCCGATCCGGGCGTAACGCCCGGTGAACCATCGGGAGACTTCGCGGCGGAAACCAACTCTTCGCTCGCCACGTCCTGAACCTGTGGATTGCGCGGAGTGGCTTCGGAGCCCGGCCTGGTGGTCGGTGCATCGGTTTCCGACCCGCCGGCCGCGGGAAGGGATCGCTCAGCCGAGACTTCAGGCGTGGGAGGATCGGGTTGGGACGGGGGGGGCTGGGGTGCGGGGTCGATGCGTCGCGGGGCGGTCGAGGTCGTCGCTTCGCCACCGCCGCCCTCGGAGGGCGGCACCACGACATCGATTGCGCCCGCGAGCGCGCCGAGG
>DDSA01000160.1 GCA_002343715.1 Phycisphaerales bacterium UBA2402 | reverse complement strand
AGGTGACTGGATTTCAGACGTGTTCCACTCCGATCTATGGTGCCCGGTATCCACCGGAAACGCCGCGCCGTGATCGGGTGACGGGGGTACACCGCGACGCCGAAGTGTTCGATCTGACCGACGCGGGTCGCGCGGATCGGTCGCGAGTAGACAAGACGCACGCCGGTATCGCCGGGCAGTGCTGTGATTGTCGGCGAGCCGTAGTTCCCGTTGCGGTACGTGTGGTACACATCCTCGGGGTGCGGGCCTTCGAGTTCGATCTCGAACCCGTTGCAATCATCGCCTGTGTTGTTCGGGCAATCGAAGTTCCCTAGGCCGCCGATGATGATGACATCGGCCAGCACCTGGCCCGACAGCACCGCAACGTACGCGGCGGCGGACACGAAGAGACGCGAGAGGCGAGTTAACATGCAGTTCTCCATTGTGAAAGACAAGGCTCCGCCGCCGAGCCAAAGGGGTTCCGGGCCGCGGAAACGTTCCGTCGGATCGTCCGGGGCGAGTTGCTTCGAGCAGATTCCAACGGGAGCCGGATGGAACGACGCGAGGGCCGACATGCCCACGCACCTGTCCTGTCTGCGGACAGCCTTCCGGGCGTTCACGGGCTGTTCGCCGCAAGTCTGTGCTCCCATGTTGGTTCTGTTGAGAAGACATTTCTCGATCGTCGGACACCGACAGTGCTGCGTGCGGACCCCGGCGATCCGCCGTCATGTTGTGAAGATACATGTTCAGCGCGGGGCCCGCCAGCGGGGAATGTCCGCTTTCCGGTCAACCTCTGCCGGGGTTTCCCCGCTCTCGCACGCGCGGACGGTGCGGACCGCCGCGTCGGCGCGGTTCATCTCCGGCTCCGCCGGGCCGATCATCGATATCCCCGTTGCCCGCCATACCCTGCTCCTGTTGCGCAGTCTGCTGGGCAATCCAATCAAGATCGGGCCTGCCCGCATCAGTCGGACCCCGCTGAGCGTATTTCTGCTGGTATTGATCCTGGTGTACATGATCGAAGCCGCGGTGATGGTTCTGCTCATGGCGTTCCCCGGGTTGAAATCGACACCCGCGGCCTTGGTCATCATCGACTCAAGTTTGCTCGTGTGCGCTCTGGCTCCGGCGCTCTGGTTCGTCGTAGTACGACCACTCCGGAAAATGGCGACCGCGCGGGGACAACTCCTTCGCAGCCAGACCATGATTCAGGAGGCGGAACGCGCAAGGGTCTCACAGGAACTTCACGACGAGATGGGACAAGTTCAGACGGCGATACTGCTGACCGCCAAGGCCGGCTCAACGGCCCCCACGCTCGAAGCGGCACGCGAACACGCCCAGACCATACACGGTCTCGCCACGATCGCGATTGAATCAACCCGCCGTCTTGCCCGGGGGCTTTCGCCCGCAGTGTTGATGGATTTCGGTCTGACCGTGGCGATCACGCGTTTGGCGGAGGACTTTTCCGCCGGGCACGATTTTCACGTTGAAGTTCAATCAAGCCTCGGCGATCAACGTCTGGTCGCGGAGGTGGAACTGGCGGCGTATCGGGTGGTGCAGGAGTCGCTGGTGAACGCGGCCAAGCACGCCGGGGCCAGCCGTGCACGCATCGACCTCGGGGTTTCCGGGCGCGAGCTGGTCTTCTCGATGACCGACAACGGGCGGGGATTCGATGTGCCGATACAGTCTGATTCGCCGCTGCACGGGATGGGTTTACGTGGCATGCACGAACGGCTGGTGCTCCTCGGCGGCCGTCTTGATATACGGTCACGCCGCGGCGAAGGAACGACGGTGATCGGTCGGCTTCCCATCGAAAAGAGAACGACATGAACAAGACGACGGTGCTCATCGTTGATGACCACGCGATGGTCCGCAAAGGCCTGAGGCTGCTCATCGATGCCCAGCACGATCTGAACGTGGTCGGCGAAGCCGGCTCGCTGCGCGAAGCCATCGACCTGGCGGCCAAGACCAAGCCGCAGATCGTGACGCTGGACTTGGCCATGCCCGGCCAGTCCGGAGTGGCCTCGGTGGAGCGACTGCGTTCGGCCGCCCCGGGCGTGAAGATCATCGTTGTTACGATGTTCGACGACCCCGCGTACATCCGCAGCGCGATGGCCCTGGGCGCTTCCGGGTATGTCAACAAGAGCGCGGCCGACAGTGAACTGATCTCGGCGATTCGGGCCGTCGCACGGGGAAGGGTGTTTATCGATGTCGGCGACGCCGCGACGCTGGAATCGATTCTCTCTCCCAAATCGTCGTCCTCAAAGCAAGTTCCCATGGACACCCTGAGCGAACGTGAGCGCCAGGTGCTTCAACAGGTGGCCCGCGGATACACCAATCAGCAGATCGCCGATGAAGTCGGATTGAGTGTGAAAACGGTTGAATCCTACCGCGCACGCCTGATGAAGAAACTCGGGCTAAAGGAACGAGCGGACCTTGTGCGACTCGCCGTTGAGTCCGGACTTCTTTAAGTACGCGTTGCTGGTTCTTGCCAGCGTACTCGAAAGCCCTCCGTACACCGAGGCGGTACTCGTGACAACCCCGCCAAGGCACAGGGCAAGGTCGTCGGGTTCGAGCCTGCTTTGACGGGTGCCCCCACACGCCGTCGCAAGCGGAGCGATGCCTCCGTCTTGGACAGTCATTCCCGCGAACCCTTTGAATCCGGCACGAGTCGCCGGCCAGTGAGTTCACAACGGACTGAGACCGCACATCAACTCGGACAGAAACTCACCGCGGGTGTTGCACGGTTGAACTCATGATGAAGCCCACGAAACGATCCTCCCTGCCTCATGACCGGCCGACGCAAGTCCGGCGAAAGAAGAGCGAAGTTGACAGACTCCTGAGCACGCCTCAAACACGGCAATACAGCACCAGCCATCTCGCCTTCAGCACCCTCCGGCCTCCCATTGCCCGAAGAACGTGTTCACATCGCTCCCTTCCACACCCCCGTCGCCGTTCACATCGGCATCACAGTCCCCGCTCTCCCACGCCTCGAAGAAGGCCGACACGTCCGAGCCGTCGATCCCCCCGTCCTCGTTGAAGTCCGCCGCGCACTCGGCACACTTGCACACGGTCAGCGGCAGAGCCGCGGTAACGGCACTCCCGCACCCCGTGTCGATGACGCAGTCGTACGCCCCCTCATCCGACGATCCGGCGGTCAGTGTCAGCACCGCGGTCGCGGCCGAGGGGTTGGCGCCGCTGTCGATCGGTGTTCCGTTGTGACGCCACTGGTACGTAAAAGCAGCGCCCGACACTCCCACGAGATGGAACGAGACCTCCTCACCGACACAGGCCGTGCTCTGCGAGGCCTTGGGCACGAAGGCCGGGAGCGTGCCGGCCAGCACGCTGTCACCGCCGTTGGTGGGCGTGGGGAACGTCCCGTTGGCCGCGGCCGCGCCGCCGCCATCGAACACGAACCGGCTGACGATCGGCGTCATATGACTGACCACCAGTAACTCGCCCCAGGATGTCACCACCGACGACACCGGCCCGTTCATCGCATTGCCGCTGATGACGCCGTTGGCGATGGCCACGCCCGACGGGCCGAACCGGAACCTCGACACGCTCCCCGGCGAAACGGTGTTGCACACCAGCAGTTCGCCCGACGGCAGCACCGTCAGTCCGTGCGGCTGGTTCATGCCGTTGCCGCTGATCGTGCCGATGGGCGTGAGCGAACCGTCACCCTCGATGCGGAACCGGCGGATGTTGTTGCTGTTGCAGCAATCGCTGACGAAGACCTCACCAAGCACGGGGTGGATCACCACGTCGCGCGTGCCGTTCACCGGCACCCCCGCGGTCGTCTGGCCGATCTGCACCGGCACGCCCCCGGCCAGTGAGTAGCGCACGATGCGCCCGTTGTACGTGTCGCCGAAGTACGCGATGTCGCCCAGCACCGCCACCCCGTGCGGGTTGCGAAGCCCCGCCGTCGTCGTCTGGCCCGGGCCTTGCGACAACCCGCACCCCGAGCCGCTCATCACCGTCAGGCCCCCGCCCACGCACGCCGTGCACGGCCCGCGGCTGTTCACCAGCAGGTCGCCGTTGCCTCGCATGTTCACTCCGTACGGGCGCACGAAGCCCGGGTCGCTCAGGTTCGTCACATGCGTGGGCGTGCCCACCTGCGGCACGTTCATGACGTGAACCTGGTTCGTCGTGTTCGACACAAGGAACAAGACATCGGCGCTCGCGGCGAGGGAGAACCCCGCGACGGCGCTGCACACTAATGAACCCGAGTTGCGCATACCACGACCTCCGTGAACCCCCTTGCGGCCGAACCCCTCGGCGCTCCGGTCATTCTACCAAAATAGTCATGCTCCACGAGCGATCTGACACGATTCGTCGCGAACTTTCGTCGATCCCGGGTCGTGTTCGCGGTTCTAGGACGGCGCTTCTACGCCGCGGCCTTCGACAGCCCGCGCTCGATGCAGGCGAATACCCGGGGCCACTGGTCCTCGGTCATCGCGGGCAGCGGCGGAAGCAGGCGCATGTGGTGCGGCCCGTGCCCGCAGTAGAAGAGGATCACCCCCTCCTCGAAACAGGCCTTGCACGCGGCCATGATCTTGGACTTCTCCCCGCCGAACGGTGTGAAGCGCATCATCCCGCCCAGGCCTCCGGCGAGGTCGCCCACCGCGGGCACCGCCGGGAACCACGCCGGGTGCCGCGCCATCAACCCCGCCACCTGCTCGCGGAAGAGCGCGTGGTGCCGGTTGAACGAACCGTTCTCACCGTAGTACTCCCCCGCCGCCAGACGCTCCACGATCCGCCGGCCCACGCGGAAACTGCACCCCTCGCCCGTGAAGGTGCCGCTGAGCAGCCCCGCCTTGGGGTTGTACTCCTCGGTGAAGAGCGTCATGCACGCCTGTGTCATCTTGCCCACGCAGAAGACATCGACGTACTCGCCCAGATCGAAGTGCTCGTACGCGAACATCCTCGGAAGACGCCCGAAGGTCTGGATTTCATCGTCCCAGATCGCGACCCGCTTCGCGCGGCAGACATCCATGAGCGCCTTGAAAAAGTCCCGGTCCCCGACGTTGAACCCCCCCTCGCCCTGCACCAACTCGAAGATGAAGCACGCGTGCTGGTTCGGGTACCGATCCGTGTATTCGGTGAGTTTCGCCACCGCGGCGTCGATGAACTTCGCCTTGCCCCCCATCGCCGATGCGGCCTGGGCGTCCCAGAAGGGCATGTAGTCCACGTGGGTGCTGATCGGCAGTCCTTCGCGCCCCGCGTGGCTGTCGCCCACCGCCAGCATCGTCAGGCTCCGCCCCATGAAGCAGTCGCGGAAGGCCAGCACCCGCTGCGCCGGCGAGTGCTTCTGCATGCAGACCTTGAGGGCGTTCTCGTTGGCCATCGCCCCCGAGGTCGCCGCGTAGGCGTGCTTGAGGCGGCTTTGTTTCTTCGCGTGCGTGAGCAGCACCTCGCCCAGTTCGTACGCCTCGAAGTTGCTCACCAGGTTCCCGTGCTTCACGGTGTCGTCCAGCCCGGCCTTGAGCGCCGCGCCGCACAGGTCCGGGTCGCTGTGCCCGAAGAAGTGGACCCCGATCCCGCAGACCATGTCCCACTTCACGCTCCCGTCGGCCAACTCCACCAGAGGGCCGCGACCAACGCCCGATCCGAGAAACGGGTAGAGCAGCGGCCGGCCCCGCACCGCCGCGGCACGCGCCATCAGCGCTTCGTACGACTCCTTCAGCCCGGGCAGCGGGGGACGCTCGCCGGTCAATCGGGCGCTATGCGCGGCGATCTCTCGCACGATGCCATCGATCGCCGCGGCGATCCCCGTGCTGGCGTGCAGCCCCGCGCCGACGGTCTGCGGCGTGATGCTCGGTGAGACGGGTGTCGCGGCGGCGTGAGGGGCGGGGGGTGTGGTGGGCATCGGAGGCTCGGTGGTGCTCGGGCGGCGGCGGTCGATCCCCGCCGCCCTTATTCTTCGTCAAAACCGCTCTCGACGAGGTTTTTCAGGCCCGCGCACGCGGCCTCGGCATCGTCCCCCGTCGCGGTGATGGTCAGTTCGCTCCCCTGCCCCGCCGCGAGCATCATCATCTGCATGATCGACTTGCCGTCCACCTCGGTGTCGGCCTTGCGGACGGTCACAGCGCTCCGGAAGGTCATGGCGAGATCGACGAAGGTCATCGCCGGGCGCGCGTGAAGACCCAGGCGGTTGACCACGGTCGCGACGATGGTGCAGGTCTGTGCCACGGCGGGCGGGCTGTTCGATCGATGGGACGGACTCTTTCTGTAACGTTTTCGGAAGGTGGCGGTTTGCACCCGGACGAGCGATGCCGGTTCAGCCCGCGATATGCTGGCCATCGGCTTCTTCGAGCAGCGTCCGAACCTCCGTCACCGTCGTCGCCTGCCGCAGGAACCGCCGGAAGGTGTCCTTGCTCAGGTTCTTGAAGATCACCTCCATCGCCTGGAGGTGTTCCTCGGGCCGATCCTCGGGCGAGAGCAGCAGCACCACCGAATAGACGGGCTGGCGGTCGAGGGCCGCGAAATCCACCCCGCGCTGCGAGAGGCCCACCGCCGCCGTCATCCGCTGCACGCCCTTGTGCTTCACGTGCGGCACGGCCACGCCGCGCCCGAAGCCTGTCGAGCCGCGGCGCTCCCGCTCCAGGACCTTGGCCACCAGTTCGTCGCGGATGGCGGCTTTCGCCGCGCCGCACGCCACCAGCGCATCGACCAGTTCCGCGATCACCGCATCGCGGTCGGCGCTCGCCAAACTCGCCACGATCGCGCCCTCCGACACGATATCCGTCAACTTCGCCAAGACTCGCTCCTTGCCAATCGGGCCTGTGAACCGGGGCTGCGGCCCCGGGGCACCGTCACCCGCGCAGTTTTTCCTTGTGATCACGCAGTTGCCGCTCGCCCTTTTCCGCCACCAGATCGATCGCGGCGTACGGGTCCTCGGCCTTCGCGTGCGAGATGAAATCCTCGTGCCGTTCCACGTCGATCACCAGCTCCACCTCGTACTCCGAGACGTGGTGCGCCCCGGTCTTCTCGATCGTCAGGCGGATCAACTGAACCCCGCCGTAATACTTGGTCAGTTTGCCGGCCTTCTGCTCCGCGTACTCGCGGATGGCTTCCGTGACCTCGAAATGCCGACCCACTACATCAATCCGCATGGCCTCTCCCGTATCGATCCAAACGCTGTCGAAAGCCGCCCGATCCTTGTTTGGAGTTCAACCCTCGCAAAGACCAAACAGATCCGGGACTTCCCGGCGCCGGATAGTAGTACCGTGCAGAGGCTCTCCAGCAGGGTGCGCCCTGTTCCTTCGAGCAAAGGTTCACTCTGTTTTCTTCTCCGGTAACTGCGACCCCGGCACCAGCACCCCGCCCGTGATGACATACCGAAGTGCCTCATCGACCGACACCGGCAGATCGATCACCTCGCTGGCGCGAACGTTCAGCGTGAAGCCCGTGAAGGGCGTGGGCGTGTTGGGCACGAAGACCGACAACGTCTCGCCCTCCAGCGCCCCTTCCGCGCGGCGAAGACCGCCGGCCGTCACGAAGGCCACCACCCAGCTGTTCGGACGGGGGAACTCCACCAGCACCACCCGCCGGAAGGCCATCGTCTTTTCACCAAGCAGCAGGTCCACCAGCTGCTTGACGTACGGATACACCTGCTTGAATCCGGGGATCTTGCCGATCACGCGTTCAACAATCGCATAGACCCGCCGGCCCAGGAACCCTCCCACCAGCGCCCCCGACAGATAGATCAGCGTCACCGCCACCAGCAGGCCCACCGCCTGCATGTACCACCGCGCACGCCAGTACCCCTCCAGACGGTCCAGCCGCGCCGCGGCCAAGGCCGCCGCCTCGCTCGCACCTGGGGTTCGGCCCGATGCCCGGAACCGCGCCAACTCCTCCGGCGTCACGTCGTACCACTCCGGCCAGCGCTCAGGGGGCACCACCCGCGGCACCAACTCTGTAACACCCCGACGGATGCCCCTGTTGATCGGCTCCGCGACATTCGCAAAAATAAAGACGAACGCCGACCAGAGAATCCACAGCGTCAGCACGCTGGGCAACAGCACCGCCAGCCCGCGCAGCGTGACGCGGCGAAAACTCGGACGGCGTTCCGTCGCGGCATGCACAGTCGGACCCGGCAGGTGTGTCGTCATAGGGACCACATCCTATGAAGAGGCACGGGCTGCGCCCCGCCGCCGGGATGGGTTGAACGGCTGCAACGTTGGGGTCCGCCGACCCGCGCGCACCGTTCCGTCGGCAGCGTCACGCGCGCCGAGACCACGCTGAGTTTCGAGCCCGACAAGGGCGGGATGCAGGCCCGCAACCTCTCGCGCTGGGTGAGCACGAACCGGGCGACCGGGCCGTGGAACTCCCCGGCCAGCGCGACTGTCGCGGCGTGATGCGGATGTTCAGGTTCGGCGCTCCAGACAAACAGGGCGGCTCAAACCCGACGGCGGCGTGACAGCAAGGCACCGCCCAGGGCCAGCATACAGGCCGCGCCGGGTGCGGGCACGTACACGCCCGGGTTCGCCAGGTCGATGTAGTCGGCCTGGTTGAAGCCGGTGGTGGGCTGCGGGAAGTTGGGGGGGAAGCCGGTCGGGCTGGGCGCGAGGTAGGACTGGAACGAATCTCCCACCGACGAGATGACCCACGCGGAGTTGGCGTACTGCCCGGTGCCGCCGTCGAAGGGGCGGTTGCGCGAGATGCCGCTGCCGCGGGCGTCGGCTGTGTACGTGAGTGAGTCCACCAGCGTGGTCGCGTCCTGCGTGAACGAGTTGTAGATGTTGATGGTGTCGGCGTTGCCGAGATTGGAGAGCTGGAGGAACGAGAAAATCCGCACGTTCGCCGACAGGCCCCAGTAAGTGCGGAAGTCATCGGCCGTCATCTGGGTGAAGACGATGCTTTCTCCCGCGGCGATCGAGCCGATGGACGGGCCCCAGTTGTGCGGATCGTTGGGGTTGTTGTCGTTCCACGACCACGCCGAGACGTCGACCGAGTTCGAGCCGAGATTCGTGATCTCGAAAAACTCGCGCTGGCGGCGGCCGCCGTTGCCTTGCAGGATGTCACCCTGCCCTTCCGACATGAACTCGGTGATGCGGACTTGCGCCCGCGCGGGCGGAGCCGTGACGGACAGAAGGACCGTTGCGGACGCAGCGGCCACGAGGACGGAAACGGATCGCATGAATCTCTCTCCTGACTTGGATTCCTCCAAGCACGAGGTATCGTGACGCATGTTTCGTGTGAAGTCCACTCCGTACTCAGACAAGATTTTGTGAAGACGGAGCCCGATGGGCAACTTCTCCTCAATAACAATCGCGCCGACCGACCCCACCGCGCTCTCGTTCCTGACCATGTCCATCCGCCCGGGTTTCCGCGCCGAGTTCAAGGCGGGCGCAGGCGGCAAGACCGCCGTCTCCATGGCCCGCTGGGTCAGTGCACGCCATGGTCGGAAGCGACTCCCGCCACAGTCGCTGCATGAAGGGCGACGGTAGCGGCGTGAGGCCAGGGATCGACCGCGCGGAGGCCGATGCCGAAACTACGATCGCTCCATGGCCTTTCCATCTTCTGAACCACCGCTCACACGATGCCCAAGCCCGGCCCATCGATTGGTCCCCTTCGCCTACGTCGCGGACGTGGAGAAGACGCTCGCGTTCTACGCGCACCTCGGCTTTCACGCGACGAACATCGAACCATCGGCGGACGGGAACATCGAATGGGCGTGGGCGGAGTCCGCGGCACCCGCCGTTGGCGGCCATCCCGCAGCGCTGATGTTCGGGCGTTCGAGCGAGCCCATCGTGACCGGAGCGCAGGGCATCTTCTTCTGCATGCACTGCGGCGATGCCGCGGCGCTGCGGGCCTACCTGCTCGCGGCGGGGCTGCGCGATGGTGGAGTCCGCATCGGCTCTCCGGGCGCGACGAGGGAGCCCAACGTCGTCTTCTCGATGACCCATCCGAAGTACTTGCCCGCCGGGGAGTTTCACATCCACGATCCTGACGGGTACAGCATCCTCGTGGGCCAGGTGTCCTGAGCGGATTCGCCGCCGACATGGCACCGATCACCGCAGCGCAGACCACAGGGCGACCGCTTTCCCCGCGAACGAAACTTCCGCACGAGACGTTCGTGCCTCCTCCTTCCATGGATGTCACGTAGAGAGGGTGCACGAACCAGCCGTGATGGGCCGCTGCCGACGCCGCCAAGTGTGGGGGTCGCCATGCCGATCAGGCACGCTCACCCAGCCCGAACCGCACGGGGGGTGCCGTGATCCATCCACCCGTCACAAAACGCTCGCCGCTCGCAGGCGTCCGCAGGCAACACACACCCGACCTCGCGGTCCCGCGGCGTCCGAGCCAAAAAACACAAAACCCCCAAAACTCAATTGAGTTCGTGGGGGTTGGCGCTCTGTCTGATCCTGTGAGAGATGGACCAATGGGCCTGATTGGATTCGAACCAACGACCTCACCCTTATCAGGGGTGCGCTCTAGCCAACTGAGCTACAAGCCCGCCTGTGAACCCGAAGTATAGCGGTTTCCGTCGCTCGTGGCCACACCGCGGCACCCCTCCAACCCATCCCACCCGTCCGTACGCTCACCCGACTGAACACCCAACCTCTTTCCATCGACCTCAACGCCGATCTGGGCGAGGACCCCGCCGCCTTCGAGCGTGACCTTGCGCTCGCCGCGCTTCTCTCTTCTCTCAACGTCGCCTGCGGCGGGCACGCGGGCGATGATGACACCATGGCCCGTCTCTGCGCCCTCGCGGCCAAGAGCGGCAAGGCCCTGGGCGCTCATCCCGGCTACCCCGATCGCGCGAACTTCGGGCGGCTTGAACTTCAACTCTCTCCCGTCGAGATCGAAACGACGGTCGCTGCGCAACTCCACAGTCTCGCGGCCCACGCGCGATGTGCGGGCACCCGCCTCACTCACGTCAAGCCCCACGGCGCGCTCTACCACGCCGCGATGCGAAGGCGGGATGTCGCCGAGGCCATCGCCCGCGCGGCCGCACCCTTCACCCCGATCCGTCTCATCGGCCTCGCGGGAGCGCCGGCCCTGACGTGGTGGCAAAGCATGGGTTATCCGACCGCCGCCGAGGCCTTCGCCGACCGCCGCTACCTCGCTGACGGATCACTCGTGCCGCGCACCGACCCCCTTGCCCTGATCGAGCATCCCGACATGGCCGCCGCGCAGGCCCTGCGCATCGCCCGCCGCGAGGGTGTGCTCGCCGACGATGGCGCTCTGGTCCCGATCGCCGCCGACACGATCTGCATCCACTCCGACACGCCCGGCGCGCTCGACTCAGCGCGCACCATCGTCCGGCGGTGCCGCGACAACGGCATCACCATCGCGCCGCCGCGATGATCCCGCCTCGCCGCTTCGCGCCCGGCACACCGCTTGCTCACCGGGCGGTCATGCGCTTCTTCGCCGCGCTTCTTGCGCTCCTTCTCCCCGCCGGTGGGCTGGCCACGACCGTCCGCGAACTCACCCGCATCCGGGGAGAGGGTGAGTACATCCTGCAGGGCATGGGCCTGGTCATCGGCCTCAAAGGCACCGGCGACAGCGGCAAGGAACTCGCCGTCGCCCGCCCCCTCGCCGAACTCTACAAGAACAGCGGCAACGAACTCAACTCACCCCGTGAACTGCTCAAAGCCAACGCCGCGGCGCTGGTCATGGTGACCTGTATTATCCCCGAGCGCGGGGCCAGGGCCGATGACCGTTACGACGTGCGCGTCTCGACCCTCTACTCCGCCAGCAGCATCGCGGGCGGGCAGCTCTTTCTGACCGCGCTCAAAGGCCCCTTCCCCGACAGCCCCGTCTACGCCATCGCCGAAGGGCTGATCGACATCTCCGATCCGAATATCACCACCGTGGGTGTCGTCCGCCGGGGCGCTCGCCTCTTCGAGGACATCGTCGGCCCGCAGATCAGCGACACCTTCGACCTCGTCATCGACGCTCCGTACGCTGGGTGGGCCGCCGCCAGCCAGATCGCCATCGCCATCAACGGCAAGGCCGACCCGATCGGCAACGCCGTCGCCGTGCCCGTCGATGAGCGGCTGGTCCGCATCACGATCCCCCCCGCCGAGCGCGCCAACCGCGCCGCTTTCCTCGCCGATGTCTTCGCCGCCGAGGTCAACCCTGCCTTGCTCGACCTGCCCGCCCAGGTCGTGGTCAACCAGCGCACCGGCGCGATCATCATCACCGGCGATGTGCAGGTCCGCCCCGTGGCCATCACGCAGAAAGACCTGAGCATCACCACCGTCGTCCCCGCGCCGACACCGACCACTCTCAACCCGCAGGTGACACGCACCGCCTGGACCGAACTCACCCCCGGGTCGCAGCCCGCCGACACCGCGCGCCTCAGCGACCTCATCGCCGCCTTCAAGCAACTCGCCATCCCCGTGCCGGAACAGATCAACATCCTCCAGATGATGCACAAAAGCGGCCAGCTCCAGGCCAAACTCGTCATCGACTGACACGCGCCGCCCCACGACTCCGCATGAACCCCTTCAGCGACTCTCTCTCCGCCGCCACCGCCGGGGCTTCGCTCGATCGTCCCATCGCGCCCCATCGCCCCCTCGCGGACTCGCAGGCCGACTTCGCCTCGATCATCGGGCGCGGCCGGGGTGCCGAACATTCCCCCGAGGAGCGCGCCCGCCAGGGCGCGGAGCAACTCGTCGCCGTCTCCCTCGTTCAGCCGATTCTCCAGCAGATGCGTCACAGCCCCTGGGCCGCCGCGCCGTTCGCGCCGAATCAGGCGGAGCGCACGTTCCGCGGCATGCTCGATGCCCAACTCGCGCAGCGCCTGGTCTCGCAGGGCCGTTGGCCACTCGTCGACGCCGTGGCACGCCGCGTGCTGCGTCAGGACCAACCCACCGCGGCGGAGCCGCGGCACCCGACCGGGTGAACGTCAAGGACCCGACGCCGATGCCCTCCAGAACGGCCACTTCCACGCTGACGCCCGCCGCCATCGCCGAGCACTTGGAAGGTCTGCTCGCACGCCTGACCGAGCGGTACACCCTCGCGCAGCAACTTCTGAACGAACACCGCGATGCACTCCGAAGGGCCGACGGCCCCGCCGTCGCCGCGCTCGCCGAGCGCGAGTCCGAGGTCCTCGAGGAACTCGGCGCTCTCGACGCGGTGAGACGCGAACTCATCGCCGCCGCCGCGCCCCTCCTCCCCCGCGTGCCGCACCCTGTCACGCTCACCCACCTCGCCGGCCTCCTGCCCGAAGCCGACCGTTCCCGCCTCACCGCCGCGGCCAACAGACTGCGCCGACTCGCCGAGGATGTACGGGACCGAACCGCGGTCATCCGTGCCGCCACCGCGTCGCTGCTCACCCACATGGAAGGACTCGCACGCCAGGTGGGCAAGAACCTGAGCCACGCCGGCACCTACGGACGGCGCGGCACGGTCGATACCGGGCAACCCGTCCTCTCCGCGCTCGATCTGCGATCCTGACCAACGCACGGACCCACGCCATGAGCCTCACCTCAGCCATGCAGATCGGGCGCTCGGCCCTCAACGCGAGCCAACTCGCGATCCAGGTCGCGGGCAACAACCTCGCCAACGCCGCGACGCCCGGCTACTCGCGCCAGACCGGCGACTTTGTGCCCGTCGCGGGCGACCGGTCCACGCCCGGCGGCGCCATCGGGCAGGGCGTCGCCGTGCGGAGCATCCGCCGCCAGATCGATGAAGCCCTGCAGGCCCGCCTGATGGGAAGCAACTCCGACCGCGCCGCCGCCCAGACCCAGCACAACATCCTCTCCCAGGTCGAGGCCGCGCTGGGCGAACTCGGCGACCACGACCTCTCCGGCGAGCTCTCGGCCTTTTTCCGTTCCTGGTCGGAGCGGGCCAACCAGACGCGCTCCTCCGCCGCCGTCGTCCAGCAGGGGGACAAACTCGCCCAGTTCATCCGCCGCCTGCGGGGCGACCTGCAGAATCAACAGACCCAGATCGACGATCAACTCGGCGCCGCCGTCGGCCGCGCCAACGAACTGCTGTCGCAGATCGCCGACCTGAACCAGTCGATCTCCGCCGCCGAGGGCGGGGGCCGCCCCGCCAACCCGCTGCGCGATGCCCGCGACACCGCCCTCACCCAACTCGCCGAGATGATGGACATCACCGTCATCGACCGGGGCCTGGGGGGCGTCGATGTCCTCGTCGGCTCCGCCCCCATCCTCCAAGGATCGCGCCTGCGCGAACTCGAACTCCGCCGACGCACCGACGGGCGAGAGACTTCACTCTCCGTGTCCGTCCGCGCCACCGCCTCGCAGGAAGGGATCGACCTCTCGCCATCCGGCGGCCAGATCGCCGCCCTCCTGGGCGGACGCCAGACCGCCATCCGCGGCACCATCGCCACGCTCGACACCCTCGCCTCTCGCCTGATTGTCGAGGTCAACTCGCTGCACAGCACCGCCTCCAACGCCGCCGGCCTGACAGGCACCACCGGCACCCTGTCCATCACGGCCGGGGACCGGACTCTCTCGCTGGCCGACAGCGCTAACGCCTCGCTCTCGTCACTTCCCTTTGCCGCATCGCACGGCGGCTTTCTCGTTCGAGTCCGCCACAGCGCCACCGGCGCGATGGAAGAGACCCGCATCGCCATCGACCTCGACGGCATCTCCGCCGCGGGGGGCGGCGCCGACGACACCACCGCCGAGAGCCTCCGCGCCGCCCTCAACGCCGTTCCCGGCCTCTCCGCGACGTTCACCCCCGAAGGAAAACTGCGCATCGATGCCCGCAGCGGCTTCGACTTCTCCTTCGGCGAGGATTCCTCCGGTGTGCTCTCGGTGCTGGGGCTGAACAGTTACTTCACGGGGACCGGCGGCGCGGACATCGCCGTCCGATCCGACCTGCTCGCCCAGCCGCAACACCTTTCCGTCGGGCGGTACGAAGGGGGCCGGTTTGTCGAGAACGGCGCGGCCCTCGTCCTCGCCGGTCTCCAGGATCAGAGCCTCGCAGCGCTCGGGGGCCGCACCATCTCCGGCCTCTGGCGCGACGGGGTGCAGGCCGTGGGCGGCGCGGTCTCCGCCGCGAGGACCAACGCCGAGGCGAAACTCATGGTCCACGAAAGCCTCGAGGCCCAGCGCTCCGCCGTCAGCGGGGTCAACGTCGATGAGGAGTCCATCTCACTGCTCGACTTCCAGCGTCAGTACCAGGCCGCCGCGCGGGTCATCTCCACCGCCGACCAGATGTTCCAGACACTGCTCACGATCGTCTAGATCACGCCGAGCGGTCGCGTTGCATTCGTAAATAACGGCACATTGAGAGTGTGTTCAATCATCGCGGTCATCAATCCAGCCGCGTTGTACAGTTCGTTCCATGCTCCGTCTTTTCACCCTCCTCCTACTTACCTCCCTTTCGCTCGCCCAGCACTACTACCCGCCCGCGGGCTCCTGGGAATCCCGCCCCCCCGCCGAACTCGGCTTTGATCCGGGAGCGCTGGCCCGCGCTGTCACATTCGCGCGGTCCTGCGAGACCGACATGCCCGCGGACTTTTCCACGCAGGCCGAGATCTTCGGCCGCCCGCTCGGGCCGCTGCCCGCGTCGCGCGCCGCGACCAACGGCCTCATCGTCCGCCGCGGCTACATCGCCGCGGAGTGGGGCGATACCGCCGCCGTCGATCCTTCCTATAGCGTCGCCAAGAGTTACCTCTCGACGATCCTGGGCCTGGCACTTGACCGCCGCCTCATCTCCTCGATCGACGACCCGGTCGCCTTGCTGGTCAAGGACGGCGGCTACGACGACCCGCACAACGCCCCCATCACCTGGCATCACCACGTCACGCAGACCAGCGAGTGGATGGGCGAACTCTTCGGCAAAGACCACGCCTTCATCGGCAAGGACGAGTACGGCAAGGGCGCGATGAAGCCCAGGGCACTCAAAGCCCCCGGCGAGCATTACGAGTACAACGATGTCCGCATCAACCGCTTCGCCCTCTCCCTGCTGAGGGTCTGGAAGCGGCCCCTGCCCGAGGTCCTCCGCGCCGAGATCATGGACCCCATCGGCGCGAGCGACACCTGGCGCTACATCGCCTACGACAACGCCACAGTTGACCTCGACGGCACCCCCGTGCCCAGCATCTCCGGCGGCACGCGCTGGGGCGGCGGGCTGTGGATGAGTTCGCGCGATCACGCCCGCTACGGCCTGCTCTTGCTCCGCCGCGGCGAATGGAACGGCCGCCGCATTCTCTCAGAGTCGTGGATCACGCGGGCGACCAGCCCGCAGGGCCAACGCCCCGACTATGGATTTCTCTGGTGGCTCAACACCACCGGCCGCTGGCCCGCCGCATCGGAGCAGGCCTTCTCCGCGCAGGGCGCGGGCCAGAACACGATCTTCATCGACCCCGCCCGCGACCTCGTCATCGTCTGGCGCTGGCACTCCGACAAACAGGCGGAGTTCTACCGACTCGTCATCGAGTCGCTGCGCTGATGAATACACCCCGACGCGGGCCTGAAATCCGGATATCAACGTCCAATAAACGAACGCGCGGGCGATCAAGATTCACGCGAAGAGGGGTATATTCCTCTTCCAATTGCGCCGAATCTTTGCTATTCTCTGGTTCGGGTGCGATCCGCACCCCGACCCAGGTTCCGATTTCATCCGTGTTGTCCCGGCCCTTCTCGTGGCTTTCGGAGTGCTTATGAACTTGATACGCCCCGCCCGTTTGCTGGCCGCCGGTCTGTGCGTCGCGGCCTTCGCCGCCGCCGCGCACGCCCAGTGCACCGGCTTCAACCTATCTACCTCCACCGGGGCCTCGATCGTGCCCGGCACCACCAGCACCGGCAACGCGTGCGACGACTGCACGACCATGGTGCCCCTCCCCTTCCCCGTGACGTTCTACGGAGTAACGTACAACTCGGTCCGCGCCAGCAGCAACGGCAACCTCCAGTTCACCACCAACAGCAGCGCGTACACCAACGCCTGCCTCCCACAGGCCGGCACGCTGGGCGTCGCGCTGCTCCCCTACTGGGACGACCTCCGAACCGACGGCACCGGCAACGGCATTTTCACTTCCGTATCCAACACCGCCCCCAACCGCATCTTCAATATCGAGTGGCGCGCTGTCCACTTCTCCGGCGGTGCCGCGGCGAACTTCCAGGTGCGCCTGTATGAAGACGGCTCGCGTGTCGAGTACATCTACGCCGCGGGCACCGGCGCCTCGGCCACCATCGGCGCCCAGCACACCACCTTCCCCGCCTCGCAGTTCACCTGCAACGGCGGCGGGCTGACCCAGGGCATGATGATCACCCTCACCTGCACGAGCGGCCCCCTTCCCCCGCAGGGCACGCCCGCGGCGAACCCCAACTCCGTCTTCGCCTGCGGCTCGGGCAGCACCACGCTGCTCACGCTGAACGTCTCACCCGGGTACAACCCCGACAGCACCGGTCTCTACGCTTTCGCCAACTGCACGAACATCGGCGGCCTCGCCTCGCAGCCGCTCTACGACAACGGCACCAACGGCGATGTCACCCCCGGCGACCGCATCTTCTCGTACCGGGCCTCCATCCCGCCCTCGGTCTCACCCGGCACCAAGAGCATCCAGTTCACCGTCGGCGATGAGCAGGGCCGCACCGGCATCTCTTCCACATCGATCACCGTCACTCCATGCCCCGCCGCGGGCCCTGATGTCTTCGTCGCCCGCCTGACCGACGTCGGGTACTACGGCCTCGCGGGCAACATCAACGCCTACGCCATCGGCACCGATGCCTGCAACAACGGCGACACGCCCGTCATGTGGATCGCCTCGGGCGTGCAGCACCCGGTCATCGCCCAGAACATGTACCGCCTGAAGAACGGTCGCTTCGAGCAGATCGGCCAGTCGTGGCTCAAGCACGGTTTCTCATCCACCAACAGCGCCACCTGCGGCACCTGCGTCCCGCCGCCGATGGGCGGCCAGCAACTCGGCGTCAACTGCTCCGACGCTTACGGCTCGGGCCTCAACGGCGGCCAGACCTACCTCGGCCCGCGCTCCGAGGTGAACCCCACCACCGGCGTCTACACCTGGCCCCACGGCAGCGGCACCACCGGCACCATCGGCATGCGCCTTCAGGTCAAGGTCGATGATGTCACCCCCGCCCTCAACCCCGGGGCACGCTACTTCGGCGAGGCTCACTACGTCACCGCCGACGATGCCCAGTTCACCACCGGGACCAACCCCGCCGTCAACGGCCTCAACAACGCTTCGTACCAGGAAATGAACATCCCCAGCCAGACCTCCGTCCCCACGCTCACGGGCCCCATCTATCGCTTCGAGCCGGCCATCAAGGCCTGGAAGAACGTCGATCCCTCCGTGACCCTCGTCACCGCCGACTACATCGACACGACCCTCGGCACGCCGGGCATCGTCGCCCGCTTCTTCGTCGCGGGCAAGGCCACCGACAACGGCAACGGCACCTGGCACTACGAGTACGCCGTCTACAACCTCAACGCCGACCGCGCGGCGGGCGCCTTCAGCATCCCCACCGGATCGGGCGTCGATGTCTCCAACACCGGGTTCCACGGCGTCTTCGCCCACTCCGGCGAGCCGTACCCCAACACCGCCGCCGACATGAAGGCCTGGCCCGCCTCCGTCACCAGCAACGCCGTGACCTGGGCCACCGAACCCTTCGTCGGACCCACCGGCCACTCATCCAACGCCCTGCGCTGGAGCACGATGTACAACTACCGCTTCGACGCCAGCACGCCCCCCACCACCGGCGACGCTGTCATCACCCTCTTCAAGCCCGGCACACCGACGGCCATCTCCGCCCCGGGCCTTCCCGTCCCCAGCGACGGCGGCTGCCCCGCGGACTTCAACCAGGACGGCGGCGTCGACGGCGCCGATGTCGAAGCCTTCTACATCGTGTGGGAGGCGGGCGATGAGGCCGCGGACTTCAACGAGGACGGCGGCGTCGACGGCGGCG
>DDSA01000109.1:1460-30203 GCA_002343715.1 Phycisphaerales bacterium UBA2402 | reverse complement strand
AATGCCCCCCGAAGGACTCGAACCTTCGACCCGCTGATTAAGAGTCAGCTGCTCTACCAACTGAGCTAGGAGGGCGTAACTCACGGTTCTTGCCGCGAGTGTTGTCAATTCCATGCAAGTATAGACGCTGACGAAGTATCGTCCAGTTCATTGCTGCTAATCGGACGAGCGATGAACTCACAGCACGCTACACGATGCACCCGGCACTTCTGTCAGTTCCGCCAGGCGACGACCATGCTCCCGCATGTGTGTTCAAAGTCTGGAACTGGTGCTGGTCAATGCATCTACCCCAGCATGGGACCATCCATTTCATCGTCGCACCAACTTATTGACACAGGTATTCGCTGTTTTCTTTGTATAGGTTCGATTGCGAACAGGCTCTAATTCAAGGGAACTGCGACGCAGGAAAGTGGTCCTTGTTCGATTTTTGATTGGATACTGTCGTGTTCTCAACTTGATTTGTACTTTGACACGGTTTCAAGCAAATAATTGCCTACTAAGGCGTCAGTAACCGTGAAGTTAGGAGTTAAAGAGTGAGTGGCCGCAGGCCATCGAGGCCGTTGACACGACTCTCACGCCCTCCTAACATATCCCCCTGATTCCTTCGCGCCACGCGCGATAGGGAAAGTTGTTTCCCGCCATTAAACGGGATAAAGGTTTTGCAGCACATCGGTGGGGACGCGCCCCTCCGATTTTGTAAGAGAAGGACGTCCATGCTTCCCCCACAGAGAGTCAGTTACGGCCGCACGCGGCGTCGCCGCAGTCACCACGCCCTGACCCCCACCACGGTCGCGCAGGACCCGGTTTCGGGTCTGGCGAAGATGCACCACCGTGCGGCGAAGGAGTCCGGCTATGTTCGTCCCGGTCTCCAGATCAAAGTGCCGAAACTCGGCATCGGTGTGCCGAAGGCCTGAGTACCCTGCACGGCGTGCGGTGAAAATCAGTACGGTGGGCCTGAAGCGCGCAGGACCTCCGGCGAATAATCGGCGCGTCTCGAATCTCAGGCAGCGGATCAACCACTCTTTCGCGCGAGTCTCTCCGGCCGATGCGCATCGCAGTTGACATCATGGGCGGCGATCACGCCCCCGACGCCATTCTCAAAGGATGCGTGCTGGCGCTCTCCGAACTCCCGCCGGGGGACGTACTGGTCCTCATCGGGCGTCAGAACGAAATCATTGATCTTCTGGACGAGCGGGGGATCTCTCCCAAAGACCCCCGGATCGAGATTGTTCACGCCGACCAGGTCATCGAGATGGGTGACTCCGCCGCGAAGGCGGTGCGTCAGAAGACCGAATCATCGATCGTCAAAATGGCCCAGTACGGCGCCGAGAAGCACCCCGCGCGGTGCGATGTCGTGCTGTCCGCCGGGAACACCGGCGCGTGTGTGGCGGCGGCGACACTGCACATGCGGCGACTGCCCGGCGTCATCCGCCCGGCCATCGCCGTGACCGTCCCAGCCTTCAAGCACAATGTCGTCCTGGTTGATGCCGGCGCGAACCCCGAGCCGAAGGCGGAGCACCTTTGGCAGTACGGCGTGATGGCCGATGTCCTGGCCCGCCAACTCCTGAAAGTTGAAAGCCCCCGCATCGCGGTGATGAACATCGGCAGCGAGGAAGCCAAGGGCACGGGGATCATCAAGGAGACCCGCGACCTTCTCAAGGCCACGCCCGGGATCAACTACATCGGGTACATCGAAGGACGCGATTTCTTCGAAGCCGCGGCGGATGTCGTCGTGACCGACGGCCTGGTGGGCAATACGCTGCTCAAGGCGGCGGAAGGAATGGCCAAGAGCCTCTTCAAGGCCATCGCCGCGGAGATCGTCGATTACGATCCCGCGCTGATGACCAAGTTCGAGCCGATCGTGCGGAACATCTACGCGAAGAACGACTACCACGAGCACGGCGGGGCGCCCCTGCTGGGCATCAATGGCGCGTGCTTCATCGCGCACGGCAGCAGCGAACCGCACACGATCAAAGCGGCGATCCGCAACTGCCGCAACTTCCACCACGCCCACGTCAACGAGCAGATCGTCAGGCGCCTCGCCGAGGTCGCGCACGTTCTGGATTCACGAACTCCCGCCACCGAGGGTGCCGGGGCATGAACGCGTCCGCCCTCACGTCGCGAACGGGCGGCGCCGGGCGCCTCGGCGTTCGTATCGTGGGAACGGGATCATGCCTCCCCGATCGGCGACTCACGAACGCCGATCTCGAACGACTGATGGATACAAGTGACGAGTGGATCGTGCAGCGCACCGGGGTGCGGGAGCGCCGACTGGTCGATCCGTCGAAAGGCGAGTGCACTCGCACCCTGAGCGCCGAGGCGCTCCGTCAGGCTTTGCGAGCGGCCCGCCTGAACGCTACGGACCTCGATCTGCTCGTCATCGCCACGATGACACCTGAGATGGGCTGCCCGCCGACATCGTGCCTGGTGGCGGGTGATGTCGGTGCCGCATCGCCGGCCGCGTTCGATCTGAACGCTGCATGCTCCGGCTTTGTCTTCGCGCTCAACACGGTCCACGAACTCGTCCGGGGCGGCCTGTATCGCACCGCGGCGCTTATCGGTGCGGACACACTGTCCGTCCACATGGACTATTCCACCCCCGGGAGGGGGACCGCGATTCTCTTCGGCGATGCCGCCGCGGCGGTGGTGATGCGCGCGACAGACGATGCGAGCAAGGGACTGATCGCGCAGGCGATGCACACCAACGGCGCTGCATGGAAGGAAATTTACATCCCCGAATCCGATCGGCACTTCCCCCCCGGGGTCGCGTGTGATCCGTCGAAGTTCGGACGGGTGCAGATGAACGGTGCGGGTGTCTTCAAGTTTGCGGTTACAACCTTTTCCGACCTGATCCAGGAAACGCTGGACAAGGCCGGACTACGGTCGGATGAGATCGACATGTTCGTGTGCCACCAGTCCAATGCACGAATCCTCTCCTCGGCCCGCGAGCGGTTCGGCATACCCGCCGAGCGTCTGCATGTGAACATCGACCGGGTGGGCAACACGGTGGCGGCATCGGTGCCATTGTGCCTTGATGAACTCGTACGGGAAGGGCGAGTGCGAGAGGGGCACAAGGTCATGTTCCTTGGCTTCGGAGGCGGACTCACCTGGGGCAGCAGTTTGTGGCAGTTTTAGGCGATTCGGGGCACATTCGGTGACTTGGCTGCACAAAACCTGGCTTCGCGTACTCGCCTTGCTTCTCGGGGCTGCGCTCACCGTCTTTGCGCTGGTGTCCCTCGCCGCGGCCCCCGCTTGGCCGGTCATCGGCGTGACCGTCGCCGCCATGGCCCTGGTGTGGAAGAGCAGCATCGCACCGCGGATCGTCGCTCCTGCGTGCCTGTCCTGCGGCGCGAGTTTGAAGGGGCTGCCGGGCGGTGCTTACGGGATGATCTGCCGGGAGTGCGGCGGTCTCAACGAGCCGTTCGACCGGACCGAACGGGCCTGACGCTGCGGCGGCCGCCGTCACCACACGGGTAGTTCAACCGCGACGCGGCTCAATGAGACAAAGCCCGCTCAACTCCGATCGTCGAGTTGTTGAAGAACTTCCCGTGCAGTTCGCCTGACCACATCGGATTCGCTGTTGTCCGCGGCAACAGCCTTGACGCGCGCGAGGAGTGCGGCATCACTTCGATCACGAAGCACGTTGCCCGCAACAATCAACGCGTTGCGCTTCATCACAGCCAATCCGGCCCGTTTCATGGGTGAGGTCCTGAAAGCCTGCTCACGAGCAGCGCGATCCCAGTTCAGCACGTCGAGTAGCTCAAGCCCGGCAGCGCGGGGCGAATACGCCGGGTACGGCACTCCGCCGTCGTCCCTGGGCGAGTTGTGCGGACAGACTTCCTGGCAGACATCGCAGCCGTAGATCCAGTCCCCCATCTCACCGTGCAACTCGACCGGGATGACATCGCGGTGTTCGATGGTGAGGTAGGAAACGCATCGAGAGGCCTCGACCCGGTAGGGTGTGATCGCGCCAGTCGGGCATGCTTCGATGCAGCGTGTGCACGTGCCGCAGTGGTCCGTGGCGGTCCACTGTTCCGCGGGCGTTGTCAGGGGCAGGGTCGTCGCGACGACCCCGAGCAATACATAACTGCCCAGTCGCGGATGAATGACCATCGTGTTCTTGGCTTGCCAGCCGATACCGGCGGCCACGGCCAACTCCCGTTCCAGTATCGGCGCGGTGTCGACGCAGGTACGAAACTCAGATCCTGGGTGTTCGATCCGCAGCGCATCGGCGAGCGCGTGCAACCGACGCTTCATCACGTCGTGGTAGTTCCTGCCCTGCGCGTACCGCGCGATGCGGCCCCGCGCGCTTGTGCCGGACTCCGGAGCGTTACTCGCCAGAGTGCCGGCACGCGACGCGTACAAGTCCGCCACGACAAGGAACGCGCGGGTTCCATCCAGCACACGGCGCGGGTCGAGCCGAACTTCCAAGTCACGGGACATGTACTCCATCGCCCCGTGCGAACCTGCGGCGAGCCAGGCCCGCATCGCCTCTCCCCACTTCGACGCCGCCGCCGGGGCCACCCCCGCCGCGGCGAACCCCGCCAGCAGGCATCGTTCGACGATGGACTCAGCGAGTGATGCGGCCACCTGATACCCATCTGTTACGCGACCACCGGATGCCGCGGCGATGGAACCTGACCGTCGATCCAGCGATAGAGGGTTCGGGCCGATGCGGCCATGACGGTATCGACGTCCACATCGCTCGCGCCGAGCCAGGCACGGTCAAACTCGTACACCACCCAGCCGCCGTACCCGGCACGCCCGAGACTTTCGACCGCCGCACGGCAGGGGACATCGCCCTCACCCAGCGCGCACGGCCTGCCTTGCTGCATGTCCTTGAGTTTGACGCACGCCAGCCGCTCTCCCAGCACGTTCACGCCGTTCTCCGGCTTCTCGCCCGCTGCGATGGCAACCGGCACGGAGTACGAAGCGCACAGCAATGGATGGTCGGCCTTGTCCATGATCTCGGCCAGATCCACCGCGGTGGAGAACGATCCCCCATTCTCCAACAGGATGCGCACACCGCTGTTGCGGCAGTAATCCAGGCACTTCAAAAGTCGTTCAACGATGCGCGCGACGGCTTTGGGGCGCGGTTCGTGACCGACGATCTCGAACCCGAAGACTCGGACAAACGGGGCCTCCAACTGCACGGCCAGGTCGATGCAGTGCTGCGTCTCGCGGATCATCGACTCGTGATCGAGCAGAAAACCCAGCAGGGGCGGCGTGATGGGATCATCGTAGCGAATTCCGGTGGCCAGCGAGCAGATCGACAGTCCGCTCCGATCCAGCATTCCCCGGAGCTTCGCCGGTGCAGTCAGGGCGGGATCGCACGCGAACTCGCGCGACGCATACCCGAACGTGCGGAGTTCACATCCGGTGAATCCCCACGCCACGGCGCGGGTCGCCAGTTTCGAGAGTGTCCAATCAGGGCAGGCAACGGTGCTGAAGGCCGGCTTCATCCGCAATGTTACGCTCAGCGGTTATCGCACGGAGGCGGGTTATCGTGCGACGGACTGCATATTCGATCCAGAGCGTGCGACCGATACGCGGCGGGTCGTATTCGCACGGAACCCCTGAACCACGAAGCCTGGAAATGGCTATCTGTCGATACCCCATCCGCGTGGGAGTCGGGCCGCGGAGCGGGCCGGGAGTACATTCCATGACACTTCGTTTTCGGTCGGATACATTGCAGGCATTCGAGTTGATCGAGGTGAAGACGCAGCGAGATCAGGAGGTTGTGGCGGCCGGCAGGGTCCCTGAATCGCACGGTGATTGCACACGTGTTTGGGAAGCCGGGTTAGCCCCGTCGGAAGCCTCGCGACGATCTCACAGTGTCCGCCCATGCCTGGTTGCTTCTCTGGTGCTGGCCGCGATGGCCACCTGCCCACTGGGGTGCTCTGTTGATCCGGGCCCGAGAGAACGCTACTACGCCGCTCGGTCGGTGGTTGTCGAGGCGATGCCGGGCAACAGGTCGGCTCGGCTCGCATCGTGGCCCCGCCTGTCGATGCGCCCGGTCGCCACATTCGCGCAACCGACCAAGGCGCCCTGATTCTGATTGGCCCAACTCCCTGACGCGAACAACCACCCGGCCCCGCGCGAAGCCGGCGATGTCCACGCCTCTCGACCTGACCTTCGGATCACGCCCCGTCCGCGCGACATCGCCTGACTCACCGACGATGGCCGGACATGGGATCGAACTCCTGCTCGGTCACAACGCGGCCAGTTCGCGGCGGTCGCGTTCGCTTCTCTCCACGATGGCGTTGAGGCTGTCGGGAGTCATCCACGGAAGCGCACGGAGTTTCTCCACCAGATTCTTCGGGAAGGGCTTGTTGTTCCGCTCATGAGCCGGGCGTGCTCGCCAGATCCGGTGCATCCACAGGTACTGTTCGGGGGCGCGGCGGATCATCCCCTCGATCGCGAGACGGTACCGCGCGGTGAGGTAGTAGAGCGGATCCGGCTGCTGTTCCCAGTCTTCGGGTCCGAAATGATCGACGAGTTCAAGAGAGTAACGCATCCGGGGAACTCCGCCCAGATCATGTTTGAACTGCTCCCCCCCACCGCCGCTCTGCCGCCACGGACCATCAGGAATCGACTCAGTCGGAGACATTCGGCGGGCAAATCCGCACAGCACGCGAGCACCCGTGCGCATGGCCAACAATCCGATGGATTTGTACGTGCTCGTCAGACGACCGAAGAACGGCACGTACAGGCCGCGGTCTCCCCCGCTCTGATCCGCAACAATCCCCACCGGCTCTCCCCGGGTGAGAATCGGCGGCAGTGTTCGGACCGCGCCGAACTTGCTCACGAGCGTCAGACCACGGCGGGCGCGGGTGTCGTAGAGCCACTCGTTGAGCGGTCGCAGGTCGAGCGGTCGATAGACCGCGTGCATCGGGAAACCGATCAGAGAAATGGCGTACCCGATCAGTTCCCAGTTGCCGCAGTGGGCCGTGACCATAATGGTCGGACCCTGTTTCAGAAGTTCGTACAACACCGGCTCGATGCGGGACAATACCAGATGGCGAGTAAAACCCTCCTGGGTGATCAGGCGGGGTGCAAAGAGTATTTCGACACCCAGCTGGAAGAGGTGTTCGTAACTCCGTACGGCGATCTCCCAGCGGTCGGCCTCCTCCATGTCGGGGAATGCCTGGGCAAGGTTCTCCGCGGCGCGGCGAACACGCGAGCGACCAACCAACGGATAGCACCTGCCCAGCGCGCGCGCGATGCTCATGGACGCATCGAGACCGCACACCAGCGGAGCGGAAGTCGCTCCACGGATCGCGGCGGCGATCGGGTGCTCGAGGAGCGGATGGAGGTGTTTGATTTTCGCCACTGACCTCAACCGTAGGAGGACCACCCGAGCGGCCCGGCGCTACGCTCCCGTTCCTTGGCCCTGCGGACGCGTCACGATCGAATGAAACTACGTGTCACTCTGACTTTGGCCGTCTTGCTGGCCCTGCTGGCCGGGGTCTCGGTGCTGCGCCTCTCCCTCGGCGGGGGAGAGTGGCACGGTCCTGTGCTGCGCGTGCGTGCGGCCAATCTTGCGGGCGGCGCGCTGGTCGGCGCATCTCTCGCCGTGGCGGGCGTTTTTCTCCAATCGCTCTTGCGCAATCCGTTGGCTTCGCCCGATCTGCTCGGGCTGGCGAGCGGATCGGGGTTCGCCGTCATGATCGTGGTGAAACTCGGCCTCATCAGCGCGGGAGTGGCGACCGCCTCGGGCCTGGGCGCGATCTCGACGACCGCCGCGGCGTTGCTGGGAGCCATGGGGGCGCTCGCATTGACCTATATCCTCAGCCGGAAACAGGGCGTTCTTGACCCGCTCCTGCTGGTTCTCAACGGCGTGGTGATCAGCATCATCTGCAGCGCGGGCACGATGCTCGTGCGGCATCTCCTGCCCTTCTCGGAATCGGGAATCGCGGATCGGATGCTGCGGGGCGCACTGCGAGAAGACATCACTCCGTCGGAGTTCATCCTCGCCGGCACCGTCACGATACTCGGCATCGTGGTGGGAATGTCCGCGGGCCGCTCGATGGATGCCGCTTCATTGACGGACGATGAGGCTGTCAGTGTGGGGGTGCCTCTGGGTGCGCTGCGGCGGCTGCTCTTCGTTCTGTCGGGCATCCTGACGGCCACGAGTGTCGTGCTGGCGGGGCCGATCGGTTTTGTGGGCCTTATCTGTCCCCATGTCGTACGGCTCATGGCGGGGCCCGGGCACCGTGTGCTGGTGCTGGGTTCGGCACTGGCTGGTGCCGCGTTGGTCATCGGCGCCAGCGCCATCGTCCGTGCTGTGGATCTTCCCACCGGCCGTCTGCCCATCGGTGTCGTGACCGCGATTATCGGTGGGCCGGTCTTTATCGCCATGCTGCGGCGGCAGGTGCGATCGGCTGTGCTCTGAGTAACGCGGCGGCGCACGCCGCGGCGGAGGCGACAGCGAGGATCAACGTGATCGATATCGATACCGATGCCCAGCGGTGCATCGCGGCGAACTGCAGAGCCGACGCGGCGGCCCGAGCCGAGTGCCCTTCCGCGGCGGCGGCCCACTGGCCGGCGATCAAGTTCATCATGGGCCGATACACCAGAATGCCCGACAGTAGAGCGGACATGAAAGCCGCGGAAGGCAGATGCGCGGTCATGCCTCGACGGCCCGCGATTCGGCACGACATAAAAATCACGAGGGCGAGAAGTGACTGGATCCAGGCAAGAAGACCGAACATGGGCGCCGCGAACTGGCCCGCTGCGATACGCCAGTGATCGCCGTCATAGAGCGCGAATCCCGGGAGTTGAGGCGAGAGTGATTTCATTGTCGGGAAGATCAGGGCCGCGACGAACCCGCAGGTAAGGAGAAGTCCGCACCAGAGGGACGCCGCCGCAAGGCCAATGATTTCAGCGACAATTGCGCGCCGACCCATGGTCAAGCGTACGTACTCTACAAGCCGAGTTATGCTGGAGGAACCCGTCCGAAGCCTCTCTCTCGCCGGCCTGCCGCAGCACCTCCACGTGCCGTGGGGAGGATCGCCACGAGCCGCGATCGAGTGGGCCGCGCGGTTGGGTTACAGATCGGTGCAGCTCGACGGCACGGCGGCGGGAGTACGAGCGAGAGAGTTGGACCGCTCGGCCCGCCGAGACCTGGCGGCGGTGCTTCGACGGATGCAACTGGAATGCTCGGGGATCGATCTATGGATTCCGGTCTCTCATTTCTCCGATCCGTCGCATGTGGACAGGGCAGTCCTGGCGACCGTGCAAGCGGTCGAACTAGCGGCAGAACTGTCTCTGCTCGGGGGCTGTACCCCGGGCATCGTGAGCCTCACGCTGCCGTCGGAGCCGGCGCCGGGTGTTCGGATCAGCCTGAACGCGGCGTGCGAGCGTTTCGGAGCCTGTATCGCCGACCACGCGTGGCCGCCGAGAGCACATGAAGGGCCGATCGGTGCCGGGCTTGACGCCGCGGCGGCTCTGATGGCGGGAGCAGACCCGGTTGTTGCGGTATCCAAACTGCCCGAACCGCCTTTTTCTGCAAGACTGTCCGATGCGGGTGCCGTGGGTCGTTGTCCTCTCGGGGCCGGGAGGCTTGATCCGCTCGCGTACGAGGCATCGCTTGTGACCAAGGGGTACAGGAGATCCGTCATCGTTGACCTGCGCGGGCTGGCAGATGCCGAGCAAGCAGCAGCGGCAGGGCTCCGTGGCTAATCGACGGATGCAGAGCCCGACACCGCGGGCTTGGGCTGGAGCGCTTCGGCGCGTGTTTCGAGCGGTGTGTCGGTCTCGATCGTCATCGTACGGAAGATCCGAACGAACTCAAGGAGGGGCACGTCGAATCGACCCGCCCTGGTGGGGTAGCCGTGAATCATGCCCTCCTCTCCCTTCGGGCGGAAGGTATTTCCGTGAGGATTCCATACATGGACGAGATCAATTGATTCCTCGAACCCCAGCACGGCATACGCGTGATTGGACGATACCCCAGGAGGCAGGCGCTTGCCGCTGTCCGATGCATCTGACCCGAGACCGATGAGTCGGCGGTTCCGCGTGGCCGCAACGAGTTTGGCTCGGACTTCTTCAACGATGTGGGTTGTGCTCTGACCGGAGGCTTCCGCCCGTTCGATGCGGGCGCGCAGTGATGTGCGTTCGACGGTGTTCCCGGTCAGGGCGCGTATGGTGGCGGCGATGGAACCGCCCCTCGCGATGGCATCCGTGACGGACTCGGTGCGGTCCTCCTCCTTGCGGCCTTCGTTCCGCAATGAGCCGTACGCCTTTTCCAGCATGGCGAGCCAGAGCCCTTCATCACCTGTCGTAGACGTCAGACCGAGTTCCGCATCGGTCAACGGGCTGATCCTCACAGAACGTCCATCACCGAACCGGACCGAATAGGCTCCCGCATCCTCGGGTGTGAACAGGCTTATCACCCATGATGGATCACGATCCACGGCGGCCCCGACAGCCGCGACGAAAAAGCAATCCCCCAGCGGTCCCTGACGACACGCGTCGATATCCGGTGTCTCATCGAGGAACAGGTCGCGCTGGACGGACTTGATCTTGCGCAGCGCGCGTGAAAACCGCTGATTGATCGCGGCGGTCGGATCCTGCGATGAGGCGGAACGCGGCTCGGCCCGTGTTTCGCGGTCTTCGGCGTCGGTATCGACACGCGCGGCCCGGCGCGGCGGAGGCTTCATGAGAAAATCGAGCGTCAGCGGCGGCAGAGTGACCTTGCCGCCCCGCACCACCAGTTTCAACGCCGCGATCCCGGCCGCATCGGCCCCTGTCCTCGTCGGATCGACGACCAGCGAATCGATTTCCGCCGGTGACAGCACACCGTCGTCATTGGCATCCCAAGAAGCGAACGAGCGCTGCACCACCTCGGAGAATGTCGGATCAGCGGCCCGACAGGTCAAGGCCAGCAGCAAGAGCACAAGGAACCGGAAGATGCGAACCATGGTACAACTTCAACGCGTGCTGCACTTTATTGTTACACCACACCAACAGGCCTGACTTCCGCATCGGCTCGTGAGGGGCGGGGAACGGACTACACAATCGTCTGTTCGCGACCCGGCCCGACACTGACAATATCGATGGGGACCCCAACGGTCTCGGTGATGAAGTCGAGGTAGGCTCGCGCTGCGGCCGGCAGGTCGGTGAGTCGCCTGGCCCCACCCACTTCCTGCGAGAATCCAGAGAGCGTGGTGTAAACCGGCCGTGCCCGCTCCAGTTCGATGGCGTCCGGAGGGAATCGATCGGTCCGATCTTCACCGATGCTGTACGCGGTGCACACGTTGATCTCGTCGAACCCGGCCAGAACATCCAGAAGGGTGATGCACAGCCCCGTCACACCGTTGACGGCCGCCGCGTGCCGCACCGCCACGAGGTCGAGCCACCCGACGCGCCGCGGCCGCCCGGTTGTGGTGCCGTACTCGCGTCCCCTTTCACGGATGCGGTTGCCGGTCTCATCTTTCAGTTCCGTGGGCAGAGGCCCGGCCCCGACACGCGTGGAATACGCCTTCATCACGCCGATGATCCGTCCGATCCGAGAGACCGGCACGCCCGTTCCCGTGCCGATCCCCGCCACGATGCAACTCGAGCCGGTGACAAACGGGTACGTGCCGTGATCCACATCGAGCAGCGAGCCATTGGCTCCCTCGAAGAGGACGCGGCGGCCCGCGGAGAGCAGGGAATGAAGCATCGCGGTTGTATCCCGCACCAACGGCGCGAGGCGTGCCCCCACATCGAGGCACCCCGACAGCAGACCGTCCCGAGTAAGTGACTCTTTTTCCGCAATGGTCGCAGACTTCTCCCACTGCGATAACAGCGCGGTCTTCATCTCGAACGCACGCCCGATCCGATCGGTCAGCACATCGCGCCGAAGCAGGTCCCCAACACGGACGGCGCACGCCCTCTGCACCTTGTCGGCGTACGCCGGACCGATGCCGCGACGAGTCGTGCCGATCGCGCCCGTCCCCGCTCCGGACTCCGCGGCCACACGGCTGAGCGTGTCTTCACGGATGCCGTCCTCGATCTTGTGATATGGGAGCACGACATGGGCACGGTCAGAGAGCACAAGACCGGAAGTATCCACCCCCCGGGTTTGAAGACCATCGATCTCCTCGACCAGTTTCCACGGATCGACCACGACTCCGTTCCCGATCACCGCGGCTTTGCCGGGGTACAGAATCCCCGAAGGAATGAGGTGCAGTGAAAAACGCGTGCCCCCGACGACCACCGAATGGCCCGCGTTGGCACCTCCGTTATACCTGGCGATGGCATCATGCTCTCCGGCGAGAAGGTCCACAGCCTTGCCTTTGCCTTCATCACCCCATTGCATACCGACCACGGCGGTGCAGTTGGCGGGAGTGGCAGGCTGGTGCTTTGGAGCCGTCAACGGCATGGAATATCCCTTGTTCGGGGTGGGCGGCGTGCGGAGCCTCACACAGGATTCCGCGCGTGCGAAGAGCATAGACCGCCGGAGCGCCTGTTTGGATGATTCTGTGAGTGAGTCACCCCACCCTCAACTCAATGCGGTCCTCTCGCGGGCCGATGAAGATGAAGTCCTCTTCTCGGAGGCTCGCATGGCTGAATCTCTCGCACCCAGCATCCGCATCATGTGCCCGAACCTCACATGCAGAAAGGTGCTCCTCGTGCCTACGAACTGCAGAGGAAAGACGGTTCGATGCCGAAACTGCGGCACGAATATCCGTGTTCCTGCGCCCATGGGTCAAGACAAAGGCACTGATGCCGGTCAAACTCAGAAAGCAGCATGATTAGGCACGAAAGGTTTTTAGTATAAAATAGAACATTATACTAACAATCTAAGCCCCTGAAGAACATTGGCATGATTTGTGCTTCGAGTGCATAGTTACAGATATATACCGCAATCCTGAAACGCGGTGGTTCTGTCTCTCTCGCGCGGTTGAGAATGCTCTCTCGCACGTTATACACGCACGCTCGAGAGCGGCGGCGGGTCCAGAAAAGCAAAAAAAACCGCTGTCAGAAACAGCGCCAAACCATACCGCGGGCGGTATGATCGGCCCCGGTACCACGCGACTTGATTCGTTCATACCGGGCTGTCTCGCTCTTTATTCCGATACAAAACCGTTTCAGGAACAGCGTTCTCATGCCTTCTGCTCCCGCCAAGCACGTCGCCAAATCCGCCGCCAAGCCTGTCATGAAGAAACCCGCCGCGAAGATGCCCGTGAAGGCCGGCGCGGGGGGCGGCGAACTGGTCCAACACCCCCTCTTCAACGAACTCGGGTTCCCTACCGATCCCAATAACTTGTATCGGCAGACCGTCTCCTCGATGCTGACGGCGGCGGATCTGATGAATCTGCCCCACCATCTCCAGATCATCCTGGCGCAGCCCAAGAACGAGATCATGGTCCACTTCCCTGTAAAGATGGACGATGGTGAGTACCGTCTCTTCAAAGGGTACCGGGTGCAGCACAACAACGCACTGGGGCCGTACAAGGGCGGGCTTCGCTTCCATCACGATGTGCACCTCGATGATGTGAAGAGCCTCGCGTTCCTCATGACGATGAAGTGCAGCCTCGTGGGCGTGCCTTATGGCGGCGGCAAGGGCGGCATCAAGGTCGATCCCTACAAGCACAGCAAGGGCGAGATGGAGCGGATCGTGCGGCGGTTCACCACGGCGATTGCGCACCAGATCGGCCCGGACTACGACATCCCCGCGCCCGACGTCGGCAGCACCAGCCAACACATGGCGTGGATCGCCGACACCTACTCGTTCCTGAGCGAAGTGGGCGGGCACCAGCCCGAAGCCGTGATTACCGGCAAGCCGGTTGAGTACGGCGGCAGCGTCGGACGCGAGAAAGCAACCGGGCAGGGCGTGGTCGATACACTCGTCGAGATGCTCCCCGAGATCGGCGTGGACATCAAGGGGTGTAAGTTCAGCGTCCTGGGCTTCGGCAATGTCGGCTCCTGGACGGCCCGCATCCTGCAGGACAAGGGCGCGAAACTCATCGCCGTGATGGACCACACCGGCGCGATTCTCAACGACGGCGGCATCGACGCCAACGCACTGGCCCTCCATGTACAGAAATCGGGCGGGGTTGCGAACTTCAAGGGCGCGGGGCGGATCGACAAGGACGAGTTCTATGAGACCAAGATCGATGTCTTTGTTCCCGCGGCTCTGGAGCAGATGATCACCGAGGTCGAGGCGAAGATGCTCAACTGCAAAGTCGTGGCCGAGGGCGCCAACGCCCCCACCACCCCCGCGGGCGAGCGCGTGCTGGAGTCACGCGGGATCGAGGTTCTGCCCGCCATCCTTTGCAACGCCGGCGGCGTGACCGTCTCCTACTTCGAGTGGGTGCAGAACAAAACCTGCCACCAGTGGGACCTCGAGCGCGTGGACCGCGAACTCAACAAACACATGGTCCAGGCCGCCAAGCGCGTCCGTGAAGCACGCAAGAAATACAAGTGCAACCTCCGCACCGCAGCCTACATCGCCGCGTTGGAGCGGCTCCAGGCGGCTTACTCCATCCGCGGCCTGTTCCCGTAAGCCTTTCTCCAAACCTGTTCGGATCGAGCGGTCGGCTGGAACGCCGACCGCTTTGTCTAGAAGCTTGATATTCTAGAATATTATCCGCTTGTTACACCGCCTCCCGTTTTCAAATCACCCCACTCATGTCGAACCAACAGCCCAACGGCGAGAAGATACCCGTCTCCGTCTACCCGACCAGCACCGCCGCCAGCGCCGCCGTCGCGGCGGAGATCGCCTCACTATTGCGTGAGCGTGCCGCGGCGGGAAAAAAAGCCATTCTGGGACTGGCTACGGGGTCCACGCCTACCGCGGTCTACGAGGAACTCGTCAGGCTGCACAAAGCAGAAGGACTGTCATTCAAGAACGCTGTCACGTTCAATCTGGACGAATACTGGCCGATGCTGCCCGACGATCTTCAGAGTTATCGCCGCTTTATGCGCGAGTATCTCTTCGACCGTATCGACATTGACCCGTCGAACACCCACGTCCCCGACGGAACGATCCCGCGGAGCGATGTGAGCGCGTTCTGTGACCGCTACGAGCGTTCGATCCGTGACCTGGGCGGAATCGATATTCAGATCCTCGGCGTGGGGCGAACAGGGCACATCGGCTTCAACGAGCCCGGGTCCTCGCGCGAGAGTCGCACGAGACTTATTACCCTCGACAAAGTCACGCGGATGGACGCGGCGAGCGATTTCTTCGGGGAGTGGAACGTGCCCCGCACGGCCATCACGATGGGCGTGGGCACCATTCTTGACGCCAAGCGGATCTTCCTCCTGGCGTTCGGGGAACACAAAGCCGGAATTGTGAAGCGCGCGGTCGAGGGGGAGATCACCAACGCCGTCGCGGCGAGTTTCCTGCAACAGCACCCCAGCGCATGCTTCGTGCTCGACCCCGCCTCCGCGGCGGAACTCACGAGGTTCAAGACCCCCTGGCTCCTCGGACCGATCGAGGAGTTCGGCAAGCAATGGGATGACACGATGATCAAGCGTGCGGTCATCTGGCTCGCCCGCACGCTCGACAAGCCGATCCTGAAGTTGACGGACGAGGATTACAACGAGCACGGGCTGCAGGACCTGTTGACCGCGCGGGGCGGCGCGTACGACATCAACATCGGGGTCTTCCGGGCCTTGCAGCGAACCATCACGGGCTGGCCGGGCGGCAAACCCCGCGATGCGAGCCGATCTGAACTGGGCGCGACGCGTGGTCTGCCGGGAGAGGACGAGTTTCCCAAGAGGGTGGTGGTCTTCAGCCCACACCCCGATGACGACGTGATCAGCATGGGCGGCACCTTCATCCGACTCTGCGACCAGGGACACGAGGTCCATGTCGCCTATCAGACCAGCGGCAACATCGCCGTTTGGGACGAGTCGGCCCTGCGGCATGTTGACTTTGTGCGTGAGTTCGCCGCCGCGTTCCCGCAACTCGGCCGGGAGTTCACGGAAAAGCTTGAATCGAACATCGAGTCCTTCCTCTCCCGCAAACACCCGGGCGAACCAGACAGCGCGGAGCTCCAGAAGATCAAGGGGTTGATCCGCCGCACCGAGGCACGGGCCGGGGCCCGTTACAGCGGCGTGAAACTCGCCAATATCCACTTCCTCGACCTGCCTTTTTACGAAACGGGCCGCGTTAAGAAGAAGCCCATCGGTGAAGACGACATCCGCATCACCATCGAACTCCTCGAACGGGTCAGGCCTCACCAGATCTACGCCGCTGGCGATCTCTCCGACCCGCACGGCACGCACCGCGTCTGCCTCGCCGCGATCCTTGAGTCGCTGCGTCGGCTGGCCGACCGTCCCTGGATGAAGAACTGCGTGGTGTGGCTCTACCGGGGCGCGTGGCAGGAATGGGGGGCGGAAGAGATCGAGATGGCCGTTCCCCTTTCGCCGGAGGAAGTGCGACGCAAACGAATCGCCATCTTCAAGCACGAGAGCCAGAAAGATTCGGCCTTGTTCCCAGGCCCCAACGATCCCCGCGAGTTCTGGCAACGAGCCGAAGACCGCAACAGGAACACCGCACGAATCTACGATAAACTCGGGCTCGCGGAGTACGAAGCGATCGAGGGGTTCGTCCGCTGGGTGGGGTGTTGAGCGACTCGATGGAGTCGATCAGCTTCGCAACAAGTACTGGGCAACGCGATCCGCCCGCCCGTTGGGGCTATTTCACGCGTTTCTTCACCACCACCAGCTCCAGCACTTTCGCCGCTCGCTTTGCCCGCGTCTCATCTTTCTTGGCTTCGGCGACATACTCGCAGTATTCCTTCCTGCACGACCATGAACAGGCCTCGAAAGCCGCCTTGGCGGTCTTCGACTTCGTCAGTGCCGTCTTGAGTTCATGCGGCACTTCCACGGTGCGCGCTTCGACATCGGCGCGGATCGTGCAACGCACCGACTCACCCGGCTTGGCTCCCGCCGCTGAGCACATGACCTTGTTGAACATCATGTGATGGCCCCCGTCGCCCGACGGGAAGATCGAGGTGCGAAACTCGGTTCCTCCCACCGTGAGGATCACGGGCACACGACCCTTCGTCCCGAACTCGGCGGCCGAGTCGAATGGGATCCTCATGAACGTCCACGCCCCGCCAGGCCCTTGGGACGTGAGTTCGCCGATAAACGCCCGGCCTGTACGCGGCTTGGTTTTTCCCATGGCTCACGGTATCTCGGGTGATGCGCGGGAGTGTGGCGTGTTTCCCCGCGTGATGATGCGGTATCGCCAACAATCGCTCATGCTGATCCTGACCGGCCTTCTCCTCCTTCAACCCACCCCGATCCAGCCCGCCGCCGAAGCCCCACCACCATCCGCCTTGGCCTCGAAGCCTGCGCCCAAAGCCGGATGGGACGTGAACAATCCGCCCGGGCCGTACAAGGAGGTTCCTCTCGACACCACCGAGGGCACGTGGCTCTCGCTGGACCTCAGCCCGGATGGAAAAATCATCATCTTCGACTTGCTCGGGGATATCTACACCATCCCGGCTACCGGAGGCGAGGCCACACCGATCTCCACTGGCCACGCCTGGGACATGCAGCCACGCTTCAGCCCGGATGGCCGCCTCATCGCCTTCACCAGCGACCGGGGCGGCGGTGACAACATCTGGGTGATGAACGCCGATGGGTCCTCGCCGCGGCAGGTCACCAAAGAGAACTTCCGTCTGCTCAACAGCCCCTGCTGGTCCCCCGACGGGCAGTCGATCGTGGCCCGCAAGCACTTCACGGGCCGCCGATCGCTCGGCGCGGGAGAGATGTGGCTCTACCACCTCGGAGGCGGGGATGGTCTGCAAATGACCACCCGCCCGACGGAGCAGAAGGATGTCGGCGAACCCGCTTTCAGCCCGGATGGTCGATTTTTATACTATTCATGGGACTCAACGCCGGGCTCGACATTCCAGTACAACAAGGACAGCAACGCGGGCATTTACAGCATCAGCCGCCTCGATCGAACAACAGGCGAGGTTGAACCGATCGCTTCCGGACCCGGCGGAGCGATTCGGCCCACGCCAAGCCCAAACGGCAAGCACCTGGCATTCGTGAGGCGAGTGAGGTTCGCCACATGCCTCTTCATCCGCGATCTCGCGACCGGCGAGGAGCGGATGGTCTTCGACGGCCTCGAGCGCGATATGCAGGAGACCTGGGCGATCCACGGTGTGTATCCATCGATGGCCTGGGCCCCGGGTGGCGAAGCCATATATCTGTACGGTAAGGGGGGATTTCATCGTGTCGATGTGGCTACGGGTTCGACCACCCCGATCCCCTTTCGGGTTCGAGGCACGCGCCGCGTGTATGATGCCCTTCGCACTCCGATTGATGTCGCTCCGGCGATGTTCGATGTCCGGATGCTCCAGAACGTCGCGGTGCGTCCGGACGGGAAGCAGGCGGCCTACTCGGCCCTGGGACGCATCTACATCAAGGACCTCCCCGACGGTGCGCCGCGCCGACTCACCACACAGACCAGCCATTTCGAGTTCTTCCCGTCCTACTCGCGTGATGGTTCGAGCATCGTTTTCGCAACATGGCACGATGAACAACTGGGCAGCATCCGCGTAGTCACGGACGGCGTGGAACACACACTGACGACGGAGAAGGGGCACTACGTCGACCCGGTCTTCACCCCCGACGGCACAGAGGTGTATTTCGGCAAAGGAAGCGGGGCCTATCTCACCAACCCGTTCTGGTCGATCAAACCCGGCCTCTACAGAGTTCCCGCACACGGCGGCCCGGTTCAGTTTGTATCTAGAAAGGGCACCAACGCCCAGTTCGGTGCGGACGGCGAGCGAGTGTACCTGCTGACTGTCGAGAGTCAGAAGGAAAGCGACCGCCGTTGCCTCATCAGCATGAAGCCCGACGGCACCGATGAGCGCACCCACGCCGTGAGCGAGAACGCGGTGGAGTACCGCGTCAGCCCCGACGGCAAGTGGCTGGCGTTCGCCGAACGCTACAACGTCTTTGTCACACCTCTCACGGCCATCGGGCGTGAGGTGAACGTGGGGCCGAAGATGTCTTCCCAGCCGGTGGCGCGAGTCTCCGCCGAGTCGGGCGCGTGGCTTCAGTGGTCAGGCGATGCCTCGGCGCTTCACTGGGCACTGGGGCCGACCCTCTACACCCGTCAGCTGGAGGATTCGTTCGGATTCCTGACCGGCACAGCCCCCGAGCAACTCCCGTCCGCACCCGCCACGGGACTGAACATCGGGTTCTCCGCTCCGTTCGACTCACCGGACGGCTCGGTCGTGCTGACCGGCGGCACGCTCATCACGATGGGTGGCACGCGCGGCTCGGAGGTTGTGATCCCCAACGGCCGGGTCATCATCGAAGGCAACCGCATCGTCGCCGTAGGCGCTGGTGACTCGGTGCCGATCCCCGATGGAGCGACCCGCATCGACTGCACGGGGTTGTACATCACGCCGGGCTTCATCGATGTCCACGCCCACGGGGCACAGGCGATCAACGCGCTGACCCCGCAGCGCAACTGGATCAACATCGCCAATCTCGCCTTTGGTGTAACCACCATCCACGACCCCAGCAACGACACCGAAGCGGTCTTCACGGCCAGCGAACTGGGCAAGGCCGGGCTGGTTCTTGCCCCTCGGATCTTTTCCACCGGGACCATCCTCTACGGCGCCGCGGGCACCTACAAAGCCGAGATCGAAAGCCTCGACGATGCCCTGTTTCACCTCAAACGCATGAAAGCCGTCGGCGCCTTCAGTGTGAAGAGTTACAACCAGCCCCGCCGCGACCAGCGGCAGTACGTGATCGAGGCCGCGCGCCGGCTGAACATGATGGTCGTGCCCGAGGGAGGATCGCTGTACATGCACAACATGACCATGGTGGCCGACGGTCACACGGGCGTGGAGCACACCCTGCCCGTCGAGCGGATCTACGACGATGCCGCGGCGATGTGGGGCGGCAGCGGCGCGGGGTACACCCCGACCCTCCTCGTGGCCTACGGCGGGCTGGACGGCGAGCACTATTGGTACGACACCACCAACGTCTGGGAGAACACGCGGCTGCTCACCTACGTACCCCGGTTCGTCGTGGACCCTCGCTCGCGCCGTCGCGAACGAGCCCCGCTCGAGGAATACAACGTGCTGCGCTGCGCGGGCATCGCCAAGCGCATCGTCGATGCCGGCGGCCGTGCCCATGTCGGGGCGCACGGCCAACTCGCCGGGCTGGGGGCGCACTGGGAACTGTGGCTGCTGGCGATGGGCGGGCTGACACCCATGGAGGCCCTCCGGGCCGCAACACTCGACGGCGCCTATTACCTCGGCCTCGACAAGGATCTCGGGAGCATCGAAACGGGCAAACTCGCCGATCTCATCGTGATGGAACAGAACCCGCTCGATGACATCCGGAACACAACGAGCATCCGCTTCACCGTCTCCAATGGACGTGTCTACGACGCCGCGGATATGGCCTGCATCGCGCCGGAACCCAGGCCAGCGCCTCGCCTCTTCTTCACCGAGTTGCAGCGCGGAGCCGGAGCATCGATCACGATGCAGCGTCTGATCTCGTCCTGCGCCGGCTGCGGAATCCCCGGCGCGGGCTGCATCGCCGGGTACGAGCACAACGAAACCGAACCAAGCGGCTATCGCTGATCGTTCATCCTGTCCTTGCCTTGAACATGCTCGCATCACCCACCCCGTCCACACCCGCCGCCGATGACCCCCGCGCGTTCCGCGGGGCATTGGCATTGATCGCGGCGGACATCAAGATCGCTCACTCGATCTTCGCCCTTCCCTTCGCGGTGCTCGCCGCGTTTCTCGTCGGGCCGTCTCACGGGGACGGCGCATCAGCATGGCGTTTGTTCGCGGGCAAACTAGCCCTTGTGGTTGTCTGCATGGTGCTTGCCCGCACCTGGGCCATGCTCGTCAACCGGCTCGCCGATCGCGAGATCGATGCTCGCAACCGGCGCACCTCGCGCCGTGTCTTCGCCTCCGGCGCGCTCAGCCCGGGACTGGGCTGGGCTTTCGCCGCGGTGTGCGCCGGTCTGTTTATCGCTGCGGCCTCGCTCTTCTTGATCCTCTATGCCAATCCGTGGCCGCTGTACCTCTCCGTGCCCGTGCTGCTCTGGATCGCGTTCTATTCATTCACCAAGCGCTTCACGGCTCTCTGTCATCTGTATCTTGGCGGAGCGCTGGCGGCATCTCCAATCGCCGCGGCCATAGCGGTCAATCCGTATGCGCTGGCCGACACGACTTCGGTCTTTTTTCTCTCCGGGTTTGTGCTCCTCTGGGTGGCGGGCTTCGACATCATCTACGCGCTTCAGGATCTGGACTTTGACCAGGAAGCGGGCCTCTCCAGCATCCCGGCACGGCTCGGGACGCGGGGCGCGATCCGAGCATCTCGCCTGCTTCACTTCGGGGCGTTCGTGGTCCTCTTGCTCGCGTGGCGGGTAGATGCTCGGCTGAACTTGCTCTTCGGCGTGGGTATTGCGGTCGTGGGCGGGCTTCTCATGCTTGAGCACGTTATCGTGGCCCGGCGTGGCAAAGCAGGGCTGGAAATGGCCTTTTTCACGGTCAACGGTGTTGTGAGTTGCGTGCTCGGTGTGTTGGGGTGTGCCGACCTCTTCCTCGGGGCCTAACGATTTGCGATGGCCATCTTGACAATCTCGATCATGTTCGAACTCCCCTTCACCGGCCCTACGAGCACGAAAATTGAGGTGTCTCCGCGGAGGGCCGTCGGCACATATGACGTGTCGAGCACTCTGGCCTGCGGAGCGTTCTCCGCGAGAGACGGGGGCCACCCGTCCGCGGGCCGCGGCAGAAAAACCAACCCCTGCGGCGCTGTGCAGAAATAACCCGCGCGACCCGAGGACGTGACGTGGCAGGCCGCGATGGATTGATGCACCAGCGCCTCGACCCCGCCGGTGTGCCAGTTGAAGCGAACCATGCGTGCGCGTCGTGGATCGAACGCCGTCAATACATCAAAGTCACTTCCCTCAAGCCCGGGAAGCATGGCGGCGGTGAGTGGCCAGACGGGTGCCGCGGTCGAAGCGATCTGATGCGCCATCAGCAGGTCGGCCTGAGTGGAGATGCGCCACGTTTGCCGGGTATCGGCCAGTCGCGGCGCGGTGGGATCGGAGCGATCGACACGGATGCAGTCGAGTTCCGTTCCCGCTCGCGACAGCCGGAACACGTACACCACGTCGAGGGTCATGGCCACGCACGGATAGGCGTACGTGCCGTCCAGCGGCTCCTTGATGCTCTCTCGTCCGTCGGGCGTGCGCAGAACAAGTGCGGTGCTCGTCGAACCTGTCGCTCGGCGCGTGAAGATCAGGTTCCCGGTCACGTCGTACACGGCGTGCGCGTTGCACTCCTGACCGCGCACAAGATACTCCAGCGATGCGGTTGCCCAGTTCACCCGCCCGATCCATCGCACCCCTCCCGAACGAGGTAACTCAACCAGCACTCCACGGGAGTCCGCCCCCCTGCCAAGCACCAACCCAGCCGGCAACGGTTCGGCAGGCCGGACGGCCTTGAGAGGAGGTTTGGAGGCGGCATAGATCGTGAGCCGCGTCGACTCGGGGATGGTTGCTTCCGGCTCGGCGAGGATGGTGGACCACGAGGGCGGCGTGCCTTCTTGCACCGCGATGTATTCTCCATCCGGTGCTGCAATCGGCAAGGCCTGCCCGTCGTACGAAACCCGTCCGAAGGTCTGCACCTCGACCAGAACATCGGTCGCGATGGTGGTGCCCTTGGCGGGCTGGGCGACCGGACCATCGGGCAGTTTCGCCGGCGATTCGACTCGTGTTTTCGCGGCGGAAGCCTCGGTCGTTGACCCGCCTGACTTGGATGCCGGCCGGACGGGTGTTCCGGGAAGGTGCGTCACTCGTTCCGTCACACATCCGGCAACGACCGCCACAAGCATGAGCATGACCCCGCTCCTCAGCGATCCGGGAACACCGCTCATTTGTCGGGCTCCGCGCCGGGGTTCGTTGGGAGTGGTTTGCTTCCTGTCTCGGCGGGTTTGTTCGACGGCTTGTTCACGTCCTTGTCGCCCGGCGCCGGAAGATTGACACCGGGAGCGCCGATGGTCTCCTTCAAGCGATCCAATCGCTGGTTGTACGGTTCGGACATGCCCTCGTTGTCGGTGGCGTTATTCACGACGATCGGCGTGATGAAGACCAGCAGTTCGCTGTTGGTCTTGGATTTTTCGGTGCTCTTGAAGAGCAGGTCAAGGCCCGGGATATCGCCGAGGATGGGCACCTTTCTGACGATGTCCGAGTCCTCGGTCTTCAGCAGGCCGGAGATGACGACGGTCTGCTTGTTCTTGACGATGAGTTGCGTGGTGGTTTCGCGACGGTTGATGATCGCGCCGCCGAAGAGTGTCTGGCCCGGCACGGTGTTGGAGAGCACGACGTTCACGCGCAGGTCCACATCGCCGTTGACGGTGATCCTCGGGCGGGCCGCGATGGAGAGGCCGACGGCCTTGTAGTCGAAGGACTGGTTCTGAGTCCCCGTGTCGGTGTTCTGCGTATCGGAGATGAAGGGGATGTCCTGGCCGTCGAAGAACACGGCCTCCTGGTTGTCGCTCGTGAAGATCTTCGGCTCGCTCAGCAGGCTCACCGCGGTCTTCTCCGCGAGCGCCTGGAGCAGCACGTTCAGGTTCACGTTGGTCTGAAGCACCGACGAGTTGAAGAGCGAGTCGGCGAAGCCGGTGTTGGAGCCTTGAAACGAGTTGCCGATACTGATGGAGTTGTCGGCGTTTGAAGGCGTGATCGACTGGCTGCTCCAGCGGAGGCCCAGGGCCGTCGCGTCGTCCATGCTGACCGCAGCGATGATCGCGGAGATGAGCACCTGACGCCCGGGTCGGTCGAGCTGGTCGATCATGTCAAGGATCGGCTGGCGGTACTCGGGGGGTGAGACCACGAGCAGCGCGTTCTGCCGCCAGACAGGCACGATACGCAACTGACCGATGAGGTTGCTCGCAGGGCGGCGATCCGTCGGCGTGCGAGAACGCTGCCACCAGAACGAAAGATTGTCCTGGGTGGTCGCGGCTTCCGCTTCGGCTCCGGTGGCCGTCGCGTTCTCGGCGAACGGGCTTGCTCCGGTCGCCGCTTGTGATAACCCGGAGGCGGCGCGGCGAACCTGCGCCAGCGTGCCGTCCTGGGCCAGCAGGGCGTTGAGTTGCTCGGCCAGGTCCTCGGCGTTGGCGTGCTTGAGCTCGATCACCGACGGCAGCCCCGCCGTCTGCGGCTTGTCCAGTTCCGCGATGATCTCGTCGATCGCGGCGATGTTGTCCGGACTTTTCGCCACGACGATCAGCCGGCTCGAATCGGGCATGGCCTGGAACGAGAACTGCCCCGCGAGACGACCGACACCCTGGGACGTGCCGCCCCCTCCTTGCTGTTGCTGCCCCTGCTGGCCTCCTGTGCGAGCACCCGAGGATCCTCGCCCGAAGAGACCTTCAAGGATCGCCGCGACTTTCACGGGGTCGCTGTTCTTCAGGTCGTAGACCTTCGGGTTCACCTGCTCGGGCTTGAGCGGCTGATCCCAATAGTCCGTGATCTGCGAACGAATCTGCGAGAGAATCGCCGGGTCCGCCGCGACCGTTACCGAGTTCTGCTGTGTGTTGGCCGTGACGCGTATTTCGGTTGCCGCGGTGGACGTGGCTTCCTGCCCACCGCCCTGCCCGGGAAACCGGAACATCGGCTGATTCTGATTGCGGTTCTGGTTTTGATTGCGGTTGGCCCGTGAAGCCGCAGAGGCGCCGCCGCCTCCGAACAGCTCCTCGATGTTGGTCTTGATGACCTCGGCATCGGCGAACCTGAGCACGAATGTCTCGGTCTGCAGCGCCCCGGCGGCGGGCCGGTCGAGCGAATCGATGAGGCTCTCGATACGCTGCAGAAAGGCGATGTTGCCGATGAGGGCGATGCGGTTGGAGTCCTCGTCGATGCTGAGTTTGCCGTAGTCCGGCAGTTTGTCCTTGAGCGCATCGCCCAACCCCTTGGCGGTGCTGTGCTTGAGCGAGAAGACCTTTTCGACGATCGAGCCGAGATCGGAACGATCCCGAACACGTTCATCCGGCCCGACGACGGGAACGGTCTGCTTGGGAAGGTCGGCCACATCCCGAAGCGTGATCGTCGTGGCGTTCTCGATCACGGCGACGCCGTTCTGCAGCAGCGCCATGAAGACCAGGTCAAGTGCCTGATCGCGCGGGATGGGCTTGTCGTTGATGACCGTCACCTTCCGGCTCATCACGTCCTGCATCGGCATGACGACCTTGCCGGTCGATTCCACAATGAACGGCACCAACTGCTCCACGGTGAACTGCTTGAACGCGAGAACCGTCGGCTCGCCGATGGCCGCCCGTCGGCCATTCGGGAGCGTCTGCTCCGGGGCGGGCGTGTTGGTGGTGGCCGGAGGCTGCGCCAGGGCGATGGCTGCGCCCGCGGCGAGGAGAACTGCCTGAATCTGATTGGCAAACTTCATGCGTTGGTCCGTAGAAGGAGGTTCAGCGCGGTTCTTCGGGCGCATCGGGAGGTGGCGTCGTGTCGTCGGGAGGTACGGGATCCGGAGCGGGAGGCGAGTTCCCTGCATCATCTGTCGGCCGAGGTGGAACCGGATCGGCGGGGGGGTTGGGATTCGGATTCGTCTGGGGGCTTGCTTCCTGCGGTTGAGGTCGCGGCGGAGGGTCGGGGGCGGCCTGGGCCTCGGGAGAGATCGCCCCGGCAGGCTTCCCATCGGGAGGCTTGACGAGTTTGTTGCGTTCAAAGAGACCGACCGTGAACTCGACATCTTTCCACTTGAGTTTCGCCTCCCACGGCGGATGAAGCGCGATGACTTCGATGTCATCGCTTTTCTCTCCAACCTTCAGCCTTCTGCCGCCGCTGAACCAGACCAGGTCGCTGAGCATCGCCACAATCGACGGACCGCCATACGAGGATGGCGGCGGGGGTGGACGATCCGGCGAGTTCGAGACAACTGGTTCGGGATCGGGCACTCGGGGAGGCACAGGCAGAACAAAGAGCGATCGCCCGCCGAACTGCGCCAGATATCCATCGAATGCCTTCTTTTGCTGCTCGGCGTGCTGCTGGGCCGCCGGCACCACAGGCGGTCGCGGGCTTGGTCCAAGGATCGCTGTGATCGTTGTCCAAAGTGACAACACCAAGACAACTGCAGCCACGATCGCCAGCACGGCCGCGACTCGGCCCGAGCGTGTCATGATTCGCCACGCCGTGGAGACGGGGGAAACCGGAGCACTCATCGGCTCTTCCCCTTTCTCGCCAGGAGCCAGGCTTCCACAGCCAGGGAAACTCGCACCTGACTCGATGTCTTGTCGCGTGTGTCCGACTGACGGATCTGGACGCGTGATACGGTGGCCACCGAGGCCGTGCGCTCCAGGTCGGCGATGACCGCGGCCGCCTGCTCCGGCTCGCTCATGAACTGAATGTCCTTGATGAGACGGTCGATTCGAAACTCGGCGCCGACACGGGCCACAAGCGGACCCGGGCCCATCGGGCTGGTCCGCGTAGTCGTGGTGTGCTCGCGTACGCCGTTATTCTTCAGAATCTCGTCCACCGCCCGGTTGAACTCCAGCGCACGCTGCTCGGGATCGCCCGGTTCGAGGACTTCTCCGTATCGCCGAACGCCCAACGCGACCCGTTCGGCATCCTGCTCCAACTGCTTGGCCGATTTGGCATGACTGGCCAGCGTGGCGGCCTTGCTGTCCGATGCCGCGGAGAGCCGGTTGAGATGATCCAGCAAAGGTTCGATGACGACAAAGTACGTCCCGATACCGATGGCGGCGAGCAACCCCCATCGGGCGGCACGCGGCATCTTCGAGAATGTTGCGGCGATTCCGCTCACTTTGGAGCTCCCCCCGCCTGGGGCGAGTTCCTGAGTTTTTCGGCGTGCGTTCTGATCCTGGTCTCCTCGTCCTGCAATCGCTGTTTCGTTTCAGCATCGAGGGTGGGATTCTTCTGCACGTACACCTTTCGGGCGATCCAGCCTTTGTTCGCGGTTGACAGGTCCATCTTCTCGATCTCGGCATCCGATACGACCGGAGGGGGCGCTTCGGACGAAGAGGGACGTCGATCGGCTGTCGAGTCTGAGTCGGCAGCGGCACCGTCGCCGTTGCGCGCGGTACGTCTGACCGTACGTGAGGCGTCTCTTGTCGCCGCATCAGCGGTGTGGCGGGGGCCGGCCTCGACGCCGTGCATCCGAACCGAGAGGCTCCTGGCAGCGAAATCCTCCGCCGGCGTAACCGGGGTGTGCCCCATGCCGGAGGGAACCTCGGCGGTGAGGCTGAACTCGACACCGGCATCCGGCTTGCTTTCCACACGGGCGATTTTGACATTGCGGAAGAGCCTCGTCTTGCTCAGATTCCCCTGGAAGGTACTGATGAGATCGGACTTCTCGGCGGTGCCTTGAAACGAGAGGCCCTGCTCGGGTGAGAGCCTTACATCCGTGGCGATGATCCCCACCGGGGTGGCGCCGCTCAGGTCCGCCAGGAGTTTCGTCATGGGCCAGCGGCTGATGTCGAGTTGGTTGTAGAGCGCGGCCTTCTTCTCGATCTCGGCTTTGGTTCCTTTCATCTGTTCCAGCACCGACGTTCGTTTCGTCAGCACTTCATGTCGGGCCCACGCGAATCCCCACGGGAGCAGGAGCATCACACCGCAGGCGGCAACGGCGGTCCACACCGCACGCTTCGGATCAGAGACCCACTCGGCAGCGCGGAGCACCGGACTGCGCTTCACCACCGGGGCACGGGCGGATAAACCCGCCAACGCACCGTGCTGGCCATCACCCGCGAGCAATGCCGCGCCCAGGGCCATTCCGTACTCATCGAACCAGTTCGGATCATCACGTACACCCGATATCATGCTCAACCGCTCGCGCGACTGCTTGGCGAGAGTGACGGCTCCACCCGACGGAATCTCGGATGGGTTCATCCCGATGCGAGCGGCGGTCTCGATCGCGGCATCGCGCTTGGCCTCCTGCCAACCGGCCGCATCGCCCGCGGGAGCGGGTACAACGCGAGCCGCGGAGTGTTCATGACCTGTGGCGATCGTGATGACAGCGCCTTCGCGCGGCTCGGCGAACATCGCGAAACGCCCATCCCCCCGCAAGACCGCAAGCGACGACGCCGGACAGGCCCACGACTCGTCAACGCCTGCAAGCGGGGGCGGAGGCTCACGTCGGGTCAGCCAGCCGGTGAGCAGCGCGGTACACACGCCGTGCCGAGAAGTGTCGGGGATCAACATTCCCGCACGGCGGTGCGCTGGAAGGCTGGGGGGTAGTTCCGCCTCGGCCAGCAACCCTGCCGCCGCGGCCATCTGCGCCGGCTCGCCCACGGGCACATCGATGGTCTTGCTGACGCACTCCAGCGCGGGCGCGATCCGAGTCACGCGATCCACCCCATGGCGTTGACAGGTCTCGGCGACCGCGGGTAGTTCCGCGGCGTTGAGGGTACGGACCTCGGCGATCGCCCACCCTTCGCCGGCGCGGCGGAGCACCACGAGGCTGTGCCGATCCCCGATGGAGTACAGCCCGGCCACGGCAGCGTCAGTACGTTGTGCGGCTGGGTACTTCATCGGACCAGAACCTCGGAGAGAACCACGGGAAGGGAAGAACGATCAATGGTCGCCTGGATTTCAACTTCCAGCCCGGTCTTTTCGTCTCTGCCGCGGCTGGTCACAATGAAAACGTTGGATCGGGTGCAGAGTATGTCGTAGAGCGTGGAGAGTTGTCGGCGGGTGATACCCGATACCTCGCTCAGATCGAGCACGGAAGTAAATCCGTCGGGGCGTGAAGATCGCTCGGCGATGATGGC
>DDSA01000109.1:0-1251 GCA_002343715.1 Phycisphaerales bacterium UBA2402 | reverse complement strand
TGGCGTCCGCGACCTCGGGCTCGATTTCGGGAAGAAACTGGAGCGTTTCCGCGTCGCAGGTGTTGATATTGAGTTTTCCGGGCCCCGGGGCGGTATCGGAGGCACTGCCGATCGTGAAGTATTCGAGCAGCGCGGTCAACTGCTCGTTCGAGAGGTTGGGCACACGGTTGCGGTTACGGCCGCCGACCGCGGCCTGCCCGGTGGCCTGTTGCTGAAGCGTGGCGAGATTGGTGGCAATGAATGCCCGCATGGTGGGGTTCTGACCCATGGAAGCGTATTCGATGATGGCTTTCGCCTGCTCGGAGTTCACCTGGGTCTTGGCGATGACCTCGCTCTCGGAGGTTGTGATCAGGTCGATGGGAGCCTCTCCCGCGGCGTTCAAGCCTCCGTCTCGGCTCGACGCGGTCAGGATGCCGGACCATCCCCTGTCGAGGATCCCATCGGCGTTGTCCGGGGGCCAGGAGGCATCACCATCGTCCTCGTTCGGGTCGAGAATTCCGTTGAGATTCCAATCTTCACCCCGGACATCCTGCTGAGACACGCCAGCGACCAACTCCAACTCCTGGATGCTCCGCAGAGGACCGTTCCGGGGCACGTAGGAGTGTGGCAGCGTCTGGTAGAAACTGATCTCGGCCCCGAGCGGATTCACGTCATCGTCTGCATCGATCCAATCGGCGATGGAGTCCGCGACGTCCTCGGTCATCAGCGGCTCGATAGACAGGAGTTGATCGACGGTGGCAAGGTTGATGTTGATCTTCGCGTGCGCATCGGCGGGGCCGAGCACCTCGTTCTTCCCGTCAGTCGTGGCGATTCGCCACACTGCTCCGGCGACCACACCCTCGGCTACGTCGGTCATGTCGTTGAGCACCTGGTACGCGTCGTTGGGGTCTGGGTTCTCGGTGGCGAACTCCAACCGTGCGATCGTGCACTCCACACCGGCCCGAGCCGCCCAAAAAGCCCGCACGCGCGCCAAGGACTCACGCCCGGCCGCGGCCTGACTGAATGCCGTTGACTGGATGGTGCCGATGACCACAGCACTGATGACAATCACCGCGAATACCAGAAGCGTGGCGAAGCCCCGTTGACCTCGTGTCAATGTGTTCATGGCGTTGTCCCCTTCGGAGAAGGAGCGCCCGTAGTGCGCGGAGTGCCGGGGCTGTTCGGCGTGCCGCCGCCACCACCGGCCGGCGGAGTAGCACCCCCCCCCCCCCCCCCCCCCCCCCCCCCCCAACCCGACCCCCCCCCCCCCCC
>DDSA01000113.1:6129-6690 GCA_002343715.1 Phycisphaerales bacterium UBA2402 | reverse complement strand
CGGGGGGGGGGGGCGGGGGGGGGAGATCGCCGGGGGGGGGCGGGGCCCGCGGCCCCAGGGGAAGGGGGGGGGGGGCCGGGGGAGGGGGTAGGGTGAACGGCCCCGCCGGGGTGTCGGGGAGGTCGCGCCGGATCAGCAGTCGGCGCGGGGCGGCGCGATGCAGGGCCTGAAGGGCGGGATCCAGTTCCCAGACCGCCGCCGGGGCCGCGACCTCAAGGATGCCGAACAGGGCGACGGCGGCCCTCAGCGCGGCCAGTACCTCCGCGTTCCGCCCGTCTTCGCCGGGACAGAGCACGACCGCAAACCCTGGGTCCAGGCCGGGGAAATACCGTTGCCAAACGGTATCGTTCCAGGCAGCTACGTTCGCGATGCCGATCCCGGGTGGGATTTGGTAGTCCGGGCTATCGGCATGGGGTGCCCCGGCGCTTGCGGGGCAGCCCCGACAGAAAGACGATACGATCACAGTACGTCCTGCTCCGTCGCTGGTGTAGAGATCGGTCAGCACGGCGGCCATCTCGCGGCGACCGTCCAGCGCATCCAGCATCTGCCCAAAGGCGGCCT
>DDSA01000113.1:0-5984 GCA_002343715.1 Phycisphaerales bacterium UBA2402 | reverse complement strand
CCCCCCCCCCCCCACAAAAAACACCCCCCCCCCCGGCGCCGGAAATTCTTTCTCCCCCGTTTATAACGGCCCCCCCCCCCCCCAACCCCCAAAGGGCGCCCCCCCCCCCCCCCACGCCGCGCTGGCGTTGGGCGCCGATGCGTTGCTCGAACCGAGCCTGATCCATCAGCCCCCCGTCGAGGACGCGGACTGGAATTCGCGCGAAGTACGCATCCCAGTCCGCGTAGGCGCCCGCCGGTTCAGGGAAGTCCTCCTCGCTGGGCGAGGCCCCGGCGAGCCGGGGACGCACGGACTCCAGTCGGATCAGCCCGGCCCGCGCCAGCAGGATGAGCGTGCGCATGTTCCAGTCGCGGTTGTAATCGCTCTGCTGGGTCAGCCCACCGGGCACCCGGGTGAGATCGACCAGGCGCAGATCGGGGTCCTCCGGTTCCGGTTCGCTCGCCAGAAACATGGTGCGCCAGCGCTCAAAGCCTTTGTCGTCGCCGATCAGGGTCGGTGTCGTCATGTCGCGGGCGATGCCTTGATCCGTCTTGTCGAACAACGTGATCGACAGGCTCGCCCGCCCGTCGCGCCCGCCGCGGCCCACCTCCTGATAGAAACGGTCGAGGGTCTCCGGCAGCGCGGCATGGATCACCGCACGTACGTCGGCCTTGTCCATGCCGACGCCGAAAGCGGAGGTGGCGACGACGCCGTCGAGGCGGTCATCCACCCAGTCGTCGATAATGCGCTTGCGCTCGGTGCCGCCCGTTTCGCCGTGGAAGCAGGCGAGCCGCCCATATCCGGCCACGCGCAACTCCTCAAACCACTGGCGGGCATCATCGCGGGTGGTCGTGTAGAGGATGAAGGGCCGCGGGATATAGCGCAGCAGTTCCATCAGCCGCTCCCGTTTCTCGTCTCGGTCGCACACACGGTGGCAGAGATAGCGGGGCTCCGGGCGCAGATGCACCGCGGCGACCATCTGCAATTGCTCGGACGGGCCGAACAGGGTCTCCAGGGTCTGGATCACCGGGCTAGGGAAGGTCGCGGACAGCAGCAGGGTGCAGAATGCCGCGCCCTGGGGACAGGCGCTCAGCAGGCCCCGGCGCACGCCGGCCAGTTGTTGGAACGTAGGCCGAAAGTCATCTCCCCATTGGGCGATCAGATGGGCCTCATCGACCACCAGGTAGCGCAGCGCGCCCCGTTCGGCGGCCTGGTAGAGGGCGGTTAGCAGCGCGCCACAGACGGCCTCCGGCGAAGCGAACAGGATGCCCTGGGTGCCGGCGCGCACACGCTGCTTGATCTCAGCCCGATCCGTCGCATCGCTGTCGCCGGTCCAAGCCAGCGGCCATTCGGCGCCGGCGCGGCGGCCCTTGGCGAGCAATTCTCGGGTGCGTCGCTGCAGGTCCAGCGCCAATGCGTTGGTGGGGACGACGAACAGGGTCAGACCCGACTCCAGCCCGTCTAGCAGTACCGGCACCTGGGCTACCAGGCTCTTGCCGCCTCCCGTCGGCAAATTGACGATCAGCGTGCTGCCCGCGGGCATACAAAGGGCGCTCAGCACCGCCTCGCGCTGGCCGGGGCAGACGTATGCGTCGTACCCAGTTACCTCGCGCAGGAAGGGGTCCATGGGCACTTGGGCATCGGCCCGCACCGGTCGCGCCTGATGCTCGGCTGCGAAGATGTCCTCGTCCCCGTCCGGCAGCGCGCCGAGCCAGTCGGGCCGCCAGGGTTGGGCCGCGATCAGCAGGCGCTCGGCGGTCTCCGTCACCGTGCAGCCGAACCGGCGCCAGGCGTCGGCCTCCGGCCAGCCCGGGCCCCGCGGGACGTTGAGATGCTTAGCGAACCGACTGTCGCCGCCCCGCTCTATCAGCAGTTGTCGGACCAGCACCATCAGGTCTGGGCCATACTCTGGTGCACCCCGCTGCCGGGCCTGTTGCAGAATCTGCCGTAGCCTTCCGAGTAATGACGTTGCGGCTGGGAGATCAAGCGCTGCGGTGCCGACCGGCCAGTCGAGTAGGGCCCGTCCGAGCGCGGTGAAGTCGAAGCGCTCATCCATACCGGCCTACCAAGGGCTGCGCGGACAGGAACACCGCGACGACTGTGCCGAGGGTCACGCGCGGTGCGCGCATACCGGCGTATAGACCGTTGGCGATGCGCTGTTCCCGCTCCAACAAAGCCAGGGTCGCGGCGGCGTCCGAGCCGACGTTGCCTTTGGCGCGGGCGCGCAACTGGGCGAACCGCCCTTGGTCGGTTTGCCGGGCGTTGGCGACGGCCCGTTCGCAGCGCTGCGCTAAGTCGCAGTCGCGGTGCAGGATCGCCTCGGCCGCCTGACGGGCGCGTGGCACCCATTCCCGCCAAGCGCCCATGACCGGCAACCCAAGGCCCTCGACCAGGGGCCAGCGTTCCCAGTTGAGATTCCAGTCGCGATAGGGTCCGGCGGCGGCCGCACGCAAATAGGGCGCTTCCAGGCACTCCAGCAGTACGGGATCGACGACCGGGGACGAGTCTCCGTCGATCCAAACCCGGTGATAGAAGGGCGGCAGTGCCATGTCCCCTCGGCGGGCCAGGGCCGCACGCAGAGACGAGGTGTCTGGCTCACCAGCGGCTCGGAGCACCTGATCGATGTCGGTCTCGACGATGAAGTCGAACTGCAGGAACAGGTCCGCCACCTCTCCCGACGGGGACGCATGATCCGGCACCAGCCGCCACAGCGCCGCCACGCGCCCGCGGTCGTCCAGGTCCATCAACCGCTGGATGCGGTCGACCAGTTCATCGCCCCAGCGCACCAGGTGCAGGCCCTCGGGAACCCCGCCGATAGACTGGGCCGCGGGGCGTCGACAGCTATACCAGCAAGACTTGAGCCGGCGTGAGTTAGCCCCCGGTGCGTCCGTGTCCAAGAGACCCAGCAAAACGGACAGGATACGACCCATCGGGATCAGCGCGCGTCGCCCGTCATCCTGGTAGCGGAAGCAGAAGCGGAACGGGTCGTAGCCGAACCAGTCCGGCCCCTTGGGTGGCTCGGGTTCCGTTTCCACCTGGAGGATGTCCGTTAACCAGCCCCGCAGGCTCGAGGCGAGTTCGCGCCATTCGCCATCTACCGCATCCAGATCCGTGAGGCCGCCGTCTTCGGTGACCGCCAGGGCATCTAGGGCGTCCTGATCCTCAATGCGCCGCAACTCCCGCGCCACGGTACCGTTAGGGCCACCCGTGCGTTCGGTAAGTGCCCGCAGGGCGTCGATTCCCTCGATCAGCAGCACGTCCGTCAGGGCGCGCAACTCATCATCGATCAGGTATTGCAGGCTCGCGATGGAGCGTTCAAACACCCCCAGTCCTTGTTCCAGATAGTCGGCCCAGACAGTGGCATAGGGGTTGTCGGCACAGCACAGCGCGATGGACCGGATCGGGTCGGCGCTGCCGTAACGATCGGCCCGTCCGAGGCGTTGCTCGATGCGGTTCGGGGCCAATGGCAGATCGTAATGGATCACCACTTTGGCGCCGCCCTGCAGGTTCAGCCCCTCCTCCGCCGCGGCATCGCAAACCAGCACACGATGCTCGGTCTGGGTGCAAAACCGCTCCCAGGGCTGCTCCTGATCGGCATCACCGACCGCCGGTCGGTGCCGCTCAACTGGTACTGGCAGGGCGCTGGCTAGAAAGCCGGCCAAGGCATCGGCGATGGTAGGGAAGGTGCAGAAAATCACTAGCTTCGCCTTGCCCTGAAGTTCTTGCTGCACCACGGCCAGCAAAGCCCGTATGCGCTCCTCGCTCTGCTGGACCTCGCGGGCGGCCCGCGCCAGTTCACCGAGGGCTTCGTTTGCCGCTGGGGAGAAAGCCGCGCCGGACTCATCCAGGCCGGCGATGCTCGCCGGATCGGTCAACAGGGAGGCAACCAACTGATGACAGCAACCCGCCAGAATCCGCGCCTCCGGGCTGTCCTCCCGGCCATAGACGGACGCGGCTGCGGCCGTACGCCAGGCCTCGATGGCCTGCACGAAACGTGCGTTCGCGGCACAGCGGTAGGGGATGCGGGTCAGACCGGCCCGTCTGGGGGTCAGAAACGATAGATCCCGCCGACGGTTGCGCAGGATGCGCCGGTCGAGCCGATAGGTCTCTGTTAGGTGGGCCCGCAATGCAGACAGCGCGTCGGCCAACACTGGGTCCGACTCGTCCGGCAAGGCTTGCGCTACGGCTCGCACCGGATCCATCAGGCCGCGCAGGCCGTCGTCGTCCGGGAAGCGCGCCGCCAAGTCGTCGAGAAAGACCTCGAGCTGCAGCAGGTTCTCCGGCACCAGTCCGGCCACCGCCTCGGCTAGGCCCTGACGATGCTCGATACGTCGGCGGAAGGCTGCCTCGTCGGATAGGGGAAACACGTCAGGGTCGAGCAGGTGCAGCATCTCCAGAAAGCCCCGCTCGTTATGCAGCACCGGGGTCGCGGAGAGCAACAGCAGTCGCTGGGTGGTAGTGATCGCCTCCCGCAGGGTTTGATAGAGCACCGGGTTTTGGCTGAGATGATGGGCCTCGTCGATCACCAGCATCCCAGCGCGGCGCACCTGTTCCAGCAATCGCTCTGACCCCGCGTCGAGGGACAGCACCTGGATGCTGTCTTCCAGCGCATATCCGAGCAGAAACCGCGCGCGCAGTTCCCGCTGCCACTGTACCACTAGGGCCGGGGGGGCCAGGACCAGGATCCGATGGCCATTGGGATCGTCGAGCACGTACTGTCGAATCAGTACACCGGCCTCGATGGTCTTGCCTAGCCCCACCTCGTCGGCGAGCAGATAGCGCTGCACCGGATCCCGCAGCACCCGCCGGACGACCTCGACCTGGTGGGGTTCCAGCGCGATCACCGATGAGATCAGGCCCGACATGCCGCCACAGGCGCCGCGCTGCTCGACCAATAACCGCGCGAACTGAGCACGCGCGTCCGAAAATGTCGGCGATTCCGAAATTCGCTCGGCGAGAAAGGCGCTCGGATCGTTAACCGGACGATCCCAACGGACCTCCAATTCGTCGACGCGGATTGTGGCATCCCGGCTATTGGCGAAACGGACCATTGCAACCTGGTCATCGGCATCGAGGACGCGCCCCACCCGCCACACCCCAGCCGTCGGATCTAACCAGTAGACGCGGGTCTGCGGATCCAGTACCACGCGCAGTAGATTTCTCAGCGGGATTCGCTCTAGGCGCGACTCCTTTACCGGAGAGTCGAACCAAGATACGGTGGCTTCCGTGCCCTCGTGCTCAATCACCTTGCCCACGCCCCATGACTGACAAAGATGCTCGCGCGCGCGGACGAACATTGCCTCCCGATCCCCCAAGAATCACCACAGACAGCACGGGACCGCCCAAGCCGAGCTATCCCTCCAGAGTCCCAGACGTCGCTTGGTATCATGAGCGACCAGACCGCTCAATGGTAGATCTGCGCTAGTCGTATACGCACAGAGGATCGGAAATCCAGCGCTGTCCAGAAGAGTATATGAGCCTCCATCAACGAGCGTCAAGCTTGAAATTGGCCCCGGTGGTCCCTGAAAAGTCAGGCGAACCCCGCTTCGCTCAGCGCCTGCACGCTCGCTAACACCTACCAGGCGACCCGCTGATCGAATTCGTACTCCGGCGCCGATTGAGCCTGCGGTTCGTCCTCGCCCACGGTGGCGCCCTGCATCGCAGAGTGGCGGCGCACGGGCTTTCATCCGGCGCGTCGGCGAGGTCGGTTCGCCCCGATGGACCATAGATCCGAGCGACGGAGGATCGCTTCCGCTTTCCCCGGTGCTTCCTCTGTCCCCCCGGGCGACCGGCTTGGCGGGACGCTTGTCGCAGCGGTCGCGGCCATTGTGTCGCGGCCACTCTGAAACTGGTTCAAACCTGACGACGTGAAACTGGATTTCCTTCGATTATGCAAATTGGAAAAACTGGCTCTCTCTTCGCTGTTTGGCGCTTCTTCGGTGTTCTTCTCGGCGCCGTGGAACATCCGCTGGAACCACAGCGAAAGATCAGCTGCACAGGATGCT
>DDSA01000053.1:956-8667 GCA_002343715.1 Phycisphaerales bacterium UBA2402 | reverse complement strand
CCCCCCCCCCCCCGCCCGCGCACGGCGGCCCCTCCCGGGCCGCTGTGTCACTTTTGGATCACGACGGGACGGGTTTGAAACGCCCTGAGTCCAGCCGAATGTCTTTACAGTGCACCGCCGTTTGGTACACTTGCTATATGAAACTCTCCTCCCGAATTCTCGCGGTCATCAGCCTGCTGGTCTTCGCTGGTTGCAACCGGGGCCTCTCAATCCAGAACACCAGCAATCACGACATCACCTTCACCCACAGAGTCGAAGGCGGGGAAGTCTCGCACACGCTCAACCCCGGCGCATCCCTCGAACTGCCCGCCGGCTCCCGGGTCAGGATGCCAGACTTTGTCATCCAAGATCGCTGAGTACGCCGCGGGAAATCACACCTCTTGCACGGCCAATCCGCCACCCCACGAACTCGTTCACGGATATCCCGCGACGCTCCCGGTGTGAGAACCCCGGCGTCGCCCCCGCGGGCACCAACTTCGTGAAGACACGCTCCCCCACCCGGAACAGACCATGAACAGAACATTCTCTGCGCTGTGCATCTGCCTGCTGGCCGTGATCCCGGCGTTCGCGCAGAACCCCGTTCAGTGGAGCGGCAGCGTGCCCCAATCTGTCTCTCGCGCGCAGGAACAATCCCTTCCTCTGCTCTTTTGGGTCTCTGAGAGCGCGGATCGGGGCGATGACGACGACCTCCGCGATGCGCAAGAGGACTCGTTCCGCGACCGCACCGTCGTTGCCATGATCCACAAGCACTTTATCCCCGTGCGAGTCAGCCGCAACAGCCGCGTGATCGAGGAAGCGCGGCAACTGGGTTTACCCGCCACCATCGGCCTTTTCGCCGCGGTTCTCTCTCCCGACGGGAAACTCCTGGGTGAGATCGGCCCCGGCGAGATCGCCGATCCTCACGCGTTCGCGGAAAAACTCGCGGCCATTTTCACGGCCTACCGCGATGAGTTTTATCAGCGGGTTCTGCGTCCGCTGATCGAGAACGCGGAATCGAATAAGGGCCAGGCGCGGCTGGCCGCGCAGACCGTCTGGCGGCTCACCATTCTCAGCGCCGATGGTGACATGGTCGCTCTCGCCCAACTGCCCAACCTGTCACCCACCGAGCGTTCCCGGCTGTACAACCTTTTGGGTTCACTGGGCACCCGTGTCTGCGCTGATTTTCTCCTCGACCTCACGACCGAAGGCGACAAGGCCGCCGCCGCTGCACTTGCCAAAGCAGAGACAGGTATCCTCGAACACCTCGCCGCCGATCTGCCCACTCTTCAGGGCGAAGTCACACCGCGCCAGCGTGCCGCGTACACCGCTTCCGCGAGGCTCTGCCGCCTCACCGCGCCGCGGGATGATGCCTGGTGGGACAAGGCCACCGCCGAGGAACGCGCCGCGGAACTCGAACGCCTCGCACGACGATCCGCGAGTGTCCTCGAATATTGGAATGAGCACGAGGGCCGCTGGCGCTGAACCCCGCGACCCCTGTTGAAATACAATCCCGCTTGTCCCACACAGATCCGATCAACTGGTCCCCCGAGTCCTGGAAACTCCGCCCCGCGGCACAGGGAATCTCGTACCCCGACACCGCGGCCCTTGCCGCGGCGGAGGGCACGCTGCGCAGCCTTCCGCCCCTGGTCACCTCGTGGGAGATCGAGCGTCTCCGCGCGGAGATCGCCGAGGCACAGGCGGGGAAACGCTTCATCCTGCAGGGGGGGGACTGCGCCGAGACGATCGCCGACTGCCGGGCCGACCTCATCGCCAACAAGCTCAAGATACTTCTTCAGATGTCCCTCGTGCTGGTCCACGGCATGAAGAAGCCCGTGACCCGCATCGGCCGCTTCGCGGGCCAGTACGCCAAGCCCCGCAGCAGCCCCACCGAAACGCGCGCGGGCCAGACACTGCCCAGTTACTTCGGCGACCTGGTCAACCGGGCCGAGTTCACTCGAGAAGCCCGTACGCCCGACCCTCGCCTCATGGTCAGCGCCTATCAGCACGCTGCCATCACGCTCAACTTCATCCGATCCCTGGTCGAGGGCGGGTTCGCCGACCTGCACCACCCCGAATACTGGGATCTCTCTTTCTTCTCCCACGCCAGCCTTTCACCCGGTATGCGGGCCGAGTACCAGCGCATGACCGCCAACCTCGCCGACGGCCTGCGCTTCATGGAGGCCCTGGGCGAGCGCGCCGTGGACGACATCACCCGGGTCGAGTTCTTTACCAGCCACGAGGGCCTCAATCTGTATTACGAAGCCGCTCAAACAAGACGCGTGCCGCGGCGGGAGGGCCATTACAACCTCACCACCCACCTGCCGTGGATCGGGGATCGAACCCGCAGCGCGGACGGTGCGCATGTCGAGTATTTCCGGGGTATCCGGAATCCCATCGGCGTCAAGATCGGTCACGCGGCCGCGCCCGATGAGATCGCCTCGCTCTGCGATCGACTCAACCCGCGGCATGAACCGGGCAAACTCGTGCTGATCGCCCGCATGGGCGCGGCGAAGGTGCGAGAGGCGCTGCCCGGGATCATCCGCGCTGTGGGCGAACGCCCCGTCCTGTGGATGTGCGATCCCATGCACGGCAACAGCACCACCACCGCGAAGGGCGTCAAGACCCGTTCCTTCGACGCTATTCTCGATGAACTCGAGGGGACCGCGGGTGTGCATGAACAGAGCGGCACCTTTCTCGGCGGTGTTCATTTTGAACTCACCGGCGAAGACGTCACCGAGTGCATCGGGGGCGCTTCGGGCATCACCGAGGCCGACCTTTCGACCAACTACGTCAGTCTCTGCGACCCCCGACTCAACTACCAGCAGGCCCTTGAACTCGCCTTTCTGCTCGCACGGCGGATGGGCCGGCTCGCATAGCCGTTCCGTTCTACGCCACGGCGCTCTTGGCCTCCCCCGCCACAGCGAACGACCCCGTCACGAGCACCACATCGTCCGCCGATGCCGCGGAACGCGCCGCACGGACGGCCGACACGACATCCCGTGACGATTGAACTTCCGCGCCGACCCCATCGTGACACAGTGCTCGGAGTACCTCGACGGGCATCGCTCGCCCGCCAGAGGCCGCCGCGAGGATCACTTTGTCCGCCGCGCGGCAGAGCGCATCGAGCATCCCTCCCGCATCCTTGTCGTGCGAGCAGCCGAAGACCACCAGCAATGAATCGTGCGGAAACTCCTTCGGCAACGCGGCCAACAGAGCCCGTATCGAGTCCGGCGTGTGCGCTCCATCCACCACCACGCGTGGTGAGCGGGCGATCAACTCCATCCGCCCCCGGCGCGGCGTCTTGGCCAGCCCGCGCGAGACTCCGTCCGCCGTGATAGGCAGCCCCGTCTCGCGCAGTCTTTCCAACCCTGCCAGCGCCAGCGCGGTGTTCATCATCTGATGCTCGCCCGGCAGCGGGCACGTGAATGGCCCGAACCATCCGCGGGCCGCCCGGATCATCAACCGTGACGTCCCGGCCGCCGAACTCCGTTCAACGCGGATGAGCGACTCTTCTCCCACCACCGCCAACGGCGCGTCCGCGGATTCCGCGGCATGACGAAGCACCGCCAGGACCTCCGCGGCCTGCGGGACGGTCGCCGCCGGGGTGTGCGGTTTGATAATGCCCGCCTTGTGCCGGGCGATTTCGGCCAGCGTCTGCCCCAATACGTCCGCGTGCTCCATCTGGATCGACGCGATGAGGCTGATGTCAGGCCGGACAACGTTGGTCGCGTCCAGCAGGCCGCCCATACCTGTCTCGATCACCGCGACATCCACAGCCCGCGAACGGAAATACATGAATGCCGCGGCGGTGACCGCCTCGAAATGAGTCACCGGGCGGAGCGATTCCGGCAAGCAGGCCTCCGCCCTTTCCACTTCGGTCAGCGCGGCGACAAAGTCCGACTCGGAGATCATGCGCCCGCCGACACGGATGCGCTCCCGCAGATCGACCAGGTGCGGGCTGGTATACAACCCCGCAACGCACCCGCACCCCTGCGCCGCCGCCGCCACCATCTCGCACACGCTGCCTTTGCCCTTGCTCCCCGCGACGTGGACCACGCGGCAGGCCAGCTGCGGATCATCGAGCGCCCGCATCAGCGCCTTCATCCGCTCGAGACCCAGCGCCCGGCCCGCATCGGTTCGCCGATCGGTCGAACGCTCGAAGTCGAGACGCTTGCGCAACCTTCCCGACGAATCCCCCTCCGCTCTCTTGCTGCCGCGATCCCGCTCCATCCCCCTGCCCCCCAGTCTTGTTTCAGAGCACGCGCCGACTATGAGCGATGTAATCGGTGCCGGCCCGATCCCCGCCGCACTCCGTTACCAGCCGGGCGAGTTGTCCCCGGTGATAGGTCGAGTGGTTGAAGACGTGGATGATGATGTCTTCCACCACACTCTCATAGGCTTTTCCTTCGGTGCTGGCGTACCGGCACGGGCGCGGCAGGTCCGCGTCGGTCAGTGAATCAAGGTACGCACCCCACGCCGCATCCAAACGGGCGCACTCGGCCCGCGTCTGTGCCTCGGTCCACGCCGGGAACCAATCCGCGATTGTCCCGTGAGATTCGCCCCGCAACCGCGCCAGCCACAACCCGCGGGCAAGTTGATTGTGCGGCAACAGTTGCACCGCCCGCTGGTACGCGCCGCTGTGACGGAACTGATCGGGCACGCTCGACAGAGAGCGCAAGGCCAGATCGTTGGCCCACGACTCCGCCGCGAGTTGTCTCTTGAATCGCGCGATCCCGGGGTTGCTCATACGAAATAGTCCTTTTCCGCCACAGCCCACTCCTGCGGCACATGGGCCGAGTGGATCGCACTGTTCATGTCACGCACCGCCCCCGTCAGCCCTCGATGAATCGCCCTCGACACGATCGAGTGGCCGATGTGCAGTTCCCGAACCCCGGGTATCGCCGCCACCGGCCCCACGTTCACGTAGTTCAGCGCGTGCCCCGCGTTGAACCTCATGCCCGACTCTCGGATCTTCCAGCCCGCACGCCACACCTTGCCGTACTCGGCCATCAGCGAACCTGCCCGAAAATCCCCTCCCGTTGCGAAGAACGCCGCGGCGTACGGCCCCGTGTGCACCTCGCACACGTCGAACCCGCACGCCGCCGCCGCCTCCACCTGTTTCTCCTCCGCATCGATAAAGGCCGAAGCGACGCAACCGACTGCGCGCAGCCGAGCCACGACTTCTTTCAGCCGGGCGCGCTGCCCGGCAACATCCAGCCCGCCCTCGGTCGTCACCTCGTGCCGACCCTCGGGCACCAGCATCGCCGTGTGCGGGCGGATCCGCTCCGCGATGCCCACCATCTCGTCCGTCGCGGCCATCTCGAGGTTGAACTTCACACGCACCGATTCGCGGAGGAGGTCAACATCCCGATCGGTGATGTGCCGACGATCTTCACGCAGGTGAACCGTGATCCCGTCGGCGCCGCCCAACTCGGCATCAAGCGCCGCGCGCATCACGTCCGGCTCGCCGTAGTCCGGGCCACCCCGGTACCGCGCCTGCCGCACCGTTGCCACGTGGTCGATATTCACGCACAGGAGGGGCATGTGGAATGTTAGAGCCAACATCGTCTCGGGATTTCGGGGGAGTGAGAGGGACGCGACCGGTGGACGGCACGAACACTCTTGAGCGGGCCGCCGGGGGTATCCCGCAAACGGTTATGCCGCGAACATCGCCTCCACGAACGCCTCTGGGTCGAAGGCCTGACAGTCGTCGGGCGTCTCGCCCAGGCCGATGAACTTGACCGGGATGTGTGTCGTCTCTCGCACTGCGATGACGATGCCGCCCCGTGCGGTGCCGTCAAGTTTGGACAGAAAGATGCTGGTCACGCCGACCGTCTTGCCGAACTCCTCGGCCTGTCGCAGGGCGTTCTGCCCCGCGGTCGCGTCGAGCACCAGGATTGTCTCGTGAGGCGCGCCGGGGATCTGCTTCGCCGCCACCGCGCGGATCTTCGCCAGTTGCCGCATCAGCGGGTCCTGCGTCTGGAGCCGCCCGGCGGTATCGAGGATCAGCACGTCCACGCCCCGGGCTTTCGCCGCGGCGCACGCGTCGAAGGCCACCGCCGCCGGGTCGCCCCCCTGCGCCCCTTTCACCACCTCCACGCCCAGGCGTTCGCTCCAGATTTCCAGTTGTGCCACAGCCCCGGCGCGGAACGTGTCGCACGCGCCCAGGAGGACAGTCTTGCCTTCGTGACGCAGCATCCGGCAGAGTTTGGCGATGCTCGTGGTCTTGCCCGCGCCGTTCACGCCGGTCACAAGAATCACCGTCGGCCCGCTCTGGGCGAAGCGCAGGGCACGATCCTCCGGCGGCCAGAGTGCCTTGAGTTCCGCCTTCAGGTACTCGAGCACCTGATCGCCCGTCTCCAGTTTGCCCGCCGCGAAATCGGCCCGGATCTGTTCGATCAGTCTCCCCGTGGTCTTCGGCCCCACATCCGCCTCCAGGAGTCTGCGCTCAAGGTCCGCGATGAGCGCGGCATCGAGTTTCCGCCCCAGCAGGAGATTCCGCAGCCCCTGCACGCCCGTGATGAGCGTCTGCCGGGTCTTTTCCAGGCCCTGCTTGAACTTGTCGATCAGTGAACGGAAGAGCGCCATGGGAACGTAGATCGTGACTCGGGGTGATGAGGTTGGAAGACGTCGGGTTGAGCAATCAAGCCGGCGTGGTCGGTGCGTTCAAGTTCTTCGCCGCCTTGTCCAGCAGCGCGTTGATAAAGGCGGGAGAGCGGTCGGTGGAGTAGTGCCGGGCCAGTTCCACGGCCTCGTTGATGACCACCGGCGCGGGCGTGGTTCCGCTCGCGATCTCGTGGTACGCCAGTCGAAGTATGGCCCGATCCGTGCCTGCGAGGCGGTGGGTTGGCCATTCGGGGGCGAGTTCACGGAACACCGCATCCGCTTTGGCGCGGTGCTCGTGCGCACCGGCGATGAGGGCCGCGATCTGCTCCGCCTGCAAAGGCGTCAGTCCGTCCACGTACGCCAGGGTGTTGGACGCGAAGGCGGGGTCCGAGATACCACGCGCGTCCATTTCGAAGAGGATCTGGAAGGCCAGGCGTCTTGAGGCGATGTGCAGCGCCCGCGCCCGGTGCTCGGCGGGGATGGCCTCGATCGCGCCCGCCGCATCGCTGCCCGCGTGCTCCCTGGCCTCGGGAAGTTGCAGGATCTCGTCGAAGGCCGCGGCACGGATCGGGTCGATCGCGCTCACGATGCCGCTCCGGATTTCGCGCGGCGAGCCTTGTCGGCCTTGGGCGATGCGCTGATACGGGTGATGGTCCGCTCGAACTCCCGCGCCGAGTCCTTCTCCAACGCGCGGATCGTCGCCACGGTTTCCAGAAGCGCCGACATCGCCTCCGCCCCTTTGTTGCCCTTCTCTCCGCCCGCGCGAGCCTTCGCCTGGGCCGCTGTCTCGGTGGTGAGTAACCCGAAGGCGATGGGAACTCCTGTGCGGATCGTGATGTCCACCAGTCCACCCGCGACCGCCGTGGCGATGTGCCAGTCGTGGTTCGTCTCACCACGGATCAGGCACCCCAGCGCCAGCACCCCGGAAAAACGCCCGGATTCCGCCGCCGCGCGGCAGAGGGCCGGCAACTCGAATGCTCCCGGCGCTGGGATCACCGCCGCGACCTTCTTCTGGCCCGTTCGCTTGCGGAACTCCGCCTCGGCCCCGCGGCGCAAGGCCCCGGTGATGGAGCCGTTGTACCGACTGACGACGATGGCGATGGCTGGGGTTGCGGGCATGAGCGAA
>DDSA01000053.1:0-740 GCA_002343715.1 Phycisphaerales bacterium UBA2402 | reverse complement strand
TGCGGGCATGAGCGAAGATCGTAGGGGAGAGGGGGCGCGGAACTCGGGAGAAGCCACAGGGTGAACAGCGGAAAATACCCCGATGATGTCCGCTCACCATCCGGCACTCGAATCAGCCGGACTCAGCCCTTCACACCGATCACCGCCGCCATCCGCCCCGTGCGTCCGGCATCGCGGCGGTGAGAAAAAAACCGCTCCGCATCGGCGTAGGTGCAATGCGGCATCACATCCACTTCCCGCACGCCCGCTTGTTCGAGTTGCTCCCGCAGCGCACCTTTCAGATCCAGCAACGGACGCCCCCGTGGCCCCGGGTGCAGGTGCGGTGTCGTTGGCCCGAACTCGCGTTCGAACTCCGCCGCGACTTCCGGGCCGATCTCGAAGTGAATGACCGACAGGCACGGCCCGACCGCCGCCACGAAGTACTGCCCGCCGTCTTCCGCCCGCAGCGTTGCGAGCGCATTCCGGACGACGCCGGCGACAACGCCGCGCCATCCGGCGTGCACCGCCGCGACGGCACGTCCGTCCGATGACGCGATGAGCACCGGCGCGCAATCCGCGATGCGCACCGCGAGAGCGCGCGCCCCGTCACGGGTCACCAGCGCATCGGCCCGGGTGTCGCTCGGCCCAGGGTGCGCCGCCTGGCCGGCATGCACGGCATGAACCGCGCCGCCGTGCACCTGATGCACCTGCACCAGTTCCCGATCCCCGCAGCCGATCCACTTCAGCACCCCGGCGAAGTT